>JAJFLR010000025.1 GCA_021772565.1 Opitutales bacterium | reverse complement strand
TTTATTAATCGTAATTGGACGAAATTAATTCTTGTCACAGAAGAGTTTAACAACGCAGGCAGATCACCTGAAAAATCTGTGTTCAATCTGTGTTTCATCTGTGGCTTACTTTAATATTCATGGTTAAGAATTCTTAACTACATCTTTATGGTGGGTAGTTACAAAAAAAATCCACTTTTTTGAAATTATCAACTGCTTTCCTGCGATAACCAATTGAAAGCAAATTAATTTAAATAATTCTAACAAAATATAATCATTATGAATATTAAAAATAAAATCATTAAAACAATTATTACTTCCACCGTATTAATTTCCGGGTTCTTTCAGACGGGATGCTCGTCGTTGGGTGACCAGGCTTTCTGGTCAGGTATGAATGAAGGACTTTCCAACTTGAATAGCCAACTCGATCAGATCAATACACAATCATCGAATTCATTTAATGCCTCTACAAAATCTAATAGTAATTCATATAACAATTCAAATACCGGTAATTATCAAAAATTGAATCTCGACAGCTTCAATAGAAACTACTCTACAAATCGAGATCATGCGCCAACTTATTATGGAAAGACTTATTATTGATACTTCGTGTTGGTCAATATCCAATCATCCATCGTTTTACAAAATTATTAACTATATAAAAATGAAAATAATGAGAAAATTACTGCTAATATTGATTAACGTCGTAGCGCTAACTTACATCCCGTTTGCTCAGGGACAGTTTTCCGGGTTTGATGACTTTACTGATAATAACGGACTGGATCAAAGTAAATGGGGAGATCCTATAGGAAATGATACTGCTGTCTCTTTTATAACTAAACGTACTTCTTTGGGGGATTTGAATGTTCTTGCTATCAGTCGTGGTAATGGGACTTCTGGTGAATTTTCGACCCAAATTCCGTGGAGCAAAAATTTGGGTAGCAGTAAGTCTAACTGGACAGCAAAGGTTGATTTAAATTTTCCTGAAGCAAGGCCAATTTCATTATTACCAAGCGATTTTCTTGAGATTGGATTTCTATTAACTGAATTAAATAGTGGCAATAAGGCAACTTTGACTGTATTACGTACTAGAGATGAGAGTGTGCGTAGCGAATGGGTTTCTTCCAATAAGGTATCCGGAACTAATAAACGTGTTTCGGCCAGTTCAACAAATGGTACAATTCGTTTGTCATATAACAGTACAAACAAAACAATGTCGTCTTCTTATTCAAATGATGGCAGTAGCTTTTCAGATATAGATGTTTGGGATGTCAGTAACTGGACAACAACCGGTAATGAAAGATTTCAGATAAGTCTGTACATCAAGTATTCCTTTTCAATAGGTAATGCAACCCTTGATCCTTTTAGTTTTCGGAATCCCTCTAGCTGGTGGAATTTTGACAATTTCTCAGTATCACAAGATGCTATAATTGTTCCGCCTACATTAACACTTTCTGATACTAGCCAAAGTTTCGCACCTGAAGGCGGCTCTCACAGCTTTACGGTTAATTCAAACTCATCATGGTCTTGGAGCAGTAATTCCGGCTGGATAACCAGTTCTGAAAGTTCACCTCAAAGCAATAACCAAACGTTTGCTTATACAGTTGCCTCGAACCCTTCCACCTCCAGTCGAACAGGAACTATTGTGTTTACAGCCGGTGGGGTGAGCAGAACACATACCGTTACTCAAAGTGGAAAAATCCTGCCAACATTAACACTTTCTGACACTACCCAAAGTTTCGCACCTGAAGGCGGGTCACACAGCTTTAATGTTAATTCAAACTCATCATGGTCCTGGAGCAGTAATTCCAGCTGGATAAACAGTTCTGAAAGTTCACCCCAAAGCAACAACCAAACGTTTGCTTACACGGTTGCCTCCAACCCTTCCACCTCCAGCCGAACAGGAACTATTGTGTTTACCGCCGGTGGGGTGAGCAGAACACATACCGTAACTCAAGACGGAAAAATCCTGCCTACATTAACACTTTCTGATACTACCCAAAGTTTCGCACCTGAAGGCGGTTCTCACAGCTTTACTGTGAATTCAAACTCATCATGGTCCTGGAGCAGTAATTCCGGCTGGATAACCAGTTCTGAAAGTTCACCTCAAAGCAATAACCAAACGTTTGCTTATACAGTTGCCTCGAACCCTTCGACCTCCAGTCGAACAGGAACCATTGTGTTTACCGCCGGTGAAGTGACTAGATCACATACCGTAACTCAAGACGGAAAAATCCTGCCTACATTAACACTTTCTGATACTACCCAAAGTTTCGCACCTGAAGGCGGTTCTCACAGCTTTACTGTGAATTCAAACTCATCATGGTCCTGGAGCAGTAATTCCGGTTGGATAAGCAGTTCTGAAAGTTCACCTCAAAGCAACAACCAAACGTTTGCTTACACTGTTGCCTCAAACCCTTCCACCTCCAGCCGAACAGGAACTATTGTGTTTACCGCCGGTGATGTGACCAGAACACATACAATAACACAAAGTGAAAAGATCATCGAACAGGTAGTTCCAGTATCGATTCATGCCGCCTCTTTAATTAGATTCAGCAGTCAAAATGGCGTTACTTATCAACTGGAAAAAAGCGATGATTTAATATCATGGACTCCTGAAAATGAAACTTTGACCGGAGATGGAACTGAACGACAATTTGTTATTGAGTCAAATAAGCCAAAAGAGTTTTACCGCGTCCTGTCCAGATAAGCGAAACGATCACGACAACGACTAACGAAATATCGGGAATTGAATCTGCGTTTTACTTGTCTCTCAGGTCTGATAACACAGCGTTCTGAAGTCGGATGGATTGCCACACCCTGCTCGTGCAGGGCTCGCAATGACAACAGTGTACACTTTGTCATCGCGAGGAGCAAAGCGACGAAGCGATCCATGACTTTTTATCAGACACGAACTTTGATATTTGCTATAAGTCCAGACCTCAGTATTGAGAACGTTATTTTTCTTTTACAATCGCAAGTTTAAATCCTGACTTTTATCTCTTTCATTGTCGTTGTCGTAATCAGCGACGCAATAATCGTAATCGATCACGACAACGACTAACGAAATATCGGGTATTGAATCTGCGTTTTACTTGTCTCTCAGGTCTGATAACACAGCGTTCTGAAGTCAGATGGATTGCCACACCCTGCTCATGCAGGGCTCGCAATGACAACAGTGTACTCTTTGTCATCGCGAGGAGCAAAGCGACGAAGCGATCCATGACTTTTTATCAGACACGAACTTTGATATTTGCTATAAGATTTGATCAATCATTCTCCACCTTCTTAGGGATAAAAATAAAAAAAATCTATTTTTTTGAAATTATTACCCGTTTTCCTGCGATATCCAAGTGAAAGTAAATTAATTAAATAACATTAACCTATTAAATTATTAAAATAATTATGAAAACTAAAACTATAATATTAAATTCGAAAATTCTTAACCTCGTGACTACACAGGTTTGTAATAGCTGGATAGTAGCATTTATTATATCTACATGCTTCTTTTCATCTTCCATTGCTGCTGAAGGAGAAGCGAAAAAAGATGTTAAGAATTCCAGTCTGTCTCTATACGTATCTACAGTCAATGCAACAGGTGAATTTACAAACTTAGCCAATAGTAAGGACGATGCAGATGGATCCGGCATTGGGATCGACTTTACTTCCTCAACATATGAAAGCCCGCTTAAATGGCTGTTTCGATTAAATTTCAATTCGCTTACAGTTGATGATGTTTCATTTAACGTGTCAGGCACTACAATAGATAAAATTGACTATTTTGAGGTAAGCACCATCTTCGGTGGACAATACTACTTTAGAGGGAAAAATAAAATAAAACCGTATTTGGGAGGTGGCATAGCTATTTCCTATCTTAATCTTGAGACAAATGTAAGCTCCAGCACCCTCTTTGGCACAGGAGTTGATTTTCAGGCAGGTGTACAATGGGATATTTCGGAAAAATGGTTTTTAAAGACGGAATATAACTACAGATATCAGCCAATTTATACAAATGAAACAGGTGTGGCACTAGATAACGCTTCTGCCAGTGCCTTTAATTTGGGGTTGGGTTTTAAGTTTTAAAGAAAAATTTCAAATACCCTATTAAATGAAAACATCTAATCTGAAGACAACAATCATAAAGTATTTAATTCTGGTGCTGGCAGTCTCTTTTTACAGTGGCTGTGCATCCAAAAGAGTGGTGATGCCGGTAAAAAGTCTAAACTATGAGATATCACATGACGCCGGCAATCCGGTGCTAACTTCGGAAAAAAAGAACTCAGTAGCCGTCAAACTGTTAAACACCAAATTAGGAAAAAATCAAACGCCGGCATTTTTGGTTTTAGTGGGAAATCGCGATAATGAAAGTTTTGTTATCGATATGACTAACATCAAAGCTTACGAAGCGGAAAACCCACTCATGGTGCTGACGTATGAGAAACGGAAAAAAGAAATTCAAAATGCCCAGGCCCTTCAGATGTTTAGTGCAGCCTTAGGCGGAGTTTCAGCATCTTTACAAGCGGCATCACCGAACTATGCGTCAATTAATGGCTATAATTTTTCTTACTATGACTCCCAACAATCCGCGATGGCTCAGTCATTGGTCAATCTGGATACCACAGCAAAGCTTGAAAATATTGCGGCAAGTGCCGAAGTGCAGTTAAATTCGATCGAAGGGATTTTAAGAAAAACTACCGTGAATCCCGGTGAAATTAGAGGAGGTATGGTTAGCTTGAGGGCTAAAAAGAAAATTAAATATCCGACTGAATTAAAACTGCTGGTGGAAATTCAAAATGAAACGCATGAGTTTATTTTCGCTATGCAAAAGCCAAATAACAAATGAATAACGATTCGTTAAAATCAATAGTAATATCAATATCAAATTATATCTAAAATGAATAGACTAAACAAAATTCTTATATTCTGCCTTTTTATTAATCTAGCAACTTCAATAGAGCTCTTTGCTGACAGTAATCGTTATTTAGGAGTCTCGGTCAGTTCTAATACACCGTATGCAGGAGTTGTTATTGATCGGGTTTTCGCAAATTCTCCCGCTTGCGGATTATTCGATCAACGTATAAACGACTGGATCGCATTGGAGCCGGGTGACGTTATTGCTGAAATAAACGGTGTGTCTGTTGTAAGTCCCGAGCACTTTGTGTACTTGATACAAGGTGCACCACCAGTGGTCGAGGTCGTGGTTGGAGATGCAAGATATCAGGTATGGCGAAAAGCATATGCTTTTATTGGAACTAGAGCAGAAATCGACTTCTATCTCTCACGAACAACCGCTCCCAGAGCAAATCAAGAACAGCGCTTACGGCATACACGATCTGCAGAACGTAGATCTTTGCAAATGCTCGAAAATATCGAAGCGATGAATAATGATCCGGTTTACAATAAATTATCCAGCTCTGAATAAGATTGTTAGCAGACTTGAAAATTTGAGAAAAATTCATCGGTATCTTCGCTTGTCATTACAAAAGAATATGCTAACTAAGATATGAATATGAAAAAAAGTATTTTGATTACAATGATAGTTTTCGTTTGCCTGTCGACTGCAACATTGTCAACTGCAGTCGAGAAGAATTCAGGAGAGTTAGTATTGATGAGAGTGTATGAGAGATACAATAAAGCTACCCCCTCGCGAATTATTGTATCAACGAACGGAGAAATCATCAAGGAAATTCCATTAACCCCAGCCGGTTCTAGAAAGGGAGACACTGAAAATACTCGGAAGATTTCAAAGGTAATTAGTGAATATAAATCAAAAGGTTACAACTTGGTCGCATCAAATAGCTCTGGAAGTCCTTCAATTCTAACAACAACATTTGTATTTGAGAAATAGATGAGTAAGCATATCAGTCTAACGTTAAAATTGAAACTGTTCGTTCCATATCGATTTGACCGTTATTAGATCATCTTGTTGAAGATATCCAATGTTTGCTTTAAGCAATTTTTTTTCTACTGTTACTAAATGTGTAAGTCTTATAGTCGATGGACTGGAAAGTCCATCCTCCTTTGAAATGCTCTAAAATATCGAAGCGATGAACAATGATCCAAAAAACAATAATTTATCTGGTTATGAATAAGATAAATCTTGATCAGAGTATCAGTTTTTATATAAAGAAAGAAATGATAGGACAACGATAAATATGGATGAGGTAATTGGGTTACGTCTGCATAGATATTAATCAAATAATTAAATTATGAAATTAGCTATAGAGCAGAGAGATAAAGCAGTGCTTCATCTGGCTCAGAATAATCAATTAATCTCAGATTTGTATCGTAAGTGTTATAAAAATATTGGTAGAGGAGCTCTAATGCTGTATACCAATATCGTAGTTGATGGAATTCATCCTGACGAATTAGACTATCGAACTAAAAATGAAGCCCGTGAGCTTTTTGATAATCCAAAAAGTAAATCAGAGCTTTCGCAGCTAATCTCAAATTACGATCCGAAAAATGAGGGCATTCTGATATTGGTCTCAGATACAGAGAGATATGCGACATGGTTTATCACCTTTAAATTAGAGGAGGAAATTGGAAATATTGTAAAACATGATTTTGAAAAATAAAAAGTTTCGTTCTATATATACTTAATACTCAACAACTCCGTACATCTACTACTCTAATCCCTATCGCATCTTCTACCAGACACGTATATTTATATATATACTGAGTAGTTTTTTAATAATTTGATATTTTTTTAATGTTACCCTCTGCTAATAACCTCAGTTTTCTGTCTACCGGTCACATGATATTTAATATAGGCCCATAAAATATACTTCATGAAGGTAGTAATTGAGATAATCACTAAATGAATGAAAAACCAGAATGATGTGGCAAATCTCTCTAATTTAAAAGTGGGTTCTAATTTTTTAAGATTCTCATCTGTAAAAATATAGCGACAAATTTTTATACGTTCGTGGGCTCTTAGTTGGTTTAATATCGTCATGATTACTATGGGAATAATTGCCGGTAAAAATCCTGATAGTAACTCAAGCCAGACTGTTACAAAACAGATAGTGTAAAACAATGTTGTTACAAATGCAATTGACCACATAAACGGTGCGTAAATTCTGACCTGATAATATTGTCTGCGGCCAAAAGCTATAAATTTCTCCCAATCAAATTTTATTGAAGAAGGCCGCATCATGGATCGAATATATGATATTGGTAATTTAGCTTTTTTAACAGTGTATGAAAATTGCAAATCATCGTTTAGTGCGCCTTTCCAATGATCATAGAGTTTAATTTCATGATAAGCCTCTTGAGTAATTGCATTGGACCCCCCCCAAATCATATTACACCATTCAGGACCACCTAAAGTTGCAACAGAGGCATTTATTACTGAAGCTAACCAGTTTGGCATACTTGGAAAAACAGGTATTAGCCAGCGATACGTCGTCACTACTTTATGTGTTTGCAGATTCAACGGAGTAACTAATTTCCTAAGCCAATCAGGTTCACATTGTATATCGGCATCTGCGAAAGTAATCAATTTATCAGAATCTTTTAGTTGGTCTAGTGCATGTAGAATATTATGGATTTTTTGCCCACAATTATTGGATAGACCCGCTACATTGAGTTTAACTTCTTGTAACCCATCACCGACTTGAATTTTATCAGAAACTCTGATTTTTGGTGTCCAGGTATATTGATTTTTTTGTAAACCCAGATAGTCACGTATAACTGCACAAATTGAATCATTCTCTGATTCAACAGTAAGAATAATTCTGTAGTTCACATAATCCTGATTAAATATGCCTTTAATAAAAACATCTATAATGTCATCAATACCTTTTACCGACACGAACAGAACGACCGGCTTATAAGATTTAGGCTTGACTGCATAGAGATCTTTATCCTGCTGAATCATTTTTTTTCTATATGCCCACACATTATAGAAACCAAAAACTCCCTGTAAAATCCACATTGCCCATAACGGCCACCAAGTGTTGTGTGTAAGTTCATTGAGAATACTCATTGATAAGTTCATTTAAATTTAATTTCAATATGATCATGAAAGACCATTTGATTAGCTATAGTGAATTAAAGACAATTCAAGTTTAAATAGCGGTGACATAAAATATTCTGTAATATATAAATATTGCATAAAATAAAAAAATATTTATATTGCCTAACCTAGGGTCGCATATAGAAAAGCCCTAATTGAACAATTAAAACAACATAAACTTAACAAATATTAAATACTAATCATATAATCTTATTATCATAAATATCATTTTTATATAAAATGCCCACGATAAATTTTCACCCAATAGCAATTATCGGAATAGGTTGTAGATTTCCTGGTAAAGCATCATCTCCCAAAGCTTTTTGGGAAATATTATGTAAAGGGAAAGACGCTATAGTCAATGTACCCAAAGATCGTTGGGACATCAGACGGTTTTATGATCCAGATCCTGATAAACCTGGCAAGACATATGCGAAACAAGGCGGTTTTTTAAAAGAAAAAATTGAATATTTTGATCCATTGTTTTTTGGAATTTCTGCAAGGGAAGCAGAAAGTATGGATCCTCAACAACGTCTATTATTAGAAGTAACCTGGGAAGCATTTGAAGATGCGGGAATAGTAGTAAAAAACCTGGCGAATTCAAATACCGGAGTATTCATCGGTGGTTTTTGCCTGGACAGTAAGTTATTACGATTCAATCATGATAATTTGCATCTGTCTGATAATCACACAAGTACAAGCTCAACGATGACTTTGTTATCAAATCGGATCTCACATGCATTTGATTTCAAAGGCCCTAGTGTAACTATGGATACTGCATGTTCAAGTTCATTAGTAACAACTCACTATGCATGCCGGAGTATATGGAATAATGAATGTAATATAGCGGTAGCTGGTGGAGCGAATATCATGCTTAGACCTGAGTATCCGATTATGATGAGTAAAGGGAAATTTTTATCCAAGCATTCAAGATGTAAAACATTTGATGAAGATGCTCAAGGTTACACCAGGGGTGAAGGTGCAGGAATAGTTATTTTAAAATCACTGGATCAAGCTTTAGATGATAAAGATATGATTCATGCTGTGATACGTATGAGTGGCGTGAATCAGGATGGCCAGACACAGGGTATTTTTATGCCCAATTCGAAATCGCAGGAACAACTTATTCGAGAAGTTTATAAACGAGCCGATTTGTCTCCCAATAATATTTCTTATTTTGAAGCGCATGGAACAGGAACTCAAGCAGGTGATCCAGCAGAAGTAACTGCAATAAATAATGTGTTATCTGAAAATGGAAATTTAAACAATAAATGCTTTATCGGATCTGTTAAAACAAATATTGGGCACCTGGAGGCTGCAGCTGGTATTGCTGGATTAATTAAGGCGGCATTAGTATTAGAAAATAAAAAAATACCCCCCAATTTACACTTTAATAATCCTAATCCAAAAATTCCATTTGATAAATTGAATGTCAAAGTTCCCACTACATTAGAAGATCTTCCAATGAATAATCGAATAGCTTTAGCTTCTGTTAATTCATTTGGCTACGGCGGAACTAACGCGCATGTAATTTTAGAAACAGCACCTGATATTAATAGAAATTTAACAAAAGATGAAAATACTACACTCGGTAAATCAATTATAATTCCTTTTTCGGCCAGGAGTAAAAAAGCACTAAAAGATCTTACTGAAAAGTATAGTTTTTATGTATCTAATAATAATATATCATTATTAGATATAGCTCACACAAGAGCTTTCAGAAGAGATCATCACAATCACAGATTTACAGTAGCTGTAAATTCTATTGAAGAGCTTCGCGATAATTTAAGAGCCTTTAGTATTGGCGAAATAATGCCTGGGCAATCTACTGGTCAGAGTAATGAAAATCCAGGTCCTGTAGTTTTTGTGTATACTGGAATGGGACCGCAGTGGTGGGCAATGGGACGTGAGTTATTGGAAAAAAATGAAACTTACAAAAAAACTATAAATAAGTGTGATCTAATATTTAGAGAATTATCAGGATGGTCATTATTAGAGGAATTGTCTGCTAATGAAAATTCATCAAAAATTTCTCAAACAGAAGTAGCACAACCCACCAATTTTGCACTACAGATTGGATTAACAGAAGTTTTAAAAGAATCTGGAATTGAGCCTGATGCAGTTTTAGGTCACAGTGTTGGTGAGGTTGCAGCAGCATATGTTTCAGGTGCTCTTTCATTGGAGGATGCACTAAAAGTGAGCTATCATAGAAGTCGATTGCAACAAACGTTAGCAGGAAGTGGATTGATGTTAGCAGTTGGGATATCAACAGATGATGTGTTACCAATAATAGATAATTTTGATCAGGTGTCTATAGCAGCAATCAATTGTCCAACAGCATTAACTTTATCAGGTGATAAAGATCAACTGCATGAGATTGAAAAGGTTGTTTCCGGGAAAGAAATTTTTAACCGTTTTCTAAAAGTTGATATCGCTTATCATAGTTCCAGGATGGATCAGATTAAGGAGGAGGTATTTAAAAGTTTAAAAGATTTAACGCCAAAAATATCAGACATCCCGCTCTATTCAACTGTGACAGGAAAACTAATCACCGGGTTAGAATCTAATGCAGAATATTGGTGGAATAATATTCGCAACCCGGTTAAATTTTCTGATACTATAAATCAACTTTTAGAGAGGAATTACCTTAACTTTTTGGAAATAGGCCCCCACCCTGTATTAAAAAATTCTATTCGTGAATGTTTAGGTCTACAGAAAAAGAATGGAAATTTGTTTCACACTCTTTATCGCAAGGAATCTGATCAGATAAAGATTAGCGAAAGTATAGGCTTATTCTACTGTAATGGTTTTTCAGTTAATTGGAAAAAAATTATTCCTGTAAACGGACAATTTATCAGAGCCCCAATGTACCCATGGCAAAAAGAGCGTTATTGGACAGAGTCAGAATCTTCCAAAGAATATCGTTTGGGGAAATCCGGGCATACTTTCTTTAACACTGATATGCATTCACCACTACCCTCGTGGAGTGTTGAGTTAAATGATCAGTTTTTCCCATATTTAAAAGATCATGTAATAAATAATCGTCCAATTTTTCCGGGTGCAGGATATATTGAAGCAGGATTGTCACTGCATGCGATGTTGTATGAAAATAAATGTTGTACTATTAAAAATTTGGAGTTTTTATCAATGTTGGAGCTGGAGCCAAAAAAAGTACAAATTATGAGTACTAGCTACGACCCTTCTACAAATATGTTTTTAATTCATAACAAGACTAATGAGGAAAAAGCAGAATGGAAACTAAATGCAAAAGGTACAATTTTATCAGAATCTATAAGCGTCGCTGAACCAAAATTAAATTTATCTGAAATCAAAGAACGATGTCCTGAAACAAAAGAGAAATCGGAAATTTACGAATATTTAAATAGTCGAGGGTTGAATTATGGTCCCTATTTTAGAGCTACTCAATCTATCTGGAAGAATGACAATGAGTTCTTGATTTCAATTAAAGGTGATTCGGAATTATTGCATAAAAGTGATTATAACTTATTTCATCCGGTTTTAATGGATGCTGCTTTTCATAATGTATTATATATGGTAGGTGGTAATAATACGTGGATTCCGGTGGGATTAGAGCAGTTAACTTTTTTTAAATCACCAAATACAGAATGCTGGTGTCACTGTACTGTAAAAAGTCGTGTCGGACGTACTTTGATTTGTGACTTAACAATTACTGATAATGATGGTGATGTACTGGTTAAAATAAATTCGTTATCTTGTCAGTCCATTTTGGACAACGAAAATAGTAATAAGAACTTATTATATGATTTCAAGTGGGTTGAAGCGCCTTTGACTAATGATATAAATGAAAATAATCAAAAGAAGAAAACTGAAAGATGTTTAATATTTAGTTATAAAAACGATTTCACATTAAGTTTAATTGATAATTTAAAAATTGATGGGATACAAAGTACGTTAGCAGTTCAAGGAAAAAAATTCCGAAAAGCTGATAATGATATAATAGAGATCAATCCGAATTCTGAAGATGCGTTAGAAAATATTATTAATGTTATCCCAATAGAAGAATATAATGTTATCATCTATTTATGGCCATTGTTTGAAAAGAAATCTGATCTAGATTTTAACTGCGATGATATTGCGAATATTTGTTTACCACTTTTAAAACTTGTTCAGGGGTTGAATAAATTGAATTTACAGAATGATATTACTTTAGGTATCGTAACTCAAAACACTGAGATCGTATTAGATTCTGATAGTGCAGTAAAAATTATAAATTCTCCTATTTGGGGATTAGGTCAAGTAATCCAGAATGAAAATTTAAATATTTTATGTAAATTAATTGATTTACCTTCATCAGAAATAACTGAAAATTGTTCTTTCGTTATCAATGAACTTATTGCCACCAATTTTGATTCTGAAGTCGCGCTTCGAAACAACAAACGTTTCATAAAAAAATTAAATCACTTTGCTAATCTTAAAAATGATAACGCTGAGACGATAAGATTATCAACTGACAAACCTCTTTATCTTGATTTTGTTAAGCCGGGAAGAACAGAAACATTTATTTTTAAGGAAACTGAAAATCAATCGCCAAATTCAGATGAGGTTGAGATTAAAATCCATAGCACAGGATTAAATTTTAAAGATTTATTAAAAGTTTATGGTAAAATTTCCAGTAAAGCTACTAATAATACTTATTTCAAAGACAGTATTGGGATGGAACTAACTGGTATTATTACATCAGTTGGGGAAAATGTAACGCGATTTAAAATTGGAGATGAAGTGATTGCTGCAGCTCCTGGAACATTTAGAACTTACATAACAATACCATCAAATTTTGTTTTTCATAAACCAAAAAGTCTGCAGTTGAATAATGCTTTTATTTTTATTACTTTTGCAACAGCATATCTCGGCTTGATTAAGTTGGCACAATTAAAAAAAGGGGAGAAAGTATTAATTCATAGTGCAACAGGTGGCTTGGGATTAGCAGCTATACAAATTGCTAAAAACATTGGCGCAGAAATTTTTACAACTGCCGGAAGTGAAGAAAAACGTAATTATCTTAAAACATTAGGTATTGAGCATATTATGGATTCAAGGACATTAGTGTTCGTTGATGAAATTCGCAAAATTACAAATAATTATGGAATCGATGTGGTTATTAATGCACTTACTGGAGATGCATTAAAAGAGAGTTTTGATTTACTGGCACCCTTTGGCCGATTTATCGAGCTAGGTAAAAAAGATATTGTTGAAAATAATTTTTTACCAATGACAACCTTTAATAGAAATATATCGTTTATATCTGTTGATTGGGATCGAATAGCCGCAGACCGACCAGATCTAGTAGTTGATATAATGAAAGAAGTTATTGAATTATTTGAAAATAAAAAACTGCATGCCCTACCCGTTCAAATATTTACTATAGATAACTTTATGGATGCTTTTCGCTTAATGGCTGAAAGTAAGCATATTGGTAAAATTGTTATTACATTTGATAAACAAAATGTTCCAACATTAATAAATCGTTTTAATAATCAAAAAATTAAAAACAACTGTTCATATTTAATTACGGGAGGAACAAGTGGTTTTGGAATTGAAGTTGCTAAATGGTTGGCAAAATATAACGCAGGTGAAATTATACTGGTAAGCAGATCAGGTTCAGTTTCAGAAGAATCAATAAGTTCTATTAAAAGAATTAAAGAAAATGGTGCCAAAGTAACAATCATTTCAGCAGATATATCTGATAAATCCAGTACGGAAAAATTATTTAACAAAGTAACAGCCAGTTGCTTGCCACTTAAAGGTATATTTCATGGGGCAATGGTTTTAGACGACTGTTTAATTAGCGATATTAACATTAATAGATTTAAAAATGTTATATTACCTAAGATACAAGGTGCTATTTTAATACATCAGATGACAAATAATATTGAATTGGATTTTTTGACACTCTTTTCTTCCATATCTTCAATAGTTGGAAATAAAGGACAGTGTAGTTATGTCGCAGCAAATTATTTTCTTGATACATTTTCGTACTATAGAAATTCATTAAACAAACCGACCTCAACAATAAATTGGGGCGTCTTTAACGATACAGGAATTGTTTCACGTAATAAAGCTGTGGCTAATATGTTAAATAGTGAAGGAATTACAGGTTTTTCTAATAAACAATTGATTGAATTACTTCAACTTCAACTAGAACTAAGGAAACCACAGTTGGGAATTTTCGATATGGACTGGCAAGTATGGAGTAGTAAAAACCCAAAGGCTGCACAATTTTCAAGGTATTCAGAAGTATCCAGTAATAATAGTATTCCAAAAAATTTAAATAATGCTATTTTAATTAAAGTGTATAATGAATTAAACAATCTCGATTTCGATGCACGCCAAAATCACATGGAAACATTGATAATAAAACAAATTGCTCAAATCCTAAGATTTCCCACTGACAAAATTGATAGGCAAAAAAGTATTAGTAGCTTTGGAGTGGATTCGCTAATGAATTTGGAGTTAACAAATATCATTAAAATAACTATCGGTATTTCAATTACTTCTTCTGAACTGCTCGATTACAAATCAATATCCGAAATGGCATCGCAATTCATTAAAATTATTATGGGAAATAAACTAACTAACCAAGAATTCGAATAGTTATGGAAAATCCATTGTCAGGCATAGACAGCATCGTTATGTTTTGTAATAGTCAAAATGTAGACGGTCGGGGAACCTTGATGCATATCACCAGAAGAAACGTAGTATTTGAAGTTTATAATCCATTTTCAATTGTTCAGGTTAGTGAAGTTTTATCACATTTAAAAGTGATTCGTGGAGATAGAACGATCTATGATGGAAGGGCTGTTGTTAGTAGTTTACTAACCACTGGTATAATGGTGATCGTGTCGGCAACGTTAGTAGATCCCTGGTCTGATCTGAGAGGCCTGGAGCCTGGAAGAGGATTAAAAACTGAGGCCAATCAATTTTTATCTGATTGGGATGCTAGTCATGAAATTAATCCAAATTACCAACTAGCAGTCAGTAGTGTAAGAAATTTTTTAGCAGAATTAAGTAAATGGATGGAGGAAGCAGAAGCCGGAATATCATTGTCTTCAGAATCTCTAAAAGAAGAGTTTTTTGAAGAAGTGAGAGAACCCTTGGCACCCAAAATTGTTGAACTTTATGATAAATTAGAAATTGAAGCCAGCCAGATACCGCCTGAAGAATTAGTACCTCATAAATCTTTTGCCCGCCGCGAGCTTCACCCAATGACATTATGCTCTCCATTTGTGCATCGCACTTATATGAAGCCTCTCGGTTATGCCGGAGATTATGAAATGGTAAACATGATGCTACTAGAATCTGAAAATAGAAATGAGATAAGTGCCTATGCTAAAATGGTAGATAATTTTCATATATTAACTGCTGCACCAAAAGCTCATCGAAATAGAATAGATATGTTAGGGGAAAGATTAATAAATGAAGCCGAAAGAGTTATTAGTGAGGAGCGGCCATTTAAAGTTTTAAATATTGGCTGTGGCCCGGCTGTTGAATTGCAACGATTCATCAAAAATAATGATATCTCAAATCAATCAATATTTTCACTTATGGATTTTAATGATGAGACTATTGATTATGCCAGACGAAAAATTAATGATGCAATTTCAGAAAGTAATAATAAACCAGGAATAAAATTCATACATAAATCAATCGATGTACTTCTCAAAGAAGTTTATGATGACAATTCTTCTTTGGAGGATACTTACGATTTTGTCTATTGTGCCGGCCTGTTTGATTATCTCATCACTCAAACTTGTAAAAACTTAATAGAATTATTCTTAAGATGGGTTAGTTCAGGTGGACTTGTAACGGTAACTAATGTTCACGCCAGTAATCCAAATCGTCATCAAATGGAACATTTGCTGGAATGGTATTTAATTTATCGTGATGATAACGATATGAAAATGTTAATTCCACGTGGAATCTCTGGTGAGGTCATAAAAGATGAAACCGGAGTTAATGTATTTTTAGATATTCGAAAAGAAGATTAAATTTATGTGAATTTTAATAGTGGATTCTTTGCTCCTAGAGAAATATCAAATCGAAGATAATGAGAGACGTATAAATCTGTCAAAGGTTGGCTGTATCTTATCTTTTGTACTCGTACCGGCAGGACTTGTAATTGATCATTATATTTACACTGATAAGGTCTATATTTTTTTGATTGTCAGATTTATATCATCATTATTACTTCTCGCATTATATATATTACATTTTGTAAATCGAATAAAAAAATATGCTAAACAATTAGGTATCTTACTCGCATTTTTTACTTACTTACCATTATGTTACATAATTTATGCTACAAATGGATCCGCATCTCCATATTATGCATATCTCAATTTAGTAATTCTAGCATTTGGCGTATTACTTCCATGGTCATTGAAAGAAACCATGTTTGTATCACTCTCAATTTTGATCACTTATATACTCTCTTGTATACTATATTCATTACATTCAGTTGGTCACATCCAGTTTATTTTCGAAGATCATATATTTTATAATAATGCATTTTTTATTCTATTAACCGGAATAATTTCATCAACATCGAGTTATTATAATTCAATAGCTCGATTCAAAGATTATCTATTAAGGGCAGAATTAGCACAACAAAAACTAAAGCAGGAAGAAATAAATAAATCATTAGAAAGTGTGAATAATGAATTAGGTATTTCTAAAATAAAACTTGAAACTATTAATAACGATTTAATTGATACAAACTCAACACTAGAAATAACCAATATCAAACTGAAAGAAATGGATCAGCTTAAATCTGAATTTTTTTCCAATATTCAACATGAACTACGAACACCCTTAACGCTAATCTTATCACCTATTGAGGAACTTTTAACTAAAAGCCATGAGTTACCCGGTAAAATTCATGAGACGCTGGTAGTTGCGCAAAAAAATTCACTTAGGCTTTTAAAACTAGTAAACGAAAGTCTGGATATTGTAAGGCTGGAAGAAGGTAAAATGAATCTCACATTACTATCTATTGATATAAATACTTTTATTTTGGGAATCGTTGAGTCAATCCGTTACGCAGCTGCAAAAAAAAGAATTAAAATATCAACAGTTAGACACCTGGAAACTATTATAATAGACGGTGACCCAGACAGACTTGATAAAGTTTTTATTAATTTATTAAACAATGCGATTAAGTTTACTCCCAACAATGGTTCGATCGAAATTGATATTAATTCAGATGATGAATTTGCTATAATCAAAGTAATTGATTCAGGTATTGGAATTGAAGAAGATCAGTTACCAAGAATTTTTAAAAGGTTTCATCAGGTAGATGGTTCCACTACGAAAATACATCAAGGTGTTGGAATTGGTTTAGCACTCACAATCGACTTAGTTAAATCACATAATGGAACTATAAAAGTTAATAGTAAAGTTAATGAAGGTACCACATTCACAATCCAGTTACCTTTGCGTAAAGATCAGCCTGAAGTAAAATCAGTTGAAATTAATGAAGTTAGAAATGACAGTGATGAATTATTTGCAGCTGCAAATAAGGCAGCTAGTCGTTATATTCAAATAGATGAAGATTCAGTCTCTATAGATTTACCACAGTTAGGGAGTGGCGAACATACAGTTTTAGTCGTTGATGATGAACCTGATATGCGGCGTTATCTAGCAAATTCACTAGCCGAAGAGTATCATGTTTTACAGGCCGCTTCAGGAACAAAAGGGCTCGAATTGGCAATTAAAGAACAACCGGATATAATTCTTTTGGATTGGATGTTGCCTGAAATGGATGGGCTTGAAGTATGCAATAAGGTTCGTGCAAATGAATTAACAAAAGACATTAAAATAATACTTTTAACCGCACTTGCCGGCGATGAACCAAAAATTAAAGCACTGAAAGCCGGCGCCGATGATTTTATGAACAAACCTTTTAGCACAATTGAAGTAAAAACTCGAATTGCTAATTTAGTTCATTCGGTAGTTTTACAGAAAGATCTTCGCAATCGTTATAATGAACTAAATACTGCACATAAAAAGCTACAGGAGGCTGAAACTCAGTTGGTTCAAAGTGAAAAAATGAGCAGCTTGGGAACTCTTGCAGCCGGAATATTGCATGAAGTTAATAATCCGTTAAACTTCATGATTACCGCATTAGAATTTGCTAAAAGAGAAGTTGATGAGAATAGTACTGATTTAATTGAAACATTGCAGGATATCGATTCTGGAATGAAGCGAATTAAAAATATTGTTACAGATTTAAATACGTTTGCCTATTCTGATAATGATAAAAGATTTGAACCAATTCAAATTGAAGAATGCATAAATATTGCAACTACACTCTCTTCAAGTGAAACTAAAGAGTCTGGTGTAAAAATTTATAAAAACATAGAGAAAACAGATAAACTTTGTGGATCTAAAACTCAATTAATACATTTATTTATTAATTTGATAGTCAATGCCAGTAAAGCAGTTAAAGAAAAATCAGAAGCCAAAGATGCCAAAATTGAGCTGACTGGGAAAATCATTAACGACAAGTATATTTTAACCGTCCTGGATAATGGTATAGGCATTAACCCCGAAAAAATATCTAAGGTTTTTGATCCATTTTTCACAACACGTGATGTAGGAAAAGGTATGGGACTTGGCTTAAGTATATGTCATACTATCATAAAAAATCATAATGGTGAAATTTACGTCAATTCAAAACTAAATGAGTGGACAAAATTTTCTATTGAACTGCCATTGGAATAACTTAATGTAATTATTATGGATAATGAAATTAACCCAAATAAACAAACGCTTTTATTCGTCGATGACGAAGTACAATCGTTGAAATATTTTACTCGTATATTTAAAAATGCGTATAACATATTCACTGCTGAAACAGTAGATGATGGATTGGAGATAGTAAATAGTAATCATTTAATTATCTCGGTAGTCATAACTGACCAACGCATGCCTGAAAAATTTGGTGTTGAATTATTAAAACAGATAAAGGAAAAATATCCAAAAATAGTTCGTATACTAACGACTGCTTTCACTGAAATAGATTATGCTATTGATGCTGTAAACCTAGGTCATATTTATCAATATGTGGAAAAGCCATGGGACTTACGTGTGCTAGAAAACGTCATTAAACAAGCAGTTGATTATTACCAGTTAAATCAAGATAGAGACAGACTTTTGAGAGAAAAATTAAGTGTCTTACAGCGGTTAATAATAACTGATAGAATACAAAGTTTATCTGTTATGTCGACTGCATTAAGACCCAAAATTAATAATTCAAGTTCAGCGTTATTAAATTTTTTAGATTATCTGCCAAAAAAATTCCACAAAGATCAAATAGATAAATTTGTTTCTAAATCTAGTTTTCTGTTTCTTGATTTGGGAAATATTGCAAGAGACGAAAGCAAATTTTTTATTGATGTTACAAACAAGATTGTAGATCTAATTGACAATGCTTCAGATGGTCAAAAGCAAATCTTATTATTCAAAGACTTTCTTGGGAATAATTTTAATGATGATAATATTTTAATAGATCATGCACTTGATGCAATTGAAATAAATGTTCATGAAAAAATGTTATTTCAAACAATAGTTTTGATCCAGAATATACTTAAAAAGCTTATTGATGATGAGATTACGATCAATATTGAGTGTAGTGTAAATGATGTTAGCACCAAAAATGTATCCATAAAATTATATATTGATGATTATGATGACAATTATTATGATAAAATGTATTCTATTTTAATGGAGAATAAGGAAGTTGAAATTAGTATTAACTTACTAACAGCATTATTTATGACACATCATCATTTTGGTGAAATAAATATAGTCAGTGATAATGAACAAATTTTTGGCCTTGAAATATTATTGCCAACTAGTACTGGTTCACATACTACGACTTTTGATATTAATGAGAGTTGGGATAAATTACAAAACAGATTTGCTGCATGGGATGTTGCATTACTATAACTTGATTTTCACTTTATTTTACGGTGTAAATCATGAGTAGTTTTAATATGTCTGAACAATTAAATTTAAAAAAATATGCAATACTCTATGTTGATGATGAGGCAAATTCGCTTAAATGGTTTAAAAAATCTTTTGATTACAAATTCAATATTCTTTTAGCTGATGATGCACATGAGGGCTTAAAGTTATTTAACGATCACAAAAATACTATAGGGTTATTAATTACCGATCAAAGAATGCCCGGAATTAAAGGTGTTCAGTTATTGGAACAAATTCGTAAAGATCGTCCTAACATCGTTAGAATTTTAGTGACAGCCTACTCTGATTTTAGTGCAGCAATTGATGCAGTAAATAAAGGATCGATTTATAAGTATGTGAGCAAACCTTGGGATATTGAAATTTTAAAACGCATTTTAATAGATGGATTAACATTGTTCAATGGCAGAGTTAATCGCAAAAATTTAATGCAGGAAAAAATCACTTTACTCCATAAAAAAATAGTTGCTGACAAAGTAATTAATTCAGGAAAACTTGCTTCTTCACTAGGACACTATGTTCATAATGCAATGACAGGTGTTAGAATTTTTTTAGATTTGATTCCAGTTAAACTAAAAACTGAAAACTTGGAGGTAGAAAGCTTACAAGATACCGAATACTGGAATAATTTTTATGATTGTGTGCAGTCACATGTAGATAGAATTACAAGAATGCTTACAGACTTAAATGATGTATCTAAATATCCAGATCGACCATTTAATGATAATATTGATATTAATAAAATAATTAAGGAAACGATTACAGATAATGAGATTGAATTTGGAAAAAAGAGAATTGTAATCACAACTAATTTTACTGAATCATTACCAACAATGCTCTGTGATAAATTGAAGATAAAGCAGCTTTTTAATTTATTAATTAAGGATGAATTAGTTACACTACCAGGCGATAACGAAATAAATATCAAAACTAATTTGCTAAAAAACGAGCATAATGATCCAGCTATTGAAATAACGTTAACTGATGATGGACCGGGATTATCAGAGAAATGCTTAAGTTCAGTATTTGATCCTTTTGTAAACAGAAATAATAATCCGCAAGAATTTGGATTAAATCTAACTGCCTGTTACTTTATAGTATATCACCACTGCGGTAAGATATCTTTAAATCATGAACCTGATTTGGGAACCTCGTTTTTAATCAGCTTACCTTGTAACCCTAAATATATTTCAATTGATGAAAATGATAAAGAAATATGCACAAAAGCATATATCAATAATTCATTAATTGAAGATGTGCTCACATCAACTTGACTATCTCAATAATTAAAATAAAGCTTTAATAATTTTAAATATTTCTTCCAATATAAAAAATTCATTTATGAAAAATACAATGAATACATCTGAAATAGATAAACGTTTATTAATCGTCGATGATGAGATTGGTCCCCGTAAATCTTTGAATGTTATTTTTAAAGATGAATATGAAGTATTTGAAGCTGCTGGAGGTGCAGAAGCCATAAGTTTAGCAAGTAAGAAAAACTTTCCAGTAGCAATAGTTGATATTTGTATGCCTGAAATAAATGGTATTGATACGTTA
The DNA here is from genome assembly GCA_021772565.1 of Opitutales bacterium. Classification (GTDB taxonomy): domain Bacteria; phylum Verrucomicrobiota; class Verrucomicrobiia; order Opitutales; family JAJFLR01; genus JAJFLR01. The sequence continues at coordinate 38,945 of JAJFLR010000025.1, read as the reverse complement.
CGCGAGCTAAAGAAAATTAATAGTAATATGGAAGTTGTAATACTAACTGCATATGAATCACTAGATACTGCTATGTCTGCGATAAAGTATGGTGTGAGTGGTTATCTCAAAAAACCCATTGATATTGAGAAAATAAGAAATGTTGTAAGCAGTTGTTTGGATAGATATTCATTTTTGGATAATCTTGAAAATTCAGTTAGAACTAATATTGAATCTGCCCAAAGAGATTTTTTGCACATGTTAAGTCATGAATTGAATACACCGATGAATGGGATTGTCGGATTCATTGAATTATTACAAGATACTGATCTTGATGAAGATCAAAGATTCGCATTAAATTCCATAAAAGAATGTAGCTATCGATGGCTGGATACTATTAATGATATTTTAGATTATTCCCGTTTGGCTTATGCAAATGTTTCAACTGCCAAGTCTATTTTTAATCCACATACTCTGCTCATAAATATTATCTCTAGAAAAAAAGAATTTAATCCGGATAGTAATATTAAATTAATACTTCAACCAAATTTTCCAAACACTATTTTAGGTTATGAGTATGATTTAAAATCAGTACTAGACAAACTTTTAGCAAATGCGATTAAGTTTAATCCCAAAGGAAATATACTAATCTCATTTATGTATCGATTTATCTCTGAAAAGAAAATTAAACTTAAATTTGATATTACTGATTCAGGTACTGGAATTCCACCAGATGATTTAATGCGCAATAATATTTTCAAACCATTTTATCAAATGGAAAGTGGGAATACTCGATCTTATGGCGGTTTGGGATTGGGCCTGGCTATATGCGATAGGCTATGCAGAAAAATGGGCGCTAATTTAAAAGTTGAAAGTGTAGCTAATAAAGGTTGTTGTTTTTCTGTTTCAGTTAATTTTGAGCTACCTGAAAATTTAAATTAAAGCCTAACTGTCTGTTTGTCTAATTCATTTAAAAAACTATTATAGGTTAGTTTTAACCCCTCAGTTAATTCTATCTTTGGTTTCCACCCGGTTGCACGTATTTTAGAGATATCCATTAATTTCTGCGGAGTTCCATCAGGTTTACTTTTATCACAAATAATTTGACCGTTATAACCAACGATTTCCTTTATCATAATAGCTAATTCATAAATAGTTATATCTGTTCCAAGCCCAACATTAACCCAATCAGGTGGATTTTCTATTTGTAGTAAATGATAAACTGCTTCTCCAACATCAGACACGTATAAAAACTCTCTTCTAGGTTTTCCACTCCCCCACAATTCAACTTTATTTTGATTACTTATTTTTGCATCATGAAATTTTCTAATTAAACCCGGTATGACATGGCTGTTGCTTGCATGGTAATTATCACCGGGTCCGTATAAATTTGCCGGCATAGCTGAATGATATAACACTCCATATTGTCTGCGATAATACTGACACAATTTTAATCCTGAAATTTTAGCTATAGCATATGCTTCGTTAGTTTCCTCCAGGGAAGATGTTAAGAGTGAATCTTCACAAATTGGTTGTTTAGCTAATCGTGGATAGATACAAGAACTTCCTAGAAATAGTAATCTTTTAGTTCCATTTTTATATGCGGAGTGAACACAATTTAATGTAATTGCTAAATTATCATATAAAAACTCAGCCGGATAATTGCTGTTGGCAAATATCCCTCCGACCTTGGCAGCAGCAATGATTACAATATCTGGAACGTGAGTTTTAAAAAAATTTTCTACTGCTGTTCCATCGCACAAATCCAATTCAGAATGTCGCCTTGAAATTATATTTTTAATCCCATTCGACATTAGTGTCTTAATAATTGCTGAACCAACCATACCACTATGACCGGCAACATAAATTTTGTCAGCTGACTTCATTTTATAAAAGGCGTTGCAGTTCCGGTAGCTCTTTTGTAAGCCAATTCTTTTTTTGCCAATCTTAAATCTTCATCAACCATAATTTTGACTAGATCTTTGAATAGAACCTTGGGTTCCCAGCCTAAATTTACTTTAGCTTTTTCAGGATTTCCTATTAGTAAATCAACTTCTGAAGGCCGTTCATAACGTTTGTCATATTTCACATATTCATTCCAATCCAAATCAAGTTGTTCAAACGCAACTTGACAAAACTCTCTAACTGTATGTGTTTGATTTGTTGCTATTACATAATCTTCAGGACTGTCTTGTTGTAATATCAGCCACATTGCCTCAACATATTCCGGAGCGTATCCCCAGTCCCGTTTAGCATCTAAATTCCCCATATATAAGTGATCTTGTAATCCAACTTTAATTCTTGTCGCTGCCCTGGTTATTTTTCTGGTAACAAAAGTTTCTCCTCTTCTGGGAGATTCATGATTAAACAAGATTCCATTAGTCGCAAATAAGTTATAAGCTTCTCGATAATTTACTGTTAACCAATATGCATAAACTTTAGAACATGCATAGGGTGACCGTGGATAAAATGGGGTTTTCTCTGTTTGCGGGATTTCAACAACTTTGCCAAACATCTCTGAAGATGATGCTTGATAGTATCGGGTCTTTTTAACCATTCCTGTTTCTCTGATAGCTTCCAGAATTCTAATAGCGCTCAATCCTGATATATCACCTGTATATTCAGGAATATCAAATGAAACTCTCACGTGACTTTGTGCGCCAAGATTATAAATCTCATCAGGTTTAAGTTCATAAATGAGTTTTATCAGTTGAACTGAGTCAGATAAATCGCCGTAATGTAAATAGAGCTTATTTCCCAATGCGTGTCTATCTTGGTACAAATGATCTATGCGACTAGTATTAAAACTTGAAGAACGTCTTATTATTCCATGAACCTCATAATTTTTTTTAAGCAGCAGCTCTGCAAGGTAGGAACCATCTTGTCCCGTTATTCCGGTGATTAATGCGCGCTTCATAAAATTTATTCAACGATAATTATAAAATTTCAAATAGATTACAGTTAGCATAAAAATCAAATTAACTTATTTCCATTATATGGATTATAATTATAATTACCTGGGAATACTTCTTTAGTTTTAATATCAGTCTTCTTTGGTAAAAGACTGATAAGTGGAAGTTGCCAATGAAATCTTTTATCAAGCAACTCAAATTCAAAGGCACCTTTTTCTCTAGGATCAATTATTTTTTTCTTATCCTTAATATTTTCAAATAATATGAACTCCATGCTATGACCAAATTGCCCAAGCATTTTTGTCATTAAAGGTTTCATCATTACCAGAAGATCACGTGCAACAGAATTAACTTTAGAATCTTCCAACATTATTAATTTTTTATTATTATACTTTAATTCTATATTTTTATAAAGAATCTCTACATCCTTGGGAAATATTTCTCCCATTGGACCAATATATGCGCTTAAAACTATAAATAATGAATACTGATCCATTACCTTTATATATTTTTTCTTTTTTTCATTCGATATTTCTTCGTTTTTCTTGAATGAAATTTTCCAAAACTCAGTGGGTATCCACCAGACCAAATTCATTTCATTTGAATTTTGTGATATTTTTTGTGTATCTCCAATTAATTCTTTAATTTCAACAGCAAATAAAAATCCATTTAGATAGATATACTGAGCTAAAAATAAGGTGATAAGTTTACATTTTCTGTAATTTATTTTCATTAGAATATAGTTACATATGTTTGCCTAATTTATAATGGAATTGAAATTCAATTAGATGAAAGTTTTTAAACAATGCAGTCAATGCCCAATTAGAAGACTAGTTAAGTAGATTGAACATAAAAATATAAAAATTATAGTTACCTAACGCAATAGATTCTATTAAATTATAACTGATACTTTTTAAGGATTGTAGAAAGCTTTAATATTTTAATACATAACTTGACTGAAATTAATTCGCTATTATTAATTTGTATTAAAAATACTAGAGTCATCGTAATAAAACTAATCCCTATTGATTTCAGAATGATTGAATATGACACAATATTAGCACCTTCAATACTAGCTGGTGATCATTGCAATTTAGAAAATAGTGCAGAAATAATTCAGTCTGTTGGGTTGAAATGGCTTCATTTGGATATTATGGATGGTCATTTTGTTCCTAATCTAACATTTGGGCCTCAAACCCTAAAAGCACTGAAGAGTAAATTTGATTTTTATTATGACGTTCATTTAATGCTAGATGAACCACAGAAATATATTAAGCCATTTGCAGATGCTGGAGCTAACCTGATCAGCATACATGTTGAACCTGATTACTCTAAAACTACAACATTATCTGAAATTAAAAAATTGGGATGTCAAACGGGAATAGTTTTAAATCCTGATACTTCAATTGATCAAATTGATCCCTATTATGAACATATAGATCTAGTGCTTCTTATGACAGTTGAGCCTGGTTTTGGTGGCCAAAGTTTCAGGCAGAATGTAATTCCAAAAATAAAACACGTGTACAATATCAGAAAAAAAAATAATTATAAATTTAGAATTGAAGTAGATGGAGGAATTAATTTGGAAACCGGCGCACTTTGTAAAATGGCAGGTTGTGATACGTTTGTAATAGGTACATCATTTTTCAATTCAAATAATACATTGAATTTTGTGGAACAAGTATACAATTGGCATTAAATAATATTTCATGAGATATTGATAATTATTTTCTATAGATATTGAATATAGTATAAAAATTTTCCGTGGAAAAAATCCATAATGATATGATGTATAAAGAACATTTATTAACATCAACTAATTTGTTTTTAGCTCAGGATATTGAAAAATTATCAATTGATGATAATAATTTAATAATTAAAAATCCAGCATTTACAACATTCTTGTCTATTTCAAAAATTGATTGGAATATTTTACAACAATTCAGTAACGGTTTAACTGGCACTGAATTAATATCAAATATTATATCACAAACAAATAATATATCGTTAGCAGACCTGTACAGACTGATACAAAAAGCGACTCAATCAAAAATTTTAATCCAAAATCAAAATGAAGATGACAAGATCAATAATCAGATAAAGTGGCCCATTCGATTGAATAGCTTTATCTCACATTGCTTAGCTATTGTGATTATAATTTCAGGAATTATAGGGCTATTTTATAATGGTATCTCAATTCCTGAGAATTTCATACATATTTTTATTGGAATACTAATATCTAGTTTATGCGTTAGTTTGGGTTATTTGCTAGCGGCGGGCATTTTAAAATATTATAATTTAACTGTCTATAGACCCACATTTGTCTGGAAATCACTGATACCTCATTTAAATGTAAACACAAGTAGTGCAATAATAGGTGGGCGTTATTGTTTGACGGGTGTTGCCTTGATGAGATTATTACCATTATTTTTTGTATCAGCACTTATATTCTTATGGATACCACAAGTTGAATATATACTATTTTTAGCAATATTACTGTTAATCGCCCCATGTCAAAATACGCCTATATTCCAAATAATAACTGCGTTTAATAGTTCAACTAATTTTACTAATAAATTTGGTTTAAATTTTTATAAACATTTTCCACTTATAAAAATTTTAAGTAAGAATAAAAAAACTAAGTCTGATAAATATTTAATAAACTATAGTTTTTGCTTATTATTTTGGGTTATTTTTAATTTATTTTCCCACATAATCTTATTCTATACCTATGCATCGCAAATTTTAGTTAAAAACATAAATTCATCTGGTATCGATCTACCAGGCAGTATCGTACTAATAACTATTTCAACATTACTATTACTCTCTGTTTATATTATTCTATGGATTGTGATTAGTAATATTAAGTACTTAATTGAGAAATATATCTTTAAATATAAAAATTGGATCAGTGGAAATGAAGTTTTTGGAGTTCCACAATCTTCTATTTTGCAAATCCTAAATAATAGTCTAATATTCAAAGATTGTATACCTGATACTATTTCACTGATATCGGAAAAAATTCAATGTATTGAATACGAATCAAATAAAAATATTATTGAAAATAATGAGACATCGGATTCGATGTATTTGATTTATTCTGGGAAAATAGAAATAATTAAAGATAACGATGATTTACTTCCTAGTAGAATTGCAATTCTGGAATTTGGTGATTCGTTATTGGAAACTGCTTTACTTGACAACTTTTCATCTGAATTCACTTATAGAACACTCAGTAATGTAATTCTTTTAAAATTTTCTAAAGATAGTTTTAACAAATTAAAAGATACTCCATATGGAAATGGCGTTATCTTGAATTCGTTAAATAAACTATCATTTCTGTCACATGTTAAATTTTGCAGTCAATGGCATCCGAAAGCCCTCTTAAAGTTTTCGACACTACTTGTGTTTAATAATATTGAAAAAAATGAAGCTCTAATTAATAGAGGATATGACAGTAATTTTATTCATATAGTTTTTAAGGGAAACTTTATTGTAAAAAAAGATTTTGCAGTATTGGCGACTTTAAGCCAAGCAAATATATTTGGTGAAAAAAATCTTTACAATGATACTGTTTCGTCGGCAGATGTTATTGCTACTGAAGCTAGCCAGTGTTTTACAATTCATGTTTCAGACTTTATTCAGTTCATTAATATAGACTTTTTTACTGGATTCAGTTTTAGTGAACTTTAAATGTTAGAAACCAAAAGTTATTCAGTATCTAAAGATTCATCTTCATTATTGTTATTAATTGGTTGAGAAGTTAAAACAATATTATAATCATAGATTCCTGTCTCACGTCTAATTCTAATTCTTACATCATCATTAGTTCGTGTTAAAAAAATGACATTATTTAAATCGTGAGGTGATTTTATTGGTATTTGGTTTAGAGCAAGTAAGGTGTCACTTTCTTTTAATCCGGATTTCATAGCTGGAGATCCATTTTCAATTTTATTAATCACCATGATGCGATTATATTTTTTTGAATATTTCTCAACAATATCAAATCCTAACCATCCATAATTTATTTTTCCATGCACTTTTAAATCATTGTAAACTGACTTTAACGCATACGATGGAAGTGCGTACGATCCTTTAAGCTCTGGTAAAGAGGCAACCATAATACCTATTAAATCGCCATTTGAACTTAACAGAGGCGAACCCCCCTCCCCCGGTCCTGAAGGAATTGTTGTTCTAATATATGCACATGGAAATATTCGACTTCCAAATGAATTATCAAAACCGGATATTATTCCATAACTGGGTGATGCACCAAAACTAAATGGTGCACTAATTCTAAGTGCAATCGATCCAGTTTGTGGCATCTCAGTTTCTTTTATTTCTATATGAGTAAATACTTCAGGAAGTTTTACTAATTGCAAAAGTGATAGATTTGTCCATGAATCAAAGCCTACTACTTCTGCTGAGTAGTATTGTTTTTCATACTCTATCCAAACTCTACGAGCTTGATAAACAACAATGGCATTTGTGATAATGTGTCCATGTTGACTAACAAAAAAGCCAGTTCCAGCATATATTTTAGGTTTTTCATCATCATCTTCTGTTTGGCTAACTGCCTTAACTCTTACTATGGAATTTTTATTCTTTTCAAAAATCTCCATTATTTTCCCTTCCAGAGAAAAAATTTCTGCCTGGCTAAATACATTATTACTAATACAAAACAATGTAGTTAAAAAATAAAAAATTATAATTAAGTCTCTGTTATTTTTTTTCATAGTTAAACTTACTCAAGCTATTGGTCTAATTGAGAATTTCTTTCATTTGACCATTTAAATAATTACTCAAATTCAGTAAATGTTTAACCGGTGGTAAATTTTCAAAATCAGCTAAAGCGGTATTAGCTAACTTTAATTCTTTATTAAAATAATGTTGCACATCCGTATGAATATTGAGTTCTTTTAATTTGGGTATAATGTTCTCTATACTAATCGAATTATTGCCAAAGATATTCATATTGAAGTTTGTTTTTTCCAATGAATTAAGTTTCTTGCCTAACAATATTAATGGTAATGTAATTTTCCCTTCAGCCAAATCCGTACCTAGAGTTTTTCCAACTTTATCTTCTGACCCAAAAATGTCTGTAGTGTCATCGTAGATTTGATATGCTATGCCTAAATGTTCACCAAATTTTTCAACTGCATTAATGAAAGCTTTATCATAATTTGATAAATGTGCTCCCAAATAAGCTGACACTCTAAACAGTTCCGCAGTTTTTTGATTAATTATCCTATAATAATCATCAATTGATATATTTGAATTACCTTTTAAAAAATTTTGGGCAATCTCACCACTGCATACTCTGCGAGTCGATTGCGAAACGGCAGCACATACATCAACGGTCGGAAACTCAGATGCTAGTTTAAGTGATTGAGAGAATATTGCATCACCTATTAACACTGCTACTGCTGATCCATAACGTTCACTGACTGTTGATCTATTATGACGAAGATCAGCGTTATCAAGAATATCATCATGCACTAATGTGGCTAAATGAATAAACTCTATGACTGTAGCAGCTTTAACTAGTTCTTCCGCTACATACGTTTCATCGGTCCAACCACTATAGAATAATAATAATGCTCTTAATCGTTTCCCTCCTGATTTCAAGCAATACGAGACTACTTCCTGAATTTCAGCCTCGAAGTTATCAACTTGAGATTGAATAAACTCATTCAATTTTTTTAAATGTTTTTCAGCAGGAAATGTAAGTTGATCCAAGTCACTAAAGTTTAATTGAGCCTTAGATTCTTTTGTTGTTAATAGCATGTTTCGTTATTAATTTTTCAATATTATAATGAATATATTACATATTGAATTAATTGAGAATTCAATTATTCAATTAAATTTGAAATAATAATTGATATTTTACAAATTAATTTATTAATGACTATCCATCATTAATCTACAAGAGTAAGTTATTTAATCTTCAACAAAAATATATATTTTAACCAACTACTTTTTTTATGGATCAGAGTCCACTCATCATAGTATTTATGTTTGGTATTTCAGTTTATATTTTCAAAATATGGCTGGATGATTATCGTAGCCTAAAGTCGAATAACCCAAATCCCAATGCATTCCCGGGTGCAACATCAGTGAAATTGAGCATTATTGTCATTGGTGTAATTGGTGCTCTAATAATTTTGCTGATAGAAACTGGCGGAGAATACTTAATTGGAGTCTCTGCTGAACAATCAGACATAACTGTATTATTTCTACTTTCAATCATAAGTGCAGGTTTTATTGAAGAAATAATTTTTAGGGGATTTTTAGTTGTAGATAATAAAGGCAAAGCAATATTTTTATCGAGTGTAATTGGATTCTCAATACTATTTGCCTTGTTTCATCCATTCCTTTGGGAATGGACAGATTCGGGTTTGGAATTACATTTTACTTCGAAAGCAATATTTAGTACAATTATTGTATTCATTAACTCGCTCTGGTTTTACTTTCTTAGATTTAATAAATTCAACACAGAAAAATCACTAATTCCATGTTTTGCTGCACATGTTTCCAGTAATATAGGAGTTTTTGTTATTAAATTATTACAAGGCCATGTTACCGGCTTTTACTAAATTAATGCATAGTTGATTTTATTTCATCGACAATATTTTTTTTAAACTTATCAACATCAAATTCCGCAACAGCTCTAATATAATTAGCTTCAAGTGTATTATTATGAGATTTAATTGATGTCGTCTGCATTTTCTCAACAAAATTAAAATTATCTCCAGGTTTGAATAGCCATTCATGAGGTAAAAATTCTGCCATACCATCTGATTTAGGTGCCACAATAGGTACTTTATTTAGCATTGCCTCGATCATAACTAATGGAACTAATTCATGTTTGGAAGGAATTACCAATATATCAATAATTGAGTATACTGTAGATAGATTATCTTTATCTGATATAAATGTAATTTGATCTCTTAATTTGAGCTCTCTAGATAAACTGCCCAAATCTGCCCTGTCTGGTCCATTGCCAACAAATAAAATATGAAAATCCCATATATAAGGTGCATGTTCAGCTAAACTTTTTAGTAGAAAATCCTGTCGATACTTTTTAAGTTCTAAATTCGCCACTACGCCTAAAACCGCTTTTTTAGGTGAAATTCGCATTTTCCTTCTAATTTTTTCGCGATCCTTTTCTGAATATTTTTCATTAAATCTTTTAATACAGCTTTTTACTACTGCAATAGACTGCTTAATCCCTCTAGCCTCAACGAGTGATTTTGCCGTGTCACAATTTACAATAATCTTATTAGGTATCTTTAAAAACTTTTTACTGAATAAATCTTTAATATATCCATATTTAGATCGATTTTCTTCAAATGTATGTGGAGATGCTAAATAACTAATACAAGTGATACCTAATTTCTTTGCGGCTAATAATCCTAATGACGAAATTTCTAAATCTGATTGAATAACAAGTATACCATTGGGATTTTTTAATGAAATAATTTTTGCAAGCTGATTAACTTTATTACTGGATAACTTACTTTTTAGTCCTTCAAATGATTCAGAATGAAATGAAATAGGTAATAATTCCAAATTTGACGTACTCTTTTTAATTTCAAGCAATCTATTCTCTAATTCTTTATTCGAAGAACAATAAATAAAAATTGGTTTAATCGATTCATCACTGGCAATAGCTTCCAGACCATGACATGAAACTTCTTCATGACTGCCATAGTCTAGTGAATCATTATAGATTACTAATCTTAAAGGTTTTAGGCTTGAACTAGTAAAATTTTTATTCCTCGGGGTATCTACTTTACCTGCTGTTTCCAATGGTGCTTTTTTAACTTTCAGAGTTTCTCTAGATAAATAAAACTGTCAAGAAAAAAATCCCGAAAGTATGAGGACAATTATTCCTTAATTTAGATGCATTACACTATTCGGGCTGTTTTATGCCGGGATATTATATTCTGAATGTCGCGCAGACATGTAGATGTGTTGAGGGGCGCAAATGTGAAATAAAAATTATTTTTCCTCAATTCTAAGTCTAATAAATTTATTTCCACTAGAGTTATTACTACTACTGCTTAAGTCTACTAACTTAATTTTAACTTGTTCAATGGATTGTGAAATTTGAATTGCTTCTATTTCTACAAACATTTCTCTGTTTGAACTCCATGATTGTAAATCACCGGAAAATTCTGGTATATACATTATTGTATCGTTGCCTTTTAATCGATTGAAAGAAAGCACTAGATTTCCCTCAAAATCCACAAAATTCTCTAGTCCAAAAATCAAACCTGCATTTTTTTGATCAATCGTCTCAGGTGATGATCCAACAGCAAATTCGAGCAAATTCGCTCGACCATCACCATCGGGGTCTGAACTTGGAAGTTTATCTGCAGCAGCATTGAATCTGCTAAAATTAACCTTCACCCAATCTTCATACTTGCGTAATAAAACTGATATATCGACATCTGCTCCAGCTCTAACTCCCTGATCAGTTTCCATAACATATGAAAAGCCATCACTGCCAATATATCCAGTCTCCGGCGTATAAACTATTTTGTTGTTACTGATAGTTACATTTCCATTATTAGCATCTGTAACGCTAATAATTGATTTTAAGCCAAAATTATCCAAGTCATTTTTCAATACATCAAATGTAGCTGTTTTTCCCTCCAGGGTTTGCTCAAAATCTTTTTTAGAGATTTCTACTATATTTATGCTAACTGTTGCTTTAACGATTCCACTTTCGTCATCATCAGCACGATATTCAAATAAATCTTCTCCAACGTATGATTCATTGGGCGTATATAAAATTGTGTTATCCGAATTTACACTAACCGTTCCATTCGCTGGATTTTGTATTATTTCTGTAACTCGTAAGGATGTATTATCTATAAGATCATTTTTTAACACATCAATATTTGTCGAGAAGTTTATACCGGTGGTAGTACTATCTTCAACTGCACTTGGCCTGAATTGTTCAGCTACTTCAAAAAAATGTATTTCACCCGATTGAACTCCAATAAATGATTCCAATAGTCCATCATTATCGATGTCAACAAACGTAGGAACACTATCACCACCAGCTTGTAGACTTGAATACAAATTATTGCTTCCTGAAACAAGCTGGAAATTAGCAGTTTCTGCGTTACCAATATTTTCATAAAATGTTAGGGGCAAATTAGCTCTTGATCCAATAAAAACGTCAAAGTCTCCGTCTCTATCAATATCAACAAACGCTGGTGTTGCTTCAGATCCAATATCGACATCTAACGGATTATCAGTGCCGGTAAATTCTACAAAATTAGGCGATTGAGAATCCCCGTTATTTTTAAAGAATAATATTTTCCCGGTTCCACTCGCTTCAGAATCTCCCCCTATTCCAACAAATAAATCAAAATCACTATCGTTGTCGATATCGACAAAAACAGGTGTCGCTCTAAATCCTACATCAATTGTGTTCAATGGATTTTCAGTGCTGCTGCCGGCACTAAACAACGGATTATTCTTATCGCCGGTATTTCGTAAAAAATGTATAGCGCCAAACCTTTCACCGATAAAAATATCAAAATCGTCATCGTTATCTATATCGACAAATTCTAGTTTAAAATCATTGCCTCCTACTAATTCTAAATTACTGGCAAAGCTGTTATCTAAAACAAAGACAGGATTGGAAGCAAATCCTGTATTCTTGAAAAATTTTAATGCACTCCCACCACTGGTGTTTCTAAATCCAATAAATAAATCAAAGTCACCATCATTATCAATATCAATAAATTTTGGCGCAGATAAAATTCCTACATTTATTCCGTTTAACGGATTATTTATTGTATCTAAACTATAAATTAAAATGCCATTCTTTTTCTTATAATTTAGCGTTACTTTAGCTGAAGACTCTCCGCCTTGATCGTCCTTAATTAAATAAGTAAATGAGACTCTACCGAGAAAAAATATTTCTGGAGTATAAGTTACAGTCATATCCTGATTAACAGACACTGAGCCTTTTGATGGCTGAGAACTAATTTCTACAGAAATTATACTTCCAATATCAGGTTTATCATTTGCCAAAACATTTATAATTTCAGGTATATTTTCAATCGCATCTAAAATATCTGTAATGGCTTCGGGATTGCTTTTAAGTATTGAATCAAAAAATAGTATACCACCATTTACTTCTCCCATAAAAGCTTCTTGACTACCATCATTATCAATATCGACAAAAGTGACAGCGGTATCACGCCCAATTTGTAATTCTGGGTATGGGTGATCTGTTCCAAAAAGTTGTTCAAAAGATGCAGCCTGTGCGGTTCCATTATTTTTAAAAAACGCCATATTATTTGGAGAGCGTGTTCCGATAAAAACATCGAAATCTCCATCTAGATCAATATCGACAAAGGTAGGTGTTGCTTCTGCTCCTATGTCGACATTAAGCGGATTTTGCTCCCCTAATTCTTCCATAAATTGCGGCTGAGTATTTGAACCCACATTACGATAAAACTTCATCTCACCTGTTGGCGGTGATGCATCTCCACCGACTCCGATAAATAAATCAAAGTCTCCATCAGCATCAATATCGACAAATGTCGGTGCAGATTTTGTTCCAACATCAACACCGTTAAATAAATTGTCTGTACCAGTTTGTCGTAAAAAATTTGCACTATTTTTATCACCAACATTTTTGTAATAAAATATACCCCCACTTCTCTCGCCTAAAAACAGATCAAAATCTCCATCAGAATCGATATCGACAAACGCAGGTTTGATATCGTTTCCTGAAATAGTATTGATGAAACTATCAAACGTAGAATTTTCTTGAAAATCAGGCTTATCTTTATCACCAAAATTTTCATAATACCTCAATGCCTTATGATTAAGATTGTTTCTTTCTCCAATAAAAGCATCAAGGTCTCCATCATTGTCGATATCAACAAAACTAGGTACAGCGAATGAGGATGCTACTTTTTTTATCCTATGCAATTTTGTTGGAGAATTTTCACTACTGTTTTCTTGAAATTGAGCAGATGTATTATTTCCAATATTTTCAAAATAAGCTAATGCTCCACTACCGAATCCAATAAAGGCATCAAAATCGTTGTCTTTGTCGAAATCGGTAAAGGCAATTTTTGGATCAATATCATTTTTGGAAATTTCCAAAGGATTTTCTGCCGGTGGTTTAACAATAAACTGAGCATTTTCTGCCGTTCCTGTATTGAGATAAAAATGAATTTTAGCTAAACCAGAATTTGCGTTATCACTCTCCCCAATAAAAAGATCAAAATCATTATCATTATCAATATCTACAAAAGTAAGTTTCGGATTATCACCTGCTAAATTAACAAAATTTAATGGGTTTTCACTACCTGAAATTGTTGTATAATTTGGAACTGCAAAATTTCGAGTATTGCGTAAAAATCTCACAACTCCTCCTGCTTCACCGACAAATACATCGAGATCATTGTCATTATCTATGTCGACAAATACAGGAGCAGAATTTTCTCCAATTTCAATTCCAAAGAATGGGCTACTTCCGCTTACCCTTTTGAGAAAGAGAATATCATTAACATTAGATGTGGAATTGAGATAATAAGTTAACGACGTATTGGCACTTCCAACAAGCATATCAAGATCAGTATCACCATCTATATCGCCCAGCGCAATTGTTGATAAATTACCGACATCAAATGAACTGAAAACGAAAGGAATCGTAGTTACAAATTTTTCGGTAAATGTAACTTTTGCATTCGGCCCATTATTTATTAAACAGGATAACCTCCCATTATTTGCTCCAATTATTAAATCTTCATGACCATCGTTGTTTAAATCTCCAAATGTTGGAGTCGCGTTACCACTAGAAATTGAAAATTCTTCAAGAAATGGATTATTCCCATAATCTAGAACGTAACTAATTTCAGCAGCTTTAATATTATTGCATGCACTAAGATAAAAAATTACAGCGAATTGAAAGAATTGTATATTATTGTGTAATAGTTTCATATTGAAAGAAATCATATATCTAAACCCTTAGAGTAGTAACGTATCATTATTATTTCAATCACTTTCGTAAATAGGCCGAACAATAATTTCAGCTGTACAATATATTAGTACTAGTTAAAATTATAGCATCTGCCCTAATCTCCAAAGGAGTTCAGGCTACTAGCCGTGGGTTACAAGCATATGCGTCGTAAACCCACGGATTGGAATAATCTCAAACACAGAGCCCTAAAAGAGCGAAGGTAGCGTCGAGTTCCAAATATACTTTTCGTCATAATCAACATAGTTCACAACCAGAAAATTAATCCGACAAGATTATAAATCCAATACATTACAAGTGTTTTAATCTACAACTCAAATTCATCACCCAGGTAATATTGGCGACTTTGCGGATCGTTAATTAATTTCTCACTTGAACCTTCGCAAAGAACTTTACCTTCATGCAGTAAATATGCACGATCAACAATTCTCAATGTTTCTCTAACGTTGTGATCCGTGATTAAAACACCGATGCCTTTATTCTTTAGATTTCTAACAATTTCCTGAATTTCACTAACGCTGATTGGATCGACTCCGCTGAACGGTTCATCCATTAATAAAAACTTCGGTGATGTAACCAACGATCGAGATATTTCCAAACGCCGCCGCTCTCCACCACTAAGGGTGTAAGCTTTTTGTTTTGCTAACGGTGTCAATCCCAATTCATCCAAATGCTCTTCTATGACTTTTAACCGCTCAGCCTTAGGTATTTTTAAAGTTTCGGCGACGGCCTTTATATTATCTTCGACAGTTAATTTCCTAAACACTGATGGTTCCTGGGGCAAATAACCAATACCAAGTCTGGATCGTTTATGCATCGGTAAATTAGTAATATCTTTATCATTCAAAAATACTTTGCCGGACGATCCAGGAATTAATCCGACAACGATATAAAACGTAGTTGTCTTTCCGGCTCCATTCGGTCCAAGTAACCCAACAATCTCACCGGCATTCACTTCGATGTTGACCTGATTGACAACCTTGCGTTTGCCAAATTCTTTTACCAGATCTTTGGTTGTGATTGATACTGAACTATTTTTTTCCGATTCCAAAATATTAATTAAGTTTGATGCTCATTAAAGATATCTTATTGGTAAAACAGTCAATTAAAGATTATCCGCTGATACACCACTCAACCGTCTAATCACTTCAGGCAACAGCTGATGTTCAGCTTTGTGAATTTTTTCTTCCAGCGATTCCAAAGTATCATCACTTTCTATCGGCACTATTTTTTGATCAATAATTTTTCCGGCGTCCATTTGCTCATTTACATAATGAACTGTGCAGCCTGTATATTTTACTCCATATTCAAATGCTCGTTTGATTGAGTTAAGCCCTTTAAAGCTCGGCAGCAGACTTGGGTGAAGATTAATAATTTTATTAGGAAATGCATCTAAAAATTTTCGGTGAACCATCCGCATGTAACCTGCAAGAACGATAAGATCGGGCTTACATCCACTAATTATTTCAATGTAATTTTCTTCAGCAGCTTCAGATAGTTTTGTTTTGAAGTTCCCAGGATTTAGGTAAACTGCTGGGATATCAAATTTTTCGCCCAGTTTTAAAATTAACGCTTGCTGTTGATCGGAGAAAATAGCCACAGGTTGAGCATTCCCTAAATTGCCATTTGTATACTCAGTCAAAACCGCCTCAGCGTTACTTCCTCGACCTGATCCCAAAATTACAATTTTCATCTAATCAAGATCACGATTCGTTGATTAAAATTCAAGATGTTTTTCCAATATAACTCTTTGAACCTATTGGAAACTTTGTTTTATTCTCTTGTCATTACATTTATCAAAATATTATTTGTTGAAAATCATTATCTATAACGCAATAATACATTCTTATGAAAAATTTAAAATATTTAATATCAGCTGTTTTATTTTTAACATTAACTTCCCAACTGGTCGCTCAATTGGAATTTGAGAATAATAAGGTAAATGTAAAAGCGAAGGTGGGTGATGAAAAAAAATCCGGTTTTTTTAAATTTAAAAATGTCGGTGATTACCCGATCACAATTATTAAAGTCAAAGCGAGCTGTGGGTGCACGACAACTAAACTCGATAAAAAAGAGTATTTTCCAGGAGAATCAGGTGAAATTACAGCAACCCTAAAAATTGGCTACAGAGAAGGTTTGCAAACTAAAAATGTTTACGTCCAAACATCAGATCCAAAAAAACCAAAGTATAATCTCACCCTCCAAGTCGATATTCCCAAAATTGCTAAAGTTCAACCACGTTTATTGGTTTGGAGAATATCTGAAGAAGCGGTCAGTAAAAAAATGTCGATAGAATTTTTAATCGATGACCCAATACATGTCCTGCGTGTAGAAAATGGTGTTAAGAATTTTAAAACTGAAATTGAAGAAATAGAAAAGGGGCGTAAATATAATATTATTGTCACACCACTCTCAACAGAAAAACGACAACAAAGCATAATAAATATACATACTGATTATCCCAAAGAGAATCCAAAACCGTATACTGCCTATCTAAGAATTCAGTGAATCAAATAGATAAAAACATTTTGTCTACGAAAATAATAACCGTTTTTAAAGAGATAATCCTAGTCCTGATTATTAGCTCAATCTTCGCAATTGCATCCTGGAAATTTCATCCTGACATGATATCATTTAAAGATGGAAAAGTTTTGGAAGGTGAAATTACTATCAATGAAGCATTAAAAAACAGTGATTCAATTATTTGGGTTGATGCAAGAAATCGCGAAAAATTTGATGAGGGTCATATCACAAATGCTAAACTTTTAAATGAAGATGATTGGGATAATTTGCTTTTTGATTTTATGCAAATTTTTGATCCTGATAAAAAAATTGTCGTCTACTGCGACAGTGGCGGTTGTCACGCCAGTAAGAATGTCGCACAGAGATTGAGAAACGAATTACAGATTGATAATATCTATACACTAAAGGGAGGCTGGGATAAATGGCTACAGAAGAAAAAAGAGAAGCCAAACATTTAATTTTTATCAGGCTGGTTTTAGGCTTAATTTTTATCTTATCAGGTGTTCTGAAAATGATAAATCCTGGCAAATTTGTATTTGATATCCAGGCGTTTGATTTAGTCCCCTACCGGCTAGCTTATTTTACTGCAATATTTCTCCCCTGGTTAGAAGTTATAGCTGGTATTTCTTTGGTAATCAAAAAATTGTATTTGGGTGCATTGTCTATATTAGCTGACCTCATGATCATTTTTATTGGTATATTGATCTTTGCTTGGCAGCAGGGACTATCTATCGATTGTGGATGTTTTGGAGAATGGCTTGTAATAAAATCTTTTCCGCTTCATCTATTATTTAACTTTTGTTTATTATTTGGATTTATTTGCCTGTTAATAAAAGAATTAAAACTTAAGTCGGCGTAGCCTGAACCAAAATAAATCATCTTATACAAGTAGGGCCTTCGCTTGCGAAGAGCCTTTTATAAAGACTAAGCAACTTGTGGCACTCCGACAAGACTACGGCGGGCTCAGTCGAATCGCGGAGGCCCTACATCTAATAGTAATGACATTAAAATCCTGGTTCTCAGTTTATCTAATACAATATTTAATATTCTTTTATTATATTCCTTGTTAATTAGGCTGGACTTTAGAATTTAGGTACTAAATTTAGTAAATAATGTTTACATCCATTCCATTGATTAAGCTTACTACAAGTTACTGCACAGCCATCATCTTATTTATAATAATTTTATCGGGCTGTTCTCACTACAGTTTAGTCAAATCAGAAAATCTGCCCTTTTCAACTCTATCAATCGAACCGGTGATCAACACATCTTACGCTCCCCAGTCTCAAGCATCCTTGTCACAAAATATTATCGAAGCATTTATCAAAGATGGAACAATTAAAATAGTTGATAGAAGTGTATCTGATGCTCATTTAAAAGTAGTTATTGTGAATTATGATAGAAATTTATCTTCAACTCAAGAGACTGATACAATATTGGGTCGATCGTTTAATTTGAATTTGGAAGCAACAGCGACTTTGACCAATAATAAAACATCTGAAAACTTTTTTTCTGAGCGCAGTTTCATAGTTGGCGAAAGTGCTTTTTCAGAAAGCTCAACTGACAATGGATTGCAGCAAGCTGAATACCAAACGATCCCTATACTGACACAATCATTAGCTCGTAAAATCAAAGATGCTGTACTGAGTGTCTGGTAAGCACGTAAATTGTAATAATATTTTAAAGTATGATTGAAAATTTCGAGTTACTTGATAAAAATTTTCCCTGGTTTTTCCAGTTCTTCTTTTTTGTTATCGGTGCCTGTATAGGCAGTTTTCTCAACGTTTGCATTTATCGAATTCCGGCAAATAAATCAGTTGTAAAACCAGGATCACATTGTTCCTGTGGCAAACCAATTGCGCCATACAATAACATTCCGATCTTAAGTTGGATTTTACTGGGAGGTAAGGCCAAATGTTGTGGGGCAAAATTTAGCATACGCTATCCAATAATTGAATTACTAACCGCAATATTATTTTTAATCTGCTGGATACTACTACCACCCATCCCGGCTATCTGCGGAATGGTATTTGTCGCATTTATGGTCGGCATGTCATTTATTGATTTAGACCATATGTACATTCCGGATTGTTTCTCAATAGGTTGTATGTTGATCGGTTTGTTTTTATCTTTCATGTTTCCCGTTATTCACGGGATTACTGAAGGCATTTATCTTTTAAACGCTATACACTCTCTTATAATTGCGATAATAGGCGCATTTATCGGATCCGGTCTAGTCGTTTGGATAAGAGAGCTGGGGCAGATTGTCTTTAAGCAGGAGGCCATGGGATACGGCGATGTTGTATTAATGGGTGCGATCGGAGCTTTTTGTGGTTGGCAGGGAGCAATCATTGCAGTCTTCGGAGGTTCAGTTCTTGGGACAATAATTTTTATCCCAATACTTTTGGCGCAACGATTAACCGGAAAATCTTCAGAAGAGTCAAAATCAGAAACTGAAAATGAAAGTTCTTTAATGAAACTTGAAATACCGTTTGGCCCGATGTTGGCATTGGCCGGATATATTTATTATGTTTATTTAAATAAATTTATAGACCGTTATTTTTCAGATTTTGCAGCAGCTTTAAATTTAAGCTGACTCGAATTGTATTGAATTATAAATCTTGCAGTTCTATAAATTTCATAACCCTTAACTATTAAATTAAATGGGAATAGACCGTAAAAAACTACAAAACAAGAAGGCTAAAAAATCAGCCAAAAATAAAGCAAGAAAAACTAAACAAAAAAAACATGCAAATAAAATGGGAAATTCGGAAAACTTACTCCATCGGCAAGCACTTCAATCACCCATACATGAATGTTTCATACCGGAAAATTTATTTTCGCCGGATCTAGGCATGGGTAAAATTATAGTGTCTCGAAAATCCCCTGTTAATGAGGTTTTGGTGAGTGTATTCTTAGTTGATGTTTTTTGTTTGGGCATTAAAGATTCATTCATTTATCTTCTGACAGAAGAAGATTACATCTCTGGATTGATGAAAACTTTTGGAAGTGAAAATCTTAAAACCGGCGATCCGGCCTGTGCGAGAAAAATTGTCGAAGAAGCTGTGGATTATGCTAATAATTTAGGATTCTCTCCTGATAAAAATTATAATTCTGCAAAAAAAATCTTTCGCGATATCGATGTGAATAATTGCACTCATTCATTTGAATTTGGCAAAGATGGAAAACCGTACTTTATGTCCGGCCCAAATGATAGTGAAATATTCTGCTGGAAAGTAATCAATCAACTGAATAAGAAATGCGGTGCTGACGGCTACCATTTTTTAACCGCTATGAGCGACCCATTTGAAGATTAAATGAATAATATTAAAAAATTTCTTCTGCTCCCTACCCTGCTGTTTATTTTCTTGATCCAGGCCGGTTGTCAAACAGTTGAGAAAAATAACGTGCCTCAAACTAATTTCCACATCGAATCCAGTTCAAATTTACCGCTTAGAAAAAGCGTACCGCTTACCATGCCAATAAGTAAAGTTAAACTAAATATAAACCCAATACCGGTATTGTCAGATAACGATATTGAAAAAGTTGCACTGGTAAAAGTTGACCTCGGACTCTGCCTGATCTTTATATTAAATCCAACAGGGGCTCGTAAACTTTATCAATTATCTGCTGCTAACAGAGGGAAAAGATTAGTTTTGATGATCGATGACGAACCAACCGGAATACGAATTTTGGAACGAGTGATTAATGATGGCAGACTATTTACCTTCACCGAATTAAATAGCGATGAACTTATTAAACTGGCAACCTCACTAAAACGTTAGCATTTATTATTTGTTTCTAATTTTTATTTTCGTTAAAAAAAATTAGTCCTGGATATTTCCAAGCTGACACTAATTTTCGTAAACGTTCACGGGAAGATGAAAGCTACCAGTCTTACACTAAATACAAGACAATTGTCATTGCGAGGAGCGAAGCGACGCGGCAATCCAGACCGTGGAATCGAGATAGATTGCCCCGCCCCCAATGTAAAATCGGGAGCTCGCAATGACAAAAAGTGGTAAGCTTTCAGGAATATTACAGTGAATGCTTACTAATTTTCCTTGCATTATCGGATTATGCTTACGAAAATGCTTGGTATGATAATGAGGTGGATAGCAGATAAACTTGTCCAAACCATACAGCGTGTGCCTGCTGTAGCTCTTTTAGGATCGCGACAAGTTGGTAAAACTACCCTTGCACAAACCTTTGCACAGAGTATCTCCTCCATTTATTTAGACCTCGAATCTCCTGCAGATTTAATAAAATTAAGCGATCCAACATCATTTTTACTCCAGCACAGTGATAAACTTATTATACTGGATGAAATCCAGCGGGCACCTGACCTTTTTATGGTATTACGAGGCTTAATTGATAATAACAGGCAGGCAGGTCGTAAGGGCGTGCAATTCCTGTTATTGGGTTCTGCTTCCATGGACTTGTTAAGGCAGTCTTCTGAAAGTCTGGCCGGTCGCATTACTTATATCGAAATGACAGGACTTAATTTATTGGAAGTACCTGTTAAAAACCATATGGATATTCAAAAGATTTGGTTGCGCGGCGGTTTCCCTGATAGTTATCTTGCAGATACTGACGCATTTAGTATGATATGGCTGGAAGACTTAATCCGCACCTTTCTTGAGCGAGATATTCCACAGTTTGGGTTCAGAGTTTCTGCGACTAGGCTTAGAAGGCTATGGACAATGCTTGCACATCTACAAGGCGAAACCGTTAATTACTCCACGTTAGGAGGAAACCTGGAAGTTGACGGCAAGACCGTTAGAAATTATCTGGATATTTTAGTGGATATACTTCTCGTTCGCCGCCTTGAACCTTGGCACGCCAATGTTAAAAAACGGCTTGTTAAATCACCACGTTTTTACATACGTGATACCGGCATCCTTCATAGACTCCTTGGGATTGCTGATTATGATGCACTACTTTCTAATCCGATTTATGGCAAAAGTTGGGAAGGATTCGTTATTGAAAATATTTTATCTATTCTTCCCAATGGTATCGGAACTTACTTTTACCGCACAGCAGCAGGAGCAGAAATTGATCTCGTACTAAAAATATCCAGTGAAGAAACATGGGCTATAGAAATAAAGTCAGGCTCATCGCCAAAAATACCGCGCGGGTTTTACAAAGCATGTGAAGATGTGAAAGCTACACAAAGATATGTTGTTTATGGTGGTAACGACGAGTTTCCGGTAAATAACAATACAACAATAATATCTTTAATAAAACTAATGATGAAAATTCAGGTTATAAACTGAAAGAACTTGAAATCAGAAGGCCTGAACTTGAGAAGCTGTTACAGGAACAAAGCAAGTGAGCCTGATGCAAAAACATGCTTGAACTTGCCGAAAATTGTGTTGGAAGGTACCTACTCAGCATGGCACCGGATATCAATTATTCTTCTGAATTTCATTGTTGGGCCTCCGCTTGGAGGCTGTTGAAAAAAGAAAATTTAAGTGTAATTGATTATGAGTATTATTGTAATTGGCCAACCCCTTTTGTCATTGCGAGCCATCGGCACGATGGCGCGGCAATCCATCTAGATTCCACGGTCTGGATTGCTTCGTTCCCGACTTGTCGGGACTTCTCGCAATGACAAAATAGTAGCATTTACCACACACGATGTTTTTCAACAGCCTCCACTTGCGGAGTGCCTCAAGTTACTCGGTAAAAAATTTTACAAAATCTTTTTATTTATTGCCAATTCTATTGACATTGACTCATCTTTACCAAACTTATACATTTCTTTATTTTAAGAATGACCTCTTTAATAGCATTAAATAAATTCAAGGATTCAAGGATTCAAGGATTCAAGGATTCAAGGATTCAAGGATTCAGGATTCAGGATTCAGGATTCAGGATTCAGGATTCAGGATTCAGGATTCAGGATTCAGGATTCAGGATTCAGGATTCAGGCCAACTGTCGGCACATCTAAATCGTTTTTGTCAAGCTTTCTGCGTGGCTGGAATTACCGCTTAAAAGCGTTAATTCCTCTTGGTGGAAAGGTCCAGTTTTTAATCGGGACCGCTTATCGTACGATTTCAGTTAGTCACCCAAACACATTAAGGATAATGCGTTCCACCTTGATGACAATGGTAGGGAGGCATGTCCCTATGCCTCCGCGAAAAGGCCTAATCGTATATCTTTGCTACTGCTCTCGATTCGATATCAATCTGAATAATCGGCCAAACACCATTGAGACTCGCTACGCTATTAAACAGGTGGAACGCGTTGTCCTCAACGCGTTATTATCGTGCGAAAAGCCTATTCAAACGTCAAAAGCCAAACGCGTTAGGGATAACGCGTTCCACCTAAAATAAATTTTTCAATTCGGCTCTCTGCACGGTTGCAGAAGGCACTTATCAATAACCAAATAAATAGAAAGGTAATAAATGAATAAAAGTAAAAATAGAAATAACAAAAAAGTATCAAAAAATCGGAAACCGATAATGAACAGATTGCAGAAATATTCGCAGGTATCACAAAGCCTGGCAGTGGTGACAGGTGTCTTGGGACAAACAGCAATATGCTCGGCTAGTATTACGGCACTTGACGTAGGTAGTCTGACGAATGGGGCCACCGTGAACGGTTACGGTACTGGTAGCCTCGGAACAAATGTACTTCTTCCGATAGACCAATCAAGCGACCCTAATGATACCCTTCGCGTTCTTACCTCCGGTACCAACGGTAGTCGTGTTATCTTTCAAGGATTTGGCTCCTTTTCAACACTCACCATGGCTTACGATTATGGAATATTCGCTCAATCTCCTCCGCTGCATTATTTCGCGCCACTCTCTATTGTGTCTTCGTCAAATTCGTTCCGTCGTTCCGGTTACCTGGCTTCCTATACTCCTGAGCAAAACCTTGGTTCTTGGACTGTCGATCGCCCTAATGGCGCCATTGGATTTAAGAACGGAGATGGTGAATTTGGCTATATTAATGTCTCGTGGGTTGCAGCAACTAAAACCCTAACTTTCCTAGGAACCGGATTCTTTGATGACGAACCTGGCACATCGATAACTATTGCTGCTATCCCTGAACCTTCCGAATACGCCGCAGTCCTCGGACTCGGTGCTCTCGGCCTCGCCTATTACCGCCGTCGTCCCGGAAATAAAACTCGTGCCAAAGAATAATTGAATCGAAACTTTCAAAAGTAACTATCAGCATTTTAGATAGCAACTCTAATCAATTATATAGTAACTTTGATTTACCAGGAACAATTGTTAGCTTATTTCTAAGCAATGAAAATCTTAACTGGAATGATGTTTCATCTCTCCATTTAAGTTATAAAACTTCTAACGGTTTTGAATATACTGTGATTTATAATCCAACATTTAACACTCTTCTCAATTTTGATAACTGGGCACAAACTAACATATCAGATACTGGGTTGAGGGGGGCAATCGATGACCCTAATAATAACGGTGTTCAAAATCTGCTTGAATTCGCATTAGGTTTGACGGCGCCATCATCGGGAAAACTCTCTGCTCTTCCCCGAGCCACGCGGGAAGGCAATATGTTGAAGATAACGCATCGACGTGCTATAGGGGTAAGCGGCATAACTACCATCTACGAAACTTCAAATGATCTGAGCAATCCTAATAACTGGACAAGACAAACGCCAATGTCTGAAGCCATTGTGCCTATTGACTCAGACGCCGAAACCGTCACCGTTGAAATAGTCGTGCCAGCAGGTACTGAAAAAATCTTTGCTCGTGTTAAAGTAACGCAAGAGTAAGCCGACATTTTAATTAAGTAACGTAAGAGTTCACAGTGGTATTCTTGAGAGTTAGGGTGCCGATGGTAATAGGGAAGTCCACCTCCGAATAGTTGCAGACATCAGTAGTATCGAGTCTGAGAGGCAGTATTAAATCGCAGATTCAATTCCCGATATTTCGTTGTCAGCGAAGCGGTTGTCGTTGTCGTGATCGTAATCGTTGATTCTCGATACGATCACGACAACGACAACGAAAGAGATAAATCGGGATTTAAACTTGCGATTGTATATCAAAAATAACGTGCCTCCGCTTGCGGAGTCGCAGCTAGGCATTGACCAAGGTCAAGCCCTACAATTTTTGAATTTTGAGAATATTTCCGTGAACATAAACTCAGGATTCAAGCCAACTGTCGGCACATCTAAATCGTTTTTATCAAACTTTCTGCTTGGCTGGAATCGAATTAAAAAATGCGTTGGTTTATTTAGGTAGGGAGGTTTGTCCCCAAGTCTCCGAAAACGATTTCACATCGAAGCAATTTTTGCATCCAACATACGGATGCATTTCCGATCACTATCGAAAGCACCTCCACGAAAATACCATGACGTTTGATTTTGCCGTAACGACGGATGAATTTGGTAGCAGGGACGACTGTCCCCAGTCGTCCGCGAAAAGGCCTAACCGTATATCTTTGCAACATCGACGGATGCGTAGGGTCATGCATCCGTAATCAAACTTTTCGGCCCCGGCACTCTCGGATTGGTATCCTATCGCCGTCGCCCAGGAAATAAAACTCGAGCAAAAGAATAATTGAATCGAAACTTTCAAAAGTAACAAAATTTTTTAAACCCCTGGCATTTCGCTGCTTTTTGTTCATGCAGATTTCCGATTCTTCGCTTGACATGAAAGCGTTTAATGTAAGGCTTTAAAGCTTCATATCTAGCAGAAAGTGCATAAGAGAGCAAAAGCATGAACGAAGACCAACTATTTCAACGAATCACTTCTAATCCAAAAATTATGGTTGGAAAACCTGTCGTAAAGGGAACAAGGTTAACTGTAGAATATATTCTAAATTTGATGGCCCATGGAGATACTGTTGAAGAAATTCTCAAAGAATATAATGGCTTAACGATTGAAGATATTCATGCCTGTATATTATTTGCAAGAAAATCATTAGAGGAAACAATTGTCATGCCAATGGCGGTTGGAAAAATATAGATGAGGTCCATCGTTGATGAATGCACGGGCCATTCAGTTGCTCGTTGGCTTCGTGAACAAAAACATGATGTTTATTCAGTTTACGATGAAAGCCGCGGGATGAATGATGATGACATACTAAAAAAAGCTTTCGATGAGAACTGGATTTTAATAACGAATGATAAAGATTTCGGAGAAATGGTTTTCAAAGAGAAACGTCCACACAAAGGGGTTGTATACCTACGCCTCGAAGATGAAATATCCAAGAATAAAATTGAGACCTTAAAACGATTATTATGGCAGATGCTATATTATTCTCTAACGTCGCAGCCAGGCATTGACCAAGGTCAAGCCCTACAATTTTTGAATTTTGAGAATATTTGCAACTACTCAGCATGTATAAAAGATTAAAACATCCTTTTCGGTATCAGCAGAGTGAACCCACGCGGCTATCGGAATCGGTATCGGATTTCCCGACAGCGATTCCGATAGCCGTTTCACCAGCCTTTGCCAATAGGCTACGGCTTGGTGAACTGATACCGATACGGAAAAACATTTCTATTTTGGTGTCGTGCTGAGTAGTTACGATAATTGAAAGAATAAATAATTTATATGGAAATTAAACTGCGTCTTCGTGCGAACTATAAAGTTAGACTTTAAATATTACAATGATTGATAGAATGAGAAGTATCTTCAATTATCTAAACCTATTGGTTCTGGCTGCATCGGTTGATTTTTAAATAATATGCTGCACAAATCCACTATTATTTGTAACATTGGAAAGGTATTATTATTTTTGCTGCTGAATAGTAATTTGGCCGGAAGTTTCAAACTCGTTTGGCCCACTTCCGGGCACAAATCATTCCCCGGCATACAATATAATTCTTATATTCAACCAGCTGGTTCCGGCAAAATTGAATCCGGGCTCTATGGATGTGTCAGGTCTAATGGCAATCAGTTTCACGAAGGTATCGATATTAAAGCAGTAAGACGAGATAGACGAGGAGAAGCACTTGACAATATTGTTGCTGCTATGGATGGGGAAATTTCACACATAAGCAAAATTGCCGGCAAAAGCAGTTATGGGCGATATATTGTAATTGAACACACTTCATTAAAACCTGCGCTTTACACACTTTATGCACACTTAAAATCTGTATCTTCAAATTTAATAATTGGTCAGAAAGTCAAAGCCGGTCAGACAATTGGTGTGATGGGCAGATCCTCAAGCGGCTACCGTATCCCAAAATATCGTGCGCATTTGCATTTCGAAATTGGTTTCAGACTCACAAACAACTTTGATAGTTGGTACCAGTGGAAAAAATTTGATAATAAAAATTTTCATGGTAATTATAATGGCTACAATCTCAGTGGTATCGACCCAATTGCGTTTTATCGAGCCTATCAATCATCAGGATTGAAATCTTTAAAAAACTATATTTTTAATTTACCTACAGCTTATAAGCTTCGAGTTATTTCAAATTCAATCCCCTGGTTCGTTAAACGTTATCCATCGATTGTTATGTACCCTAACTCAAATGATAAATTACTTTATGGATGGGATATAGAATTTACTGCTAGTGGAATTCCTAAAAAATGGATTCCATTAACCGATTCAAAATATAAAAACAATAAAGTGGGAAATTATTTTTTCTTAAAAACTGATCAAATCACGAAAAATATATTGGAATGTTGTGAAACATTTAATTTTTCTCGTAAAGATCCCATGCTTGAAAAAAATGGGCTGAGATCTATACAATTACTTTTTGATTACCGATAAAGATATTCTATGAATTGTAAGGCCTTCGCATTGAGGCTGTTGAAATAAAAGTAAAAGCGAGTTTGCTTAAGTAAATTAGCGTAAATGTCTTACCCCTTTTGTCATTGCGAGCCATCAATAAGATGGTGCGGCAATCCATCTGAATTCCACCATCTGGATTGCTTCGACGCTTCGCTTCTCGCAATGACAATAGTGTTGTCCTGCTGTATATGCCATTAGTTGGTATCGAGCGAGACTTCGGTGTGCACTCAATCGAACGCGAGAGCCCTACATTGCAATTACGGTTATTATTTATTTCTTTATCAGACTAAAAAGATTGGGGATAAACCATAGCGTAACTAAACCCCCTAATAGAGATATCCAAACCGGCAATCCCAATCCCACTGGGATAAAGCCAAATACAACTGCAATGATTGCTGCGATCAGTGCATAGGGCATTTGTGTGCGAACATGATCATGTGGCTCAATTTGACAAGAGATCGATGAAACAATTGTTGTATCACTTATCGGCGAACAATGATCTCCAAATACCGCACCACTAAATACTGCTCCAACACATGCAGCTAGAATCAGTTGCTGCGTTTCAACTGTGGAATCTCCTGTTAAATTAAATACAACAGGAATTGTTAGTGGCATCAGTATTCCCATTGTCCCCCAAGATGTTCCTGTAGAAAATGAAATCAGTGATCCAATTAGAAATACTAAAGTCGGTAGTAACCAGAGTGGCAGTCTTTCAGCGAGTAATCCTGACAAGACTTCGCCGGCTTTTAGTTCACCAAGAGTACTGCTCAACATCCAGGCTGCTATGAGAATTAGAATGGGAGTGAAAAAACTTTTTGTCCCATGCTCAAAAATATTACTCGGCGTATGACCTCCCTTGCTACGAGGATACAGAATAAATGCGACAAGTGCTGCAACAATACTTGCATAAATCAATACTATGGCTGCGTTAGAATTTCCAAATGCTTCAGCTAATCCCTTAACTGTTATTGGAAAAATAGTTTCTGCACCATCTAAATAAAGTCCAATAAATAAAGTAACGATTAATACAATAACCGGTATAACAGCCGGGATAATATTTTTTTTATTTTCAATCTCATCTGATTTATTTGTGATACTTAAATCGAGCCCATCCCCTGCTGCATCTTCTAATTCCTTCATCGGTCCAGGATTGAAATTTTTAATGATCATAACCGGTAGTAATATAATCGTAAACCAACAATAAAAATTGTACGGAATAGATTGAAAAAATAATATGTAAGGCTTTGTCGACATTCCTGCTCTCTCAAATCCTTCAATAATCATTGATAACTGGTAGGCGATCCATGTTGAGATAAATGCAAGACAAGCAACAGACGAACTGGTAGAATCTACTATATATGCCAGCTTGGCTCTTGAGACTCCATACTTGTCTGCCAGAGAACTGAATAATCTTCCAACCATTAGACTGTTAGCCAAACCATCAAAAAAACAGATTAGCCCCATGCTCAAGACGCACCACTGCAACTGTTTTTTTAAATCTTTGCCTCTATTTAAAATTTTTAGGGCAAATGATTTTAAGCCCCCACCCTCTTCAATTAATGCAACAAACCCTCCAAGAATTAGTGTAAAAACAATTGCGCTTATTTTCCATTCACTCTGTAACATTTTCACCAGGTGATCATAGAACAAAGAAGTAAAAGCTTTGAGTGGATTTCCTCCTGACAGGATAATTGCACCTGCTGCTGCCCCGGAAAGCAGACCGACAAAGGCTCGACGAGACATTAATGCTATAACTATAGCCGTAAAACTCGGCCATAGTGCACGATACGGTGTTTCAATAAATGCCAGTACAAATGAAAAACATATTAAGGAGAACGAGATTAGTAATGATGTATTCTTATTTGGCATAAGATATTATCTCGTAGCATAATCATTCGAGGAATTTTTAGACAAGGTTTATTTAATTGAACCAGCTTATCTAAATCAGTTTTTCATGATAATTATTTTTACATCAATAATCGTAATATTAAAAATTTGTGAATGACTCTGCAGTTGCCAACTCTACATCTGTTACATACATCTCAGGTACTTCATTTCGTAGAAATGCACCAGCAGCAATTTCTGGAAAAATTTCATTATATGTTTGTATGCTCATAGGACTTGTGCGGCGAAATATATCTCGACGTTTGAGTGATTGAGCCTCTTTATAGCCAGCTGCTGCCAATATTTCTATAACACTTTTTACCGTTTCATTATGAAAATTAGCAACACGGTTACGCTTGTCGGAAACATCAAGGCCCTTCATTAACTGAGGATCCTGTGTGGCAACACCCACGGGACAATGATTTGTGTTACACAACAGTGCTTGAACACAACCTAAAGCCAACATCATTCCTCTTGCCACATTACAAGCATCCGCTCCCAATGACAAATTCTTAACAATATGAAATCCACTCAATACCTTACCACTAGCGATCACTTTAATATCTTTTTTTAAATCATAACCGGTTAAACAATCGACAACAAATGATAAAGCATCGCGCAAAGGCATACCTATTGAATTAGAGTATTCTACAGGTGCAGCACCGCTACCCCCTTCACCACCATCAACTGTAATAAAGTCAGGCTTAATTCCAGTCTCTAACATAGCTTTACAAATTGAAATAAATTCAGATTTTCTTCCAATACATAATTTAAATCCTACCGGTTTGCCCTCTGAAAGATCGCGCAATTGTTCTACAAACTTCAATAATCCAACAGGCGTTGAGAAGCTACTATGTGTGGGTGGAGAAAAAACTGTTGTGCCAGATTTTGTTCCTCTGATTTTTGAAATTTCAGCAGAATTTTTGGCTGCCGGTAATATACCACCATGACCTGGTTTAGCACCTTGAGATAGTTTAACCTCAATCATTTTTACATTTTTTAAAGTAGCTCTCTTCTTAAATTCGTCAGGACTAAATTCCCCATTGGGCTTACGACAACTGAAATAGCCTGTACCTATTTGCCAGATAAGATCACCACCAGGCTCAAGATGAAATAAGCTGAGGCCCCCTTCACCAGTGTTATGGGCAAATTTTCCAAGTTTTGCACCTCCATTTAAAGCAAGAATGGCATTTTGGCTCAATGCACCATAACTCATTGCAGAAATATTTAATATACTAGCGTTGTAAGGCTTTTTACAATGTGGCCCGCCAAATGTGACTCTAAGATCTTTCGGCATTTCATTGTGATTCAACGCTGAAAGTGAATGTCCTAACCATTCGTATCCAGATCGATATACATTTATTTTTGTACCTAAAGGTGTGGTATCATTTTCTTTTTTAGCTCGCTGATAAACAAGTGAGCGAAACATGCGTGGTGTCGGTTCTCCATCAAGTTCTGATTCCATTAAATATTGACGTATTGGAACACGGAGTGACTCCAAAAACCAACGCATATGTCCCACTACAGGAAAATTTCTCAATACACTGTGTTTTGCCTGAAACATATCCCACATTCCGATTGAGAATACAGGGAGAACCAATACTGCTAGCCAAACTGCATTTTCCCACCAATAAGTTGCAACAGTAATTCCCAAAATAGTGCAAATTGTAATTATTATAAATAGTTTTCTCATATTAATTTATCGGCTTATTTAGAAATGGCATTTGTTGCTTTCTTAGAATTAAAATCACGATTGATGATAGAAAAACTATAACTCCCATTATAAAAGTTGCTCCTCCATCTCCATTTAACTCAATTCCAAGTTTTGTATGACTAAGTAGCGCACCGATCATTGTAAAAAAACCAACAATAGATCCTAACCAAACTAATCTTGGAATCAGATACAGAATAGCAATTAATAACTCGATCAAACCAACAGTATAACGCCCAAGCGGTTCTGCTCCTAAATCAATAAATAGTTGAACAGCCTCAGGTGTGCCAGCTAATTTGTTTAAAGACACAATAGTTAGAATAATAATTGATGGTACTTGAAAAACGACACTAATAGTTCGCTTTTTTTTTTGAAATATTTCTCATATCTATTTTTATATTTTAAAGACTACTCTTAAAGTTAAGGTTTAATTTTTGTTATTGATCCCTCCACTTTAACGATCATGTCTTACAAATATTCCAAAAAATATTAAAAAAAATATTGATCTACAAAATTCACATCTGAAAAAGAGTCAAAAATTCCCTCAATCAACAGTTGCAATGTTGTCAAATGATATACTGGGTGACCTTAATTTCAGAACTTTCGCCAACAAGTAAATAAGCAAATTGATCCGTATACCATCCGATAGTTTGCAGGTCATAATATTTTTGCGGCTTACGAAATTCTGCTAACATACTAGAGGGTAAATGCTGCTTGGGAAGCTGAATTAGATAGACTATCTTATTATCACTGGTATGAAAACAAAGCAAAGTGGCTATCTTACCATTCCATTTTATTTTTTTACAACCAACTGTATTTAGAGTATTAAAAGTATCAGGCAATGCTTCAGGAACTGGGGCGCCAGCTGCATGAAGCCAATTTTCAATTAACAATGCATCATCGTTAAAAAAGTCCAGGCTACAGTAGCCTGATGCTAAATATGCCATAGCATTTCTAAAGTCACTTATATTTTCAACCTTGTACTCTCGATAAATGACATAACTATTAAACGACATAAGTCCAAGTAATATCATTAAACAAGCTGCTGCTGCCCAAATCCAGGAGGTTTTTATTCGAGATTTGATCTTACTAGTGTTGTTATTTTCATATTGAGAAATTAGACTTTGTTTTAACTCTTCAGGTGCCCGAAAGTTTTGAATCGCTTGAGAATATTCTTTATCAAAACGCTGCTTTTCATCAAACCATTTTAATAACTCAGGATTACGTTTCATTTGCATAATTGCTTCAATAAACTTTGGATCATCCTCATCATCGCTACCCGGTTGATATGCGCTCATAATTTCTTTGATGTCTGAATTTTTCACTCTGTGTAAATCTATAAATTATCGTTGATGATTATCATTTTTTTTAACTGTAAGCATACTATAGAGAATTGCTTTTCCTCTGGACAAACGAGACATAACTGTTCCTTTGGGTATACCCAATACTTCTGAAATTTCATTATAAGAGTAACTCTCAATATAATACAATGCAAGTACCGCCCTATATTTTTCATCTAATTTT
Source organism: Opitutales bacterium (assembly GCA_021772565.1). GTDB lineage: Bacteria > Verrucomicrobiota > Verrucomicrobiia > Opitutales > JAJFLR01 > JAJFLR01. The sequence goes on along the minus strand of JAJFLR010000025.1, from coordinate 5,661 downwards.
ATCAGTGCTTCCATTGCAATTGTGGCATCCAGTTTATGCGTAATATTTTCAGAGACTGGTAAATATGCAAGATGTGCCTCTACATCATCCCGATGAAATTTTTTATTGCGCCGTTGTTGATCAATAAACAAACGATATAATGTAGTAAATAGCCATGACTTAATTTTAACTTCATTATTTACCTGATGTTGCCCCTTTGCCGCCCATCGCCGAAAAGCTTCCTGAGTCAGATCAGCAGCATCATCTTGATTTTTAGCCAAACTCAATGCAAAGCAATAGAGTTTATCGTAATACAAATTTATAATATCATCAAAATCAGCCATAACAATTGGAAGCCTAATTCCAAATTTCCATTTTACCGTGCAGTAGCTGGAAATTATTGCAAGACAAGATAAAATTTTTTGATGCTGTTTGGTTAAAGGTAATTATTGAATATGTTTCATCAAAAAAATTTCTTACTTGGTTATCTACTCAATGTTAACATGCATTAAAACATCACGCTAAACCAATGATTTGCATATTGAAGATTGTTGAATCACTATAAATAAAAATACTAAATGCCGATGGATATTCATGCTATTTGATTTAATATTTATCTTGATTTATATAGTGAAAAATGTAACAGGTTTCATTTCCTAAACGTAATCAATATGCAGCTTTTTCAATATTATAGATTTCCTGATGTACAAAATCTGATTATTGTAAAAGCATTAATGTGCGTGGATCGCAGGATAAAAATAAATGATAATAATCTTATTTCACCTTACAAGATAATCGTTCGTAGTGAACAAAATACTTTATTTTTACAGATCCAATTTTTTTCCGTTACCTCTGTTAGCGTAATTAATTTTGATAGTAACACTGGTAGTACATAACGCCTCAATATGTTATGAAAATTAAATCACAATCCATATAATAAATGATTTCTAATAACGTCTATTAAGTATGATAGACATCAAATATTAACTCAAATGCAATAAAGGAAAATAAATGAAAGTAAATACTAATAAATCATCATATACAACTCGCGTACAGTCAATTTTAAGTGAGGACTATCGTGTAGAAACACCTGTTTCTGCTGCCAAAGATATTATAGCCGTGCCAAACAGTCAGGGACAACTTGAGGCTTTTTCTCTTTCATCCAACAATCAAATTGTCTACTGGCAACAAGATCAGGATTCAGATGCAGGATGGATCCAAAATAATCTCAGCATTAAATCCAACGGTCTTGGATTAATGAACAAGTCTGATGGAACTCAGATAGTCATTGGTGTCAATAACAAGGATATTTTTGAGCTCATCTACAATAAATCAACTAAGACTTTTCAGTCGCTGCCCCTGGGTGGAGTAGGAAGAAGTTTTGCCGGGACTAACCTGATAGCAACTACAGATAGTCCAGATTCAGCAGTTATGTTTTTTATTGGTTTGTCTGATAGTAGCGGTTCGAACATCGGCCCCATATGGATGTTTCGCAATCCGGATTCGAGTCAACCGGAATCAACTATAATGCCTTTACTATTTTCAGAAGGTGTGCATTTTGGTACGTTTGTTGATATCAGTGTAAATCCGCAACCCTACTCTTCATATCAAGGCATCCCATTTATCTGTATTCTAAGTGATCAAACTGTCCAGTTTGGAATGGCACAAGGCGGAATTAAGGATGGTCATGTTTTATGTAATTCCTGCAATCTTCCACTATCAAATATTTTGGATGTAACGTTTATAAAAAACAGTTCAGGTAACTATGAAGTTTATTATTTACAATCAGATAATTCCATAGGATTTTGTACTCAAGTTGGTATAGAAAACAATATGCCCGTTTGGAGTTCACCCACTGTAATTTATTCAGGTAAGGAACTTAACGCTGTTGATATTACAGTAGTACAAAAGGAAAATGGATCACTCGATTTATTCGCAGTATCTAAAGATAGTAAACTCTGGCACATGCAGCAGGACACCTCATCTAACTGTGGCTGGACTGAAATCATTAGTTTGGGAATATCGGCTGCACAATTTTCCGTAAACAGAAATGCTGAAGGAGTCGCCGAAGCATTTGTTATCTCATCGGACGATCATTTGTATAACCTCAGACAGGACGCAGATAGTAATTGGAATGTGACAGAAATTGAACAACAACTCTCAACTAGTGAATGCGAACAATTCGATGTTTATAAAACAGATATTACACTATACGATTCTGATAATTCTACTGTCGGGGCAATACCACTCAATGTTACCAGTGAAAAACTAATATCGGTACTGATCAACAACCAGACATATTTAATCGATACAAATAATCCAGCAACAGTCTATACAAACTATGCCGGACAAATCAATATAGTTGCCGAGACAAAGGGTTTAGCCGCTTCTAAACTAACAGTTACATCAGACTATATTTCAGGAAAATTATCAATTGCACCAGATGCAGAAACTCATTCATATCTAAGTACAGTTTCCTCAAATGATCTATTGTCGGGAAAAGATCCTCGTACTGGAACACCCGTTATTCCGGAAAAATATCAAGGGGATGTGGGCAATGTTCAGTTAGCAGTAAATCGATTGATGAACATAAGTAACTATGCATTACAAAACAATATTTCTGCCGATGCATCAATTCATAAAATGTCAGACAAAACAGGATTAATAACGACTCCAATTGCTCCAACCACTTCACTTTGGACAATTGATCCTGATAAAATAAATCAAAAACCATGGAGTTTCAGTATAGCTTCAGGTAAGCCGGTTTATCAAGACATCTCAAATGAAGAGTTTAATCAAAAATTGAAAGCCGCTAAAAATACCAGACAAAGTTGTGAGTCTACAAACAGTTTTTGGGAAGATGTTGGCAGTTTATTTGAGTCGGTATGGGAAGGAGTAACGGAACTAGTCGAGATTGCAGTAAAAGGAGCAACTACGGTTATTACTTTTGTACTAAATGGCATTACTCACATTCTCGATTTTACTTTTACGGTTTTAGAAGATCTGTTTGAAGCTGTTCGTGGCGTATTTGATGCTATTGGCACTGTCTTGGGAACAGTATTAGGATGGCTTTTATCGCAAATAGGATTTCTATTCAATTGGGATGGTATAAAAGCTAAACGTGATGAGTTGGTTGAAACCTTTACTACATTCTTTAACGGTTTACCAGCTGCCATAAATTTTGATAGTATAAAAACTTCAGTCAACAATTACCTCGATAATCTTGAAGAGAATTTCGATTCTATTATGACAAATCTTGAGGATTCAACGATCGGTAAACAAACGGCGATGGCCAGTTATGGCGGCAAACCACAAGAGCCATCCAGTCATTTCGATGTTGGTGGAAAATCATATTGGAGTTCAGGAACATGGGGATATGACAAGACAATGCATTACGGGACTACCAGCCCTCTGTTAAATAATAATCTACCGCAAACAATTCTTACTGAATTTCAAAATATCATTGAGTCTGCCTCAGAAGCATTGACAGATGAAGTGATGCAGGCCTTCGAAATTCTGCAAAATGCTTTTGTTTCGTGGGTAGAAAATCCAGAAAATATAGCTAATATTACATTGGATACAATCTTTAAAGAAATCAAAGCAGCAGGTGATATTCTAATAAATTTCATAAAAAATCTCATCGATTCGATACTTAATATACTCCAGGCAATGATGAATGATATGCCGCAAGTGATTAGCTGGCTTTCCCAAGACATGGACATACCTTTCTTTTCTGCATTTATGAAGTCAGCCGGGATGGGAAATCTCAGTCCTCTTAATCTTGTTTGTCTTGTATTAGCAATACCCTTAACAATCCTTTCGGATATTTCCAATAAAGAAAATACATCATTAATTGAAGACGATTCGAATGATGGAATTTTAATACCAGGAATTTTTTGGGTATTCTCATATGCTGGAGTGAATTTTTCAGATCCGGATGAAATGGAATTAAAAGGAGAAGGGATCATGCAACTTTTAGTCCCGGTTACATATGGAATAATGACTGCTGTTGCAACCGGTAAAACAGGTATGCCAACGACAAATGAAGATAAATTTTATTGGTGGATGGGAACCGGCCTAACTATATTTGATTTTCTTACTGCTATGGTGACAACTGGCATCCCAAGATCAAGTGTATGTATAACTCGATGGATCAAAGCAGTTGGACCTGCATTAGTATGCATTCATGGTCTGGTTTTGGTAATTGTCGCTGCAGAAAACTATAAAGAAGTTCAATCGCCAACTACCAAACAGAAAGGGAATTACTGGTACCAATTTATGTCAGGCGGAATGGGAATCGGTGAGATTGTTCTCTATTCAAAGAGTCCTACACTCGTAGGTGGAGTTTCATTTGCCCAAGTACTGTGCGGCATATTTTCACTCGGATTTCTAATGGACTCGGTTGATCCAAAATAAGAATGCTATTAATGACATATTGTAGTTCTTGATTCTTTACTATACTGAAATTATTAGTGATCATGATGATATTATAACAATATAATATCATCATAGATCGCCACGGTACTTATTGATCTATCGATGAAACTAAAATCAATACCTTAAGATGCCGAATTAGCAGTAAAGCTTGGCCATAGCGAACGATGCGGTGTTTCAATAAATGCGAGTACAAATGAAAAACATATCAGTGAGAGTGAAACAAACAATGATGTTTTTTATTTGGCATAAGCTAATATAATATAACTAAAGCTTTTGTTGTTTTAAGTGACAACTATTTATTTAAACTATCAAATACTTGTCGAACCTAATTAGATGTTGTAAAGAATATGGAAAGAAAATATTAGAAAGCCTTACAATAGAGATGAATAACAATGAATTTAAATTCAAAATTTAATAACACTAAGAATCAAAGCCTGACTCCTTTTGGCCACCATACATATAATAAAATTACTAGTGATTATAACCAATTATTAAACTATAATTCTCTTAGTTTATATAATAGTGTTACTGAAATTAATGGATTTTCTTCGAATCTAGTTTTAAATTCATTAAGTGTTTTATCAGATGATGGGTTTGATGATCCAATAGGAAAATGGAATAAGTCATCAAATTAATAATGGATTTTTTAATAAACATTATACTGTTTGTACTTACCTTGATTTTGACGCATAAACCTTTAAAAAAAATTAATTGTAGAGAGTTATCAATGATATTTGCCAATTTAGGAATTCTTTATCTTTTTTATTATTTGGTAGCTAAATATTTTAATGTAGGAATAGCTATTATGGGAAAACATCAACCTATTGCAAATCCAGATAATATTATTAAGACAGGACCTCCATTTGTCATATTTATGGCAGCTTTATTTATGTTAGCTTATATATTCGAATGGTGGTATTATAAGTTCTTTCTTCCAAGTAAAGGTGTCAGCAGCTCAGAAGAGTATAAAACTAAATTAAATGAAATAAAAAAGAAGACAAAATAGATTTATTCATAGTAGTTACGGACAGTATTAATATTCTAGGAAATTTTCGCGTCTAACTATACTAGCTATCACAAAGTAAACTCGACGAATAATAAATATGCCTCTTCAGAAAAATTCGTGGGTTGAATCAGGAACAGGCAGGCCGCCCATTGTGTGAAACAAGGCGATTTGAAGCGCATCAAATGTTTTAAACCCATAAGCTTTTCTCGTAGTGAGATTTATTTTTCGATTTAACCCCT
>JAJFLR010000024.1 GCA_021772565.1 Opitutales bacterium | reverse complement strand
AACTTGGAAAAAAAATGGTTACAATATTACACAAATGTCTAATAGATAACGTTAACTATGATGATGGAATATATCTTAAAAATTCATTCAGTAATTAATTCATTTTTCCTTGACGGAATACATCAGATGTCTGACCCTTTTTGAATTCTTTTGAATTCTTTGACCCCTTTTGTTAATCTAAAATAAACTCTTATCCATCTTATGTATTCATGTAAATATTTCAGTTTCTACCGGGAAATTAATGGGAAGAAAACAATTGCCTATCGAACTTGGCATGGCATATTTACATGCAGCACTTTTTATATTTTTTTCCACTACCACATGGACAAGGATCATTTCTCCCCGGAGCTATTTCTCGTTTTTCCATATTTGATAAATACAAATTTTTTTTCTTTTTAAAATTACGATAAAGTTTTTTTAGGATAGTATGGTGATTTTCAATCAGTACTTTCCAATCCAATTCACTCTCGAAAAATGTATTTATCAATTCAGCAGGAGAATGAACCATAACTCCCTCTGTATTTTCAAGTGACCAGGTTTTTTTCTTATAATTGAGATATATATTTGTAAAATTCGCAATCCTGGGCTCAATTTCATCTTTGTGCATAAAAGACAATAGCACATGAGTACAGCCACACTTAGGTTGCACACAATATAGCTCATCAACAAAATAATTATTTTCATCAATTGATATAAAAAATACTCTTGAGTATGGTAGAATTTCTTTAATGCCAACCAAGTAGTCATTATCATTTATATCTTTTGGAAATTCAGCATCTATATCGTCAACGGAAACTATTTCTGTACATAATAACTTATGACTCACATAAAGAGTAGTTAATAATTCCCAATCTTCATCCGTTAGTTTACATTCTATATCCTCTTCTAATCTTTGCTGATTGTGGCATATATCATCTCCCTCATTTTTTAAAATGACCCTTTCATTGACATCGAATATTAATTCAAAATCTGCGCCTTCCCCATTTCCAGTCTCACTATAATTGATTATTAAGTTAACGGTCGAACACATGCAGACTGGATTTGAACAAATGGAAATTTCAGCCAAATATTTATTTCCGGCAAACTCCCCATCATCAATCTCAATACTAATCTGCGGCAACCCACTAATTTCATTTTCTTCAAGTCTAATCATATTACTTTAAAGCTTACTGGATTAATCTATAAATTTGTAGATATTTATATTCTCTAATGTAGCTTTTGGCACTGATCAAGCAGATTGAAAATAAATAATTATAGAAGTCAATACACCTGTAGCTGAACTACAGGAAATTATTAGTTCAATAAATTTTGAGCACTGGTTAATCACAAACTATTCCACAACTGATTTTTATATAAAACCCGAAAGTGTCCTGCGGATTATTTATGGGAAAAAATACCGAAACCAACGAATTAATATCAATAGAAAATAATGGATCCGTGGAAAAGTAAAATAGACATTGGAATTAAAATTATTCCCGTTACTAATATTCTATGTTAATTATCGATCAGCAAGACTTTATAATTCCACCAATCTAAACTTCTGTGGTATTTAGCAGAAAAATATTATTTGCCTAATAATAACGGATCAGGCACATTCCTGTCCCTGTTTAAGTATGAAAATTCGGGGGACAAGAATGTCCCCACTCCATTATTAACTATTAAAAATCCATCTCTGTAGTATTAGACATTTGCTCATATAATGTAACTACTCAACATGTCTATGATGAAATTGGAAATCGATTTAATTATCAGTGAAACGGCTATCGGTATGCCGATTTAACATCGGGATGTATTCGATACCGGTACCGATGGCCGCACAATTGCATCGCGCTGATGGCGATAGGGATTATAATATTAGTAGTTAAAATGAGCAGTTAGTATAGATTTTTTATGAGATTATTGATTTGTTCTGACACTTTATTTTAATAATTTATATCTTTTGATAAATGAATAATTGTTTAATACCGAAACAGAATTTCAATAATATAGAGAGCATTGATTTATGAACATTGTAATGATTACCAATACTTACAAACCACATATCGGCGGTGTGGCTCGTTCGGTGGCATTTTTTAGTGAGGAATACCGTAAGATGGGACATAAAGTTTTGATAATTACATCCGAATTCAAAACTACACCCAAAAATGAAACAGGTGTTATACGCATACCATCAATACAGAATTTCAATGGCAGTGACTTCTCTGTTGTCTTACCTATTCATAGTTCTCTTATTTCAGAATTAGACATATTTTCACCTGACATAATTCACTCACATCATCCATTTTTATTGGGAGACACAGCAGTACGACTCTCCAGCCATTATCACATCCCATTAATTTTTACACACCACACAATGTATGAACAATATACGCATTATGTACCGGCAGATTCTGATCAATTGAAAGAATTTGTTATCGAACTTGCTACCGGATATGCGAATATGTGCGACTTGGTAATTGCACCCAGCAATAGTGTAGCAAATAAATTACGTAAGCGTGGCGTAAAGACACCGATTAAAAATATTCCAACGGGAGTTTATTTAAAAAAATTTGCAAATGCAGATGGAAACTCACTTCGATCGAAATTAACTATTCCACCTGATGCCAAAGTTATTGGGTATCTAGGTCGACTTGCTAAGGAAAAAAATCTCGAATTTTTGAGCAATGCCGTTGCTTCATATATAAATAGCAGAGCCGACTACCATTTTCTAGTCATAGGTGATGGTCATAGCAAAACTGTTATAAAAAATATTTTTCGTTCTTATAATTTAGAGAACAGATTACATTTTACAGGATGTCTAAGTGGTCAGGATTTAATCGACGGATATCATGCAATGGATGTTTTTGCTTTTGCTTCAAAAAGTGAAACTCAGGGTATGGTATTGATAGAGGCACTGGCAGCCGGCTTACCAATAGTAGCACTTGATGCTTCGGGAGTCCGAGAAGTCGTTAACGATAAAATCAATGGTCGTCTTGTTGCAAATGAGGATATAGTTGAATTTACTGATGCTTTAAACTGGGTATTTACATTAACACGGGATAACAGAAAAATACTGCTAGCATCTGTAAAGCAAACTGCAGCCCAATTTTCCATGCGTAGCTGCGCAAATCAAACATTAATTGCTTACGAGAAACTGCTAAATCAAAAAGTTCCCGATATTGATATTGACGATAGTCCATGGTCAAATCTTCTGGAAAAGATTGAAACGGAATGGGAGATTATTTCAAATATATCCGGTGCTGCAATTAATGCACTCACAGAACCATTCGAAATGTTTGATTCTGATGAAAACGACAATATGTAAAGCATTATTGGATCTGCCATAAAAAACTGCCACAATAACTTTCACACTTTAATTTTCAAGTCAGCAATCAACGGTAAATGATCTGATGCCTTTCGTGTTAAACTGTTTCTCGGTATCCTTGTGTTAATTACGTTAAATTGAGAACTGACAAATACATAATCGATACGCCCCACCGGAAGTTTGCCAAACCAGGTTCGGCCACTGCATTCAGGACAATTATTTTTTGATACTACATGGGCATCATTATATTTATCTTTAATCGTTTGGTATATCGACGACTGCGGTAACATGTTGAAATCACCGCAAAGTATTTTCGGCGAACTGCAATCTTCGTGATTAAGCCAATCAACACCTAACAAATCATTAATTTGCAGATGACGTTCCTGTTTATCAAGTCCCAGATGAGTATTGATAATTTGCAATTTTTGGTCGGGTGTTGATACTTCAACCCATAACGCTCCACGCAGTTCAAGCTTATCTTTGCCGGGATGTTTTGGAAGTTGTCCTGATTTCACCAAATGTACCGGATAGCGACTAAAAATTGCATTCCCGTACTTTTCTTCATCGACGATCAGAGATGGGTGAAAGTGATGATTCATCTCAAGTTCATCCGCAATAGCTTGCGCCTGATCCAGTTTGAAAGTTCGTTTACGCCCGACATCGAGTTCCTGCAATGCAACAACATCAGGATTATAGCGTGCAATAACCCGAGCGATTCGATCAACAGAAAGTTGGCCGTCCATACCGATGCAACTATGAACATTGTATGTCATGATTCGAAAAATTCCCGTATCGTTACTTTTGCATGAATTAATTGAAGAGGCTGCCTTTCTTTTAACAGGATTTAAAAATTTATTAACCCCGTTGTATATATCCTGTGGTCTTAAAAAATTATTATTGCCTGATAAAACACATGCATCACTCGGTAGTAATGCAAAAGCCCTTACTTCCTCAAATCCGGGTCCACCGTGCGCTCCATTTTCAGTAGGAAAACTTAATGGCTTACCATCGGTCTTCCACCCTGAAATAACAAAATCACCTGCATCCGGATGTTTAACCAAATTTATTAGATCATTTGCCGCTTCCTCTAAAAATGGGTGCTTCTCTCCTAGAACCTGGTTGGCATCTTCAGGTAATTTAAAGCTACCTTTTTCATTCCATGCTATGACTTTTTCTGAACTATCGACAGTCAGGACGAGTGGAATTTTTCCAATACTGATGAAATCATCTATACAACGTTTGTGCTCAGCGGGCGTTAAAGGATGTTTTAAATAAATATGGCCTATGGGTCCTTTTGCTGTTACAACAACATCATCATCAGATGTCCGGCTATTTTGGATTTGTTCCGGCAACTTGAGAATTTTCAAAATATTCAGCCATTTGACACGTTCCAGTTGAGAGCCGTCTTTTGAAGTTGAATCATGTGAGACAACAGTATCAATCTGTTCTATTATATCTTTAACCGACTGGGCTATTGATTTACCTGTTAACTTTGAATACGAAATCGTTTCCTGCTGTCCGTGATCAGAATATATCCAGACATCATAATGGCGAAGTGGTGCCTGATGCGCCGAGTGCCAAATGCCCTTTATTGCTCGATCAATTCCTTTCAAAGTCCAATGCGCAAATGCTGATGAGGGCCCCCTTCTGTGTGCCTGTTCATCATAACCGAGAAAATTAGCATGAATTACCGGCAGTCCCCTGGCTATATCTACTTTAACCCCAAAAGTAATTAATTCACGAAGTAAAACACAAATAGCCACACGAGTCGGAACAAATTGAATTTCAAGTAAAAGATCCTTTTTTGCAATAATCCCTCTGATCGAATCAATAATTGCCAATATCAGTTCAATACCAAGTAAGGCTATAATTCTAACGGCTTCCCATATATGAACGATATATAAAAACCCAAGCCGGATTTTTTTAAATTGCCCGGATTTTTCAGGAAAAATTCCCCATCCACTTTTTGAAGAACAGAAATTTGCTTCTTCTGCACCTCCACTGTAAATGTTGCAATACGAGCTGCCATTTTTCAAAATGCCCGGAGAAGTATTATTTAAGAATTTATCAATGGGTATTGCTGTAGATGTATCAAACATCGTTTGAACTTTTCCCGTCATGTGATTGCGGAAACTATGTGAAGGGACAATTGTTTTAATACCATAAAAAAGTTCCCCTTGAACAGCCGCTGTTGAAGAAGGAAGACCCGAGTATAACGTATTTAATTTGTATTCTTCATTTTTCAATAAATTTCGCAAGAATGGCATCTTCCCGCAGCTAATAGCTGACTCAAGCTGCTTACGAGATAGCCCGTCTATTTGTATGAGTAAAAGTCCCGGCTTGGTATCGTTATTAGCAGATTGCTCCAAAGACAGTAATTTCACTGTCCATTCATTACGATGAAATAGTCGAAAAAATTTATTTAACCTTGTTGATATACGAGTGATCATTGAGATATCTACTGCTCAATTAATTTACATCAAATTTAATCGTGTCAATTTTTAGATCATCAACAATTACAGATTTATATCCGGGCAATCGAATTTCCATGAGAGCGTTATTTATTCTAGTTAGAAATTTCCATGATACCTGAATTTTCAACCCATAATTTTTAATCGTTACTTCGACTACTCCAAATTGAGTTGGAGTAGGACCAAAACTAATCTCATCACATTCACTGTACCACTCTTTCAAAATACCTGATGCTATTATCAATCGATCTTCTTCTTCTCTGACAAAAAAATTGCGGATCATCATAAGCCACTCCGCTGCCGCCCAAACGTGTTGACCGTCACCCATACAGCCGCCAAGGGTAATTGGATGAATTGCCTCGGGCCATTGACCGGTTGGTGATGCCAAATCTGCTACTGATTGAACAAGTTTATCCCAACTGTTATCACCACTTCGCAACATTACTTGTGCGATATGTAATGTTAAATACGCATTCAAACCTGAGTGCGTCATATCCTGAAAAAATGCGTTGTCTACAAGACAGTTATCACAAAGAAATTTAATAGTATCTTGCAGTTTTTCATCCTCAGGAGAATATAAATGCAATGGATAACCGGCAGCAATGGATCCGATAGCACCAGCGTCCATTCGTCGATATGGTGATGCCGGTATTCCGACGATTCCAGGATTTAATGGATGTTCCAAACTGCGGTTAACAGCAGTTAAAAGCTTATCAGCATAGAGCGCATAACGATTAGCATCATTGGATCGTCCATATAATTTCATCATGTTTGCTGCTGCTTGCAGTCCGGCAACACTCCAAAAATTATCCCAGTAAAAGTAATCGTTTGGACCGAGGTGTTCGGCACTGAATCCGGCAGGCATTAATCCTTTATGAATCGCGTCAATATTGTCATTACAGCGTTTTTTAATAATCCAGTTTGCCCCTTTAATAATCAAGTTTTCCCATTCTGATACCGGATTATTTCCAGTCAGTTTAATATATCGATCAAACAGCCACAAGACTTGACCATTAGAATCCCACTCCCCTTCCTGAGAATGAAAATAACCATTTCTATTTTGACGATTTGAAAATTTATGCATTATTCGCCTGGCAAGTTTTATCTGACCAGTACAGAGCATAGCGTGGACGATAAAGCAGGCATCGCGAAACCAGAATCGTTTATAAGTATACGGACCGGGATAAACATCACCGGGTGCGTGCAAAATCAATGTTCTCAGGGCAGACTCATATAAAAATTGATAACGATCATAAGACAGTTTTAATTTCGCAGTATCTTCTAACGCAGCAGCCCATGACATTTGGTTACTGCCGTTTGGGAAGAGTGGTTGAGAAATCGAATCACCGGAAAGATGTACGTCAGCTGTAACTTCCCGTTCATTGCCTGGCTCAATACGATACATTGCTACTGCAGTCGCCATGCCGGCTTCACAGTCAATATTTTCTGCTTCCTGCCTTGATAGAATATTTGAAAAAACATCACCCTTTCGATAATCGGATACAACACTTCGCTCAATCGGTACGGGAAACGTAACAGAGCGAATACCGTTTATCGTCCATGCTCTACGATTTTCAATTAAGTTGATGGTATTAATTAGACTGACACCTTCCGGATTATAGGGACGCAATGCAATAACCAGCCAGGCAGTTTTGTCAGCACTAGCTTTAAAATGCACTGAACATACCGGCTGATTATTATCATCAAATTTCACAGATACATCATTGATCAGAGTAAAGCTTCCTTTAACAGATTTTGTTCGTAAGGTAAGATCGTTTGTATTCCAAAGTAGCGATTGAGAAACCGTTTCTAACTGTGATGGTATTAGCGTTATCCCTGATTCACCAATTATCCAGCCATCTAATGACCAGCCATCAAAAAACGGTGTAATCATTCCTCGGGGATCAACAATCGGTAATGCATTACATCCGGGGATTCCGACAGCAGTCCAATTCCGATGTGTCAGATTTACATGTGTTATAGAGAAGGCACGCGGAATAAATGATTTATCTTTCGGATCAAATTGTCGCTGCACCCAGTAAGGCCAAATCCAGTCAAGATTATGTTGAATAGCCTTGGTATTCATCAAGCCCCGTGCATGAAAAGCAGCACCGGCTCGCAATAATTCGATTGGTTCCCGTATTTCTGACGGTTGGGAAAATTTTTCCAATACCGTCATTAAATTGACGGGATCTATAAAACGATGAGTTCGTGCGAGACGGCGCAACAAGTATTTCCATGGCACACGTTTAAACATTGTGATCTCAGAGACCCTCTTTTATCCAACTTTGTGCCTGATCCAGTTCGGAATTGTCAAAATACTGAACTTTCGCTGTTGTGAATACTTTACAAAAAAGAGCCATTCCTTTTTCCCACTTTCTGTCACCTGTAATAGCCAACCGCTCGATATCGCTGAAATGCTTAATACCAAATTTAGTATCTTCCCATGCCGCACCAACACTCCAGCCGTGAAAGTCAATCAATTGAACAATCATACGAATCTTTCCGTGTTGCTTAATACACTGTTCAGTTTCCGGCACAAAGAAATCATAATCCTCTTTTTCAAGCTTACCGGTTATAGTCAGGCTAACTACTTTGCCTGATTCACTCTCTTCAATTTTGATAATTTTGTATTCTACTGCCATTTGTTTGATTATAATTTATTATTTATACTGTGTAAAAATTTATTTGAATTAACTATATCTATAACAAAAATAAAACTGGTGGAGACGATCGGGATCGAACCGACGACCTCCACAATGCCATTGTGGCGCTCTTCCAACTGAGCTACGTCCCCAGAATTTTTTTATGTCTGAATAGTTCATTGTAAATATGTTTTGAGTCAAGATATCTGTATACAATTTTAGGAAAAACGGCATAGAATAAATAATTATTTTATTCATCGAACAGGTATTTTTGTGTCGATTACTTTTCTATTGGCTTATTAATACTTTCATCTTATGTCTAAAGTCTTTCATGAAAAAAATATAATAAGTTTCAATAATAATAAGTCTTAATTTTTTAAATATGAAGAACATACTTTTATGCACCGACGGTTCTGAATACTCACAAGTCTGCTGTCAATATGCAGTATGGTTGGCGAAAAGAACGGGAGCAAAAGTCGAAGCGTTGTATTTAACTAATATTCGCAAATTTGAAATTCCACTCGCTGCGGACATAAGCGGCAGTCTGGGAATTCAGCCGTATGGAAATGTGATTTTTCATTTACAGGAAATTGAAAATAAAAAAGCGGAAGTAATTGAGGAAACAACCCGAAAAATATTTTCAGAAAACTCTATCGAGCTTATTAAATTTCATCACCGCACAGGCTTGCTGGTTGACTGTCTCGATAGCTTTGAACCAAATTTTGATTTAATTATGTTGGGCAAGCGAGGAGAGAATGTCGATTTTGCAAAAGAACATTTAGGATCTTCTATGGAAAGAGTTGTTCGTGCCAGCCAAAAACCTTGCCTAATAACATCACGATCATTTCATGAAATAAAAAAAATCCTGATAGCTTATGATGGCGGGAAAAGCAGCAAGAAAGCTGTTGATTACATATTAAACAGCACTGATTTTGACGATTTTGAATTGCACCTGGTTACAGTTACAGAGCAACAAGATGGTGATACTGCTACCAGTGAACTAAAAGGAATAGAAGAAGTTTTGCGGAAAGGGGGCAAAAATCCTATCTGCAATATACTTAACGGTGAAGTGGAAAAGGTTTTAGCCGATTATATTGAGTCTGAAAATATAAATATGCTGTTAATGGGAGCTTACGGCCATTCCCTTATTCGGCGATTACTAATCGGCAGTACTACTTCCGCTATGATGCAATCATGCCATCTGCCAATTATGTGTTTTCGTTAGTCACAGAATTTAGAATAAAGTAAAACCATCGAAATCTTCCGTTGTTGTCTATAATCAGGGTAATGGAACTTAAATCAAATATCCATGCGTAACAGGCCAGTAAACCGACTTGTCCTCAAGACACATATGACAATGTCGTAATCTCACTGCTAAAAGTGTCTTGAAAACAACACGTTCCATAAATCTAATGAAAAATTATTTATGATATATTCTATAAATCACCTGAAATTTATATTCGACATTTATAGCAATTGATTTATTTACTCTTGATTATGAATAATTCTGAAAATAAATTGATCGGCCGTGGTGGTATTGTGGTCGATATCATTTTAACAATAATTTTCTTTGGATTTTTTACCTGGATATTAAGACCTTATGTACCTGCTCAATCCGAAGTTTATGTCTGGTTTTTCTCTGCTTTTACAGCATCATGCCTCACAGGTGTTTTTTACATCGCGGTCTCTATGTTCAGGATAGTACGCGTAGATCAAAAAAATAGAAGTAATTGATCTTCATTAAAAAAAGATTTATTTCAATTAGCACAAAGTCTAAATACGCAAAACTTAACCTTTAGACTGCCATTATAATATTCGGATTTTGAATTTATGGCTGAATCATCAATTAATCGATACTACCCACTAAAGGATATAGGATTTCGCGATTTCTGGGATATTTGTAGTCACTTTCAACGTGTGCATGTTGAATCTAATTCAGTGCTCTACACTATCAATGGTGTAAATGATTATATCGTCCTCGATGAACCTGATGTTGCAGTAATTTTGAGAAAATTATCAACGACCAAAGAAGTAATAACCAAATTTGTTGCTCGCTTCTATTCGAACGAAAGCAAGGATGATGATTCGTATCAGGCGAATGAATTAATTTACCAATCAACTTCCAACGGTGATCTAAAAGTAGGTCTCTATTTTAATGGTTTTAATTTATCTAAATTATTACTCTATAAATTTGAGAATTTAATCTATACTAATTACGATTTAGATGATGCCTCAGAGTTAAATGTCGAGTTTGGCAAACCGTGCGAAGTATTAACCGCAGTTATTGACATGAGAGGATTTTCAGTCTTTTGCGAACAACCCAATATTGAGTCTCCTTATATTTGTGGGTTAATGACTGCTTTTTACCAGATGGTTAAAAAAAGTTTTTTTAAATACCCACCAGATTTAATAAAATTTGCCGGTGATGGAGTTTTGGCTATTTGGCAGACTACAGTCGAAGATCGTGAAATAGCAATAGATGTCAGTCTGCAAGGATTAGTCTCGCTTAATAGTAGCTGGCAAATTGTACGGCGAAGTCCAAATTTCACCCATGGTGCACCCGATGAAATAGGATGTGGTATATCTTTTGGCTTAGCCAGTGTGCTTTCTATCGGGGATGATTATATTGGACGCCCAATCAATATTGCTAGTCGTTTATGTGGAGTGTGTCCAGGAGGAAGAGTTTACGTAGATAGATCATTGCCGATAAAAAATGATATTTATCAAAAGAAGCAGACACGTGTTCGAATTAAATCATACGGTGAATACAATGTTTGGATGGTCTTTGCCGAGTAGGATTTTATTTAATTACGAATTACGAATTATAAATTTAAGAGTCATCAAATAATTTACTTTTCAATATTTTCCAATCGTAATTAAAAATTCACCCACGTCTGATCTCGCAACCCGGGAAGGTTATTCTAAATCGATAAACAACTTTAACACGGTTAATAATTGTATAAGTCTCCGGATCAATTCTGTCAGGCACTTCTACTTTTCGTAGATCAACTGTAGCTCGATATCCACGTTCAGAAAATATATCTATAAACATCGCCAATGCCAAATCATCATTAAAAACTTCCTCCTCTGAATTAATAACTGCAAATCCTGAAATTGAATGACGCAGAATAATTGGAAGAAACTTTCCTTTAACTAAATCAACAACATTTTTAAATAACCCAGAGTGATTTTTTTCGTAAAAATCCAGGCGATCAATGAGTTCTTGTCTTGCATGCCGAACAATTTGGCTCGCAATAGGAATTGGCGACAGTCGATCGTATGTCGACTGGTCTAATTCAAGTGAGCTCTGATATTTCAGCTCTTCTACAATCCTTTCCTGAACTGCTTCCTCAGAGCCATGAGCGTTTACAAAGTGATAGTGAAATAAAACACGCAATGATTTTAATGACTGATAGGTAATTTCCTTAAAAGTTCGGTATCGATTTCTAGCAGTAATTTCATCTAAATCAGTTTTCCGAATATTTACTTCCTCCCCTACACCGGTTTCCTTTACCTGCTGGTTAAACTCATATGTCAATTTACCACGATAAAGTTGTCTACGCACACTCTCAGCCTCATCGACGAATAATACAATAATATGAAAAATTGGTTTGTTATAATACTGCTCAACTTTTGCATTTATATAAGAGTTTCGCAATTCCATGAGCTTAATGTACAGCAATTTCAAACACTCGACTTGAACTTGTGTTCGAGGAAATCCATCAACAATAGCACCACTTTGATATACAGGATCCAATAATTTACTAATAACGAGCTCAATTACTTCACGATCCCCAGCCATCATACCGGCATCTTTGAGTCTGTTGGCTTCCGGACTATCAAGGAGTTCACTTACCAATATCGGAGGTGCTGTTAAGTCTCGAAATCTCATTATAAATGAAGTCTGAGTACCTTTACCGGCACCAGGTGCACCATTCAGCCAAAAAATCTCTTTGGGAAATTGTAAATTATTTTGGCCATACTCATTTCTGAGACTATTCCAAACAGTTTCAAATATAAACTGAGCATCCTTGACTTCGAGATCAAGTGTATTAGCAGTAACTTTTTTTTCTGATTTATTCGACGACATAGCTAAATATAAATTCTGAAGGTTAAGTTAAAAGAATGATTAAACAAGTAAAAGAATCAAGTGAAAGCTAATTTGTTGTAATATTTTATTCTGAGCATATTTTAGGTCCAGTGATATCTTGACTCGCATTAGAAAAGATATTGAATAGGCGGATTATTCTGGCGCGGTAGCCAAGTGGTAAGGCCGAGGTCTGCAAAACCTCTAACGTGGGTTCGATTCCCACCCGCGCCTCCAACATTTTGTGATCAAGATACTAACACTTGGTATGTCACTAATGATCTAATTTCGCATATTATAGCATCTGCCATAATAAATTTCCGTAAAGAAGTTTAAAAAAAAGAAAAAAAGTCATGGATCACCACGTCCAGCCGTCGTAGCCATAGGCTACTATGGCGGAGTCGGCTCGCGCTGTTCCTCGCGATGACAAAGTAGAAACCTAATTGTCATTGCGAGCTCTGCGAAAGCAGAGTACGCCAATCTATCTGACTCACGTCTATTGATTGCATACACTAATTTATTTCGGAATTTTATTATGGCAGACGCTCTAGAACATCAACTCATTGCGAGCAACAGTGATGATCTGAACAAGCTGATAGAAGTTTTAATTTATCAGCAATTATTTTTTGCTGATTAAATAAAAAGCCGCCGGTCGAAATCGACCGGCGGCTTTTAAGTGGGGTTGGAATGCTCCCAGACCAACCCCTTTTGTCGCTATGCTAACCCTTTTTGGCTTTCGCCATATCTGAATTTATTATTACCTTTCAGTAATTATGAATCATATCTCAGATAAACTAAGATGATTTAATTCAATGTTTATTCCAAATTTTTTTAGTGTGCGACAAAATTAAGGAAATTTTTGTATAATTGCATACCTTTTGCCTGGCTTTTTTCCGGGTGAAACTGAGTTGCATAACAATTCTTTTGTGCGATGCCACTGACAAATGACTGATCACCGTATGTGGTCTCACACCAAACTATGCTATCATTTTTTGGTTTAGCAAAATAGCTGTGTACAAAATAAAATTGATCAATCCCGGAGCTTAAATCATTATTTAAAGAAATATTCTTTTTGAAATTAACGCTGTTCCATCCCATGTGCGGAATTTTGTATTTAGCAGGCAAATTGAATCGAATAACAGTGCCAGGCAAAATTCCGAGACCCGTTGTATTCCCTTCTTCGGAGAATTCAAAAAGCGCCTGTAATCCAAGACAGATTCCAAAATAAGGTTTATCAGACTCAATCCAGTTTTTTATCGTTTTATCAAGTCCAGACTTTTGAAGTTCTTGAATGCATTGTTTGATTCCACCTTGACCTGGAAATATTAGTGCATCAGCTCGACCTAAATCAGATGGAGTTTGAATAATACTGACATCAGCACCGACATGTTCCCAAGCTTTACAGACACTGCGAAGATTGCTCATTCCATAATCTATAACTGCTAAAATCGGGCGCTTTGTCATATTTTTTAATTATTTAATATTGTAGTTTGTAGTAAATTCAGATTGTTCGGTCGGCTTAATATACGAGTCAAGATATTACTAAAGCAGGATGACTATAATGTCGTTTTGAAAATATATGTTAAGATTTTAGCCACTGATGTACGCCGATTAAGTAAGAATATATATATTTATGAGATTAAAGAGAATTAAAATGAATTTGGACTTTTATTTAAAGCAATTGCCATAAATCATTTCATTTATAAAAAAATAATCATGGATCACCGCGTCATTTCATTCCTCGTGATGACAAAATGGTTGTCATGTTTTCTTGTGATCATGTCGTCCCAATAAATCGGGACTCGGTAGCGAGCCCTGTGAATGCAGGGCGCGGCAATCTATCTGAATTAAATTGCTTATTTACTGCATACAACTTTCAGACAATATATTTTCATTTAAATACGAAAACATTTATGGCAATCGCTATAACACGTTTTCCTAAGTTTTTTTATACAATTTTACTGATTTAATCCAATACACAAGGTATTGTTAGTGAACAACATGGGGCATATGAATGTTTTTTACAATTTTTTTACCTGTACTTTTCGTTAGGATTTGTTCATAAAG
>JAJFLR010000023.1 GCA_021772565.1 Opitutales bacterium | reverse complement strand
CCACTAAAAAGACGGCCACTAAAAAGACGGCCACTAAAAAGACGGCCACTAAAAAGACGGCCACTAAAAAGACGGCCACTAAAAAGACGGCCACTAAAAAGACGGCCACTAAAAAGACGGCCACTAAAAAGACGGCGAAGCCTTCACTAAAAAAAACCGACGGAAAGGCAACCCGAAAAGTAACGATTGGAAAAACAATTCGATGAAATATTTGACGAAAAAGACTCCTCGTAAAAAAACTATTGGGAAATAAATTGAGGGACACAAATTAGGTAAGCGTTCACAGTAATATTCGTGAAAACTTACCAATTTTGTCATTGCGAGCCATCTGTATGATGGCGTGGCAATCTATTTCGATTTCACGGTCTGGGTTGCCACGTCGCTTCGCTCCTCGCAAAGACAATGGTATTGTAAGCATTCGCAAAGCCTGTGAACGCTTACAAAATTAGGTTAGTAATAGCTGTCCTTTTTACAAGTCGATTGATATCTATTTTATAAAAAATGATAGAAAAGAATAAAAAAAAGAGCGAATTTAGAATGTTCAAGGTTTCGAAAGATCATGTAGTTGGTGATTAGAACGATATGAAAAACAACTAATTTTTAGTAAAAAAATCCCTACTGGAATTCATAATGATATGCTTTCCATCCAAAACTTTGTTTTCTTTATCTCTATTCCATTCTTCAATTTTTATTTCTTTTTGAATTTCAAACTTATCTATCTCTTTAGGTCTACTAAAAATTTGCTCGAATGCGAACTCAGCTAATGACCAAAGTCCAAGCGTCAAATTCCCTAACGTTTTACTGGCTAAGGTATTTAAAGCAAATTTAATCCATTGTCCGCGAGTTGTGAAATCGAGATCCGAGTATTGTTCGGCAATAGACACTTGATACTCTTCATCAGTAGTCTCTTTAACTTTACTATTCCGAAGTATAGCAGCATCAATTATTCTTCGATATTCATGAAGCGATTGAATTGCCTCTTTGCCATCTTTCATGTCAGTAGCATAAGATTGACATGCATTGTCATATGCTTTCCTGTATGAGGAATTCCTGAGTTTAATAACCTGATTAGCCGTCAATGAGCTCAGGCCATTGGTGAAATCTACAAGGCTAATACGGGATCGTTGCAATGTCATCTTCTCAAGGATCTCCGACTGTATGTCTACTCTTCTTCGCCAAAGTTCGATTCCTAAAACATCTTCAATGGAGTAGCATGCATTGATCTTTAGGCTTTCAGGAATGAACGTCGCATAAGGACCTCGTGCTGCATTGAAAATAAAATCGAACTGTTCCCTTGATAAGTTGGCACATCCGAGCTTTTTAGATATCGAGGCCATGAATTCTGATTGTCGCACAAACCAAGACCATGATGCCTGTTGATTATTTGCAATTCGCTCAAGAAGTTCTAGCTGAATCATCCGACTGTAACGACGTGGAAGCGATTTGTGATATCGATCAGATTGCGAAAGATAACAAAATAGCTTAACAATCTCTCTTGTATAACGTTCACCAGCACTGGAAAATGAAAATGATCGTATTTTTGCATTTTCCTCTACAAATTTTAATTCTGGAGAGTTGCAATAACATTCTTTAGGGATTTTCTTCGAATATCCCTCTGTTCCTAAGACTGACTCAGCAGTTTTTCCTAAAGAGTTGATTGTCCCATTGAATTCTCTCAGGGCAAACTGAATAAATTGCCTTTCGATTAATTCCTTAACAACTGAGTCATCTCTGATACAGTTACGAAGGTTATAGTTATTTACTAAATCCGAATCAGAAATAATAAGTATGCCATTAAAGAGAATTCGGTATGCAATTAACGCCTTGATCATCTTATAGCCCTCATCCTCAAGATTCATCAGATCTCGAGGCTGCATCCAGTATGATTCAGTTTCTGTTTTCATTCGTCACGGTTGTTAGATTGCATAGAGTTGATTACCACTTTTTTTAAAGTTCTTCAATTGTAGGCTGTCAAACAGTTTATTTTTTATAGGGAGTCTTAAAAAGGACAGGGTAATAGTATTGATATAAGCCAATTAATTTATATATATCGTTTAATAATCAAGAATTAATAACCTGCTAAGCTGCTTGGTTAAACGTCGCATTGATAAAGCTGAAATTGATCAAAGCAAAGCCGACAGTTGCCAACTTTTTCGTCACAGCATGTCAACACACATACTGAAAACGGCACAGATATTCGTATTGTGCAAACGATGCTGGGACATGTTAGCAACGCTGTGAAAACGGACTAAAACCAGTTTATTGGATACAGTGCTCTGGTTCGACGGGTGAAACACGGATTTTGTTACATTAAATTCTAATGGCAGAGAGTCACCAAAAAATATAATATAAACAGAATAGTTTTCACCTTGCTACCGCATGTAACTTTAACTACATTGCCAAACTATGCAATCTGTTGCGAAAGAATTCGAGGAAAAGTTGATGTGCTTACCGGCTATCGAACGTGCTTGTATAGCGGAGAAGTTACTTTCCAGCTTGGATAGTTCTTCCCAGAAAGATATTGATATCGCATGGGCGATTGAATCTGAAGACCGTGTAAAAGCTTTTGAAAAAGGTGAAATTTCAGCATCTGATGATTCAGATGTTTACCGGCGACTCGAAAAGAAATTTAACATATGAGAGTCAGATATTTAAGCATAGCAGAACTCGAACTCGAATCTGCTATTGCCTACTATGAGGAACAAGAAATTGGACTTGGGATCAGATTCTATACTGAAATTAAAAATACAGTTGATAGAATTATCGCCTTTCCTGAGGCTTGGTTTTTACTCTCTGAAAATTTAAGAAGATGCAGGACAAAAGTTTTTCCTTATGGTATAATATACCAAATCAGGGAAGATGAAATTCTTATTATTGCTATAGCCCTTTTGCACAAACATCTTGAGTATTGGAAGGATAGGATATAAGATGTTACTCAGTGCCCGAGCGGAAACACTGATAACAAATATACATGGATAAACAGGATAAAATATAATTATAAATCCTGTCCATCCATGTATATTATGTTTCCGATTGCTGAAAACAAAATCAGACAAAACAGGAATATACACATATATGCATTTTGTTGATAATTTATAAATTGACATAATTTATACATGTGTGTAAATTTTACATCATGATTAGATCTCAGATATTACTGCCAGACAGTTTGCATAAAAAGGTAAAGCAATTATCTAAGCAGAAAGAATGCTCATTCTCAGAAATTATTCGTAAAGGTGCTGAATATATAACCGATATTTATGCTGTAGATAGAATGGAAGTGTCAAAAACTCTGCCACCGGCGATTGATTTGGGTGGCCCTCCAAGAGTTCCGGTTACCCGATGGCGGGAATTAGCTAACGAGCGAGAATAGAACGATAATATATGGAAACTTGTGACACTAATATCCTCTATTATGCGTTGAATTCTAACTGCGTAGAAAATAAATCTGCCAGGAATTATCTTGATAAAATGTATGCATCAGACGATTTTGCTATTTGCGAATTGGTATTACTGGAATTATTTCTATTGTTATGTAATTCAAAGTTAAACAAGAAACCGGCAACTCCACTGCGTGCTGCAAAAATAATACAACATTTCAGGCAAAATCCCAAATGGGCAATTATTGATTATCAAAGTGGTATAATGAATGAGGTCTGGCAAATTGTTGCAAAGCCATCTTTTTCTTATCGGAGAATTTTTGATATTCGTCTGGGTTTAACATTGCGTTATCATCGCATAGATCGATTGGCTACTAGAAATGTGAAAGACTTTAAGGGTGTTGGAATTAAGCATGTTTTTAATCCTATTAATTAAGGCATGGAATCTGTTTTTTTCCAGCTAATGGCTTGTGCGGCTTGGGTGGATATTTTTTTTGTTCCACCGTATACCAGATAGCAGTTATCAGGTTTTACACCGGATATTTTTTGATAATATTTTAAGCCTTTAAAAAAATCAGGTTTCAATGTTTCACCGGATTTGATTTCTACCGGATATTGCTGTAATCCTTTTTCGATAATTAAATCGATTTCGTGCCCAGTGCTATCTCGCCAGAAATAATAAATTGGAAGTTCTCCTCGGTTATATGATTTTTTTATCTGTTCTGTTATTACAAAGGACTCAAAAATACTACCCCGAAGATAATGATGCGCGAGTTGTTCCCTGGAAGTTATTTGCAGAAGAGAACAGAGTAGTCCAGTATCATAAAAATATAGTTTAGGTTGTTTTACGATACGTTTGTTAAAATTTTTATGATAGGGAAAAAGTAAGTATACTATAAAACTTGCTTCCAAAACTGCGATCCAGTCACGAACAGTTTTGTAACTAATCCCCAAATCATTTCCAAGACTCGATAAATTTATTAACTGTCCGGTGCGACCGGCACAGGACTTGAGAAATCTTTGAAAAAGACTTAGATTGCTTACATTGATAATGCTGCGAACATCTCTTTCAAGGTATGTTTGTATATAATTGGGATAATAATTTTCCGGTGCTATAGCACGATCAAATAGAACCGGGTAGAATCCATTAAAGAGATGGTGATCCAATAGGGCATACTTATTACCGCTTTTTAATGATTCTTTCAAGCTAAGAGGCAGTAGGTTGAATAGAGCGACACGTCCAGCTAACGATTGAGTAATTTTTTCCAGGAGAAGAAAATTTTGAGAACCGGTTATAATAAACTTACCCATCTGTTTTGCGTTGTCGGCAACTTCCTGTAAATATGAGAATATATGAGGGACTCGTTGTGCTTCATCAATAATGAGTCCCTTCTTTTTATTTTGGTTGAGCAACCTTCGTGGGTCTTCTTCAGCAAATGCTCTGTCGTCAGGATTTTCGAGATTTATATAGTCGTAATTGGGAAACAATGTTTTAACTAATGTTGTTTTCCCTGATTGCCTCGGGCCGGTTAGTGATATTATCGGATAGACACCGGCAAGTTTCTTTATTGCCTGGGATAACTCTCTTTTTATAATCATATTATTATACAAAATAGAAATTGAACTTCTATTTTGTAAGCTTTCTTGTCAACCCCATTTTTTTTATCAAGCCATTTGTCGGGTTGAATAGCCAGACTCCAGTGAAAATTAATCCAGCCACAACCACCATGGCCCCAGCGATTGAACAGTTCAGCCAAATTGCTAAATGTACGCCAATGAGACTGTAGAGTATTGATAGAAATAACGATAACCCTAATGTAATCGGTAACCGATGAGATATCAGTGAAGCGGTTGCACCTGGAAATATTAGCATAGCAATTACTAATATTGCACCAACTGACTCAAATGCACTAACGATGACTACAGATAGGACAGCCATCAATCCGTAGTGAAACAAATTTGTGTTTATGCCTAACGAATTTGCCAATCCGACATCAAAAGATGTAACCAGCAGTTCTTTGTAAAACAAATTTATCAATAATAAAACTACTATTGTAACGCCTGCCATTCGAACAACTGGAATCGGTCCGAGATTAATTCCGGCGAAACTCGCTCGTTCATCAAATGGGATAAAACCTATTTCTCCATATAGTACACAATCTGCATCTAAATCAACATGATCGGCATACATTGTAATTAATATTACACCGATGGCAAAAAAAGTAGAAAATACAATACCGATTGCGGCATCAGCTTTTACTCGCGATGTTTTATAAATATACTCAATAAATATTGTTGTCAGTAATCCGGCGCTGATTGCGCCTATGACAATTACTGTTGTTGAGCGGCTGGATGATAAAATAAACGCCAGCGCAATACCGGGTAACAGGCTGTGGCTTATGGCATCGCCGACTAATGCCATGCGTCTTAAGATTATAAAATTTCCAACAAGTCCACAGGCAGCATTGACAAAAAAGCCCATCAAAAAAATCCAGATATAACTTTCAAATCCATAAGTCCACGGTTCAATAAAAATATCATTGAAATTAAATGGAGGTATGAAATTTTCTATCATTATTAAAAAACTTTTATATTTGAGTTACTGCGGATTTTGAATTGTGAGTGCCGTTATCTTCTAAATATTTTAACCCAGGAATTAATTTACCATGCGGATCACGTGTTGGAAAGTTCAGCATTTTTTCTAATTTGCGCACAGTATCATCGCCCAGAACATGTTCAATGATTTCTGCATCTTCATGAACGTGGTCTGCCGCGTACTGAGCTTCGTTAGTCAAATATAATTCCCAAAGTCTATGATTGCGGACAATTTCGCATGCTCTTGTCCACCCAGTAGGAGTCAGGGAAATCAATTTTTGTTTAAAATAATTTGAATCCGAATTTTCATTTTCATTCAGAGTCGCACACCCCATTTTAAGAATTTTATTAATTTGATTTTCCGTATCTACGATAGACTCATTTCGGTGTTCTGCTAATTTATCAAATAAAACTCCTTCCTCTTTAAAATTATTTTTTTCAAGAACTTGATAAATTGCTTTTAAGGTGTTTTCGACTTCGATTTGATATGATTGATTTTTTCGTTTCAAAAATTTCGGAATCAATCCGTAGCGAGGGCCAAACAAAAATGCTGCTATAAATAAACTACTTGCCGCTACAACCATGAACGGGCCTGTCGGCAGATCATTTCCGAGGAAGGATAAAAATGCACCGGTCAGCCCTGAAAGCATACCAAACAGAGCCGCCAAAAATAACATTCGATGCATTCTGTCGGTTAATAGATAGGCAGTGGCTGCCGGGGTAATTAATAACGCTGATACTAAAACAACCCCTACTGCCTGAAGTGCGACTACCACAGAAAATGTTAGAAGCAGCATTAGTAAATAATGAAACGCCTTAGCCGGTATGCCAGTTGATTGTGCAAAGCTAAAATCAAAACTAATGACCAAAAATTCTTTGTAGAAAAAATAAACGATGATAAGACAAAGTAGAGTTATGCTTCCTATTAATTGAATATCGGAAACTGAAAGTGCCGCAGCTTGACCAAATAAAAATTTATCGAGTCCTGATTTATTTCCAAACGGTAAGTTTTGAATCATTGTTAACAGAACAATGCCAACGCCATAAAAACCTGCTAACACCATTCCCAGAACACTGTCCTCTTTAATTTTCGTTGTATCTTTAATCAGATTGACCGCTGTTACGCCAATGAGGCCGGCAATTGTAGCTCCAACAAAAATCGCTATTGGATCTTTGGTCATATTCCACATGAATCCTAATGCAACACCGGGTAAAACTGCATGTGAGAGCGCATCGCCAACTAATGCTAATTTTCTAACGACAATAAAACTACCCAGTAATCCACAATTAATTCCTAAAAAAATTGATCCCAAAACTGCAATACGAACGGCGGGATCTTTAAGTGATAAAAACCGCAATGCTTGTTCAAAAACAGAAGTTTCTGTCAGTTCACCAATTTTTGCAGCGTGTAGATTTGATTGAAAGAACAAGAAAGTTAGCACGAACATAAGGATAAATATTGGTAGGGATGTGCGGCTCGGCCTACTCCGCCATAGCAGCAATGGCTGCGAAGGCTGGACGCATCCGCGAACTTGCGAGGAACAATTTTTAGTTTCTACTGGCTCACAATATGTTTCCATATTCTAATCTACTTTTACACCTAAATTTCTCTCGACTGCGACATCTGACAATATCGTTAAGCGTCCACCATAAGTTTTCTGTAAATTTTCCATGGTAAAAATTTCCTCTGTCGGTCCGAATGCAACAAGGCGCATATTGAGTAATAGCAAACGGTCGAAGTATTGTTTAGCGGTCGGTAAATCATGATGTACTACCAGCAATGTTTTGCCACGATTTTTTAATTCCTGTAAAATTTCGATAATTGCAGTTTCGGTTGCAGCGTCCACACCGGCAAACGGTTCATCCATAAAATAAAGATCACTTTCTTGAGCCAGTGCTCTCGCCAAAAAAACTCTTTGCTGCTGACCACCCGATAAATTGGCAATTTGGCGGTTGGCGTACGGAGACATTTTAACTTTTTCCAAACAGGCCATTGCTATATCTTTATCATCCTTAGACGGTTTCTTTAATAAACCTAACCGTCCGTATCTACCCATCAAAACAACATCTAATACATTGACCGGAAAATCCCAATCAACAGATTCTCTTTGCGGAACATAACCAACACGCGTGATTGCTTTTTTAAAAGATTTGCCAAAAATTTTTATCCATCCACTGCCGATGGGCACCAGACCCATAATCGTTTTTATTAGAGTTGATTTACCGGCGCCATTGGGTCCAACAATTCCGACTAACGATCCCTTTGGAACTTCCAGGTCAATGCCGTAGAGCACAGGTTTTTTTTGATATGCAACTGTTAGGTCGTGAATTTCAAGTGGCGCCGCTTCTCTGTAATCATCTATCATAATATATATTTCAAAATCGTTTGGTAATGCCGACAAAGGGATTAAAATCGTCAGCAGTTCGGGTTAAGCCGATGTTTACACCACCGTCTAATTGCAAGTCTTCATTAATCCCATAAGTAAATCCAAGGTCAAACGTTGACGTCCAGTCGTCCCCACCACCAGAAGCGCTTATAGCATTAACCCATTCAACGTAGAGGCCAAAGTTATCTGACGTATCGAACCCGAGGACAATCGAATGCGAAAATTCAGTAAAATAATATGATTCTTTTCCGACTTCATTCCGGATAATATCGATTCCTATTTGGGTTCCGATACCAATCGCGTCATTTATCTGGCCAGCAAAAGGCAATATAATACCGCCTTCGATCGAGTCATTAGCTAGATCATCAGAGTTTAACGGTAACTTAATATAAGGCAAAAGCGCAAAGGCATTGTCACCGTTATCATTGCCCCATATATTATATTTCAAACGCACAGTAATATCACCAAAACCACCTTTTGCATCTTTTCTATCAACAGCCTTATCCGTAGTGGTCTGATGAATATACGGCTGCAAGATAAATTGCAGATCGAGGTCATTGAGTATACCTACTTTAATATTAATTGGCGCAATCGCGATTGACTCGACGCGGACAGAATCGTTGCCTGGCATATATTGATCATAGCTATAATTAATAAAATCCAGCTCAACCTGAATGTGTCCTGCATCAACAGTAAACGGACTTTCCGTTTGATCTGGACGATCAGTGCTCAATTCCCGCATCTGCTCTTGCGGCGTCGGATTGAACAAATGATAACCGCTCTTATCCGTTTCCGCTTCGGCAATCGAAACGACGCCCATAATTAATAATGTTAGTATAAAAATATTACTCTTTTTCATAATTCGATATTTATTCATATAAATTTATTTCTCCCCATCTTCCTGTTGCTTATTCTTATTTCCCTAATGAATTTACTATCGTGTTCACGTTATGTTTAATCATGCCGATGTAGGTTCCAACGTCGTATGACTCACCATTTGATTTTTCAATTTCTCCTGGTGCTCCCATAGCATCTGAAAATATTTCACCGCCGACTATTGCTCCTGAGTCATTGCTAATTCGTTCAATATAATTTCCTGAAACACTGGTTTCCAGAAAAATGGCTTTAACCTTTCTTTCTTTTATGAAATCGATTATCTTTGTTATATCAGCAAGTCCGGCTTCTGATACAGTGGATATTCCCTGCACTCCGATTACTTCAAATCCATAGGCTTTACCAAAATAATTGAAGGCATCGTGACTTGTTATGAGAACACGATTTTTAGGCGGGAGTTTTTCCACCCGACTTTTAGCCCATTTATGAACTTTATGATACTTGGCTGCCAAGTCATTGCCTCGTGTCTGGTATGTTTGGGCATTTGTTTTGTCAATTGAGCTTAAAGCTGTGACGACCGTATTAATGCAACTCGTCCAAATTTCCGGATTAAACCAGATGTGTGGGTCGTAATTTCCACTAAATTCAGGTGGTTCCAATAGTTTGTCTTTTGGAATATCTTCTGAGATGGCCCATACTTTTTTTCCATTTCGACTCATTTTGACAAATAGGTCAGCCATTCGTCCTTCCAAGTGTAGGCCACTATAGAAAATTGCATCGGCATTTTGTAATTTTGAAACATCAGATGCTGAAGCCTTATAAAGATGAGGATCAACCCCAGGCCCCATTAATCCAGAAACTTTTATTTGATCTCCACCAATTTCTCTTAACATATCTGTAATCATTGTCGTTGTAGTGACGACCCTAATTGCTCCATGATTCTCTTCAGTTTTGCTGCAACCTGATATTATTAATGCGAGCAATAAAATATAAATATTGCTCAACCATTTGATTGACAGCATAATTTTAGTTATATAATAATTTTTTTTCATATATATATAATGAATATTTTGAAATAACTTATTATTTTATTTTTATTTGTCAAATTTATAATTTTGATTAATCAAAGTATGGCAACTGTAACGGTAGAGAATTATATTAAGCAAATATATTTGGAACGACTGAAAATTAAGGGCGATGTTGTTTCAATGGGCTCCATTGCGACTGCATTGGAAGTGGCTCCGGGAACTGCTACGACTATGGTTAAGTCATTGGCTGATTCAGAGTTAGTTGAATATGAACCAAGAGTAGGGGTTCGGCTAAAAGATAACGGTGAAAAAATGGCTTTGGGTTTATTGAGAAGGCATCGACTCATCGAATTGTTTTTAGTAAAAATTTTAGGATTGGATTGGTCTGAAATTCATGATGAAGCGGAAATGCTTGAACATGTGCTTTCTGATAAAGTTATGGAAAAGATTGACGTACTATTAGGTCGGCCAAAAATTGATCCTCACGGCGATCCCATTCCTTCAGCGACAGGAATGCTGGATGAGCGAAATTTAGTTCCTCTTAATCAATGTGAGATAGATCTAAAAATAAAAATTTCCAGAATAACTGATCAGCAGGCAGATTTTCTAAAATTTTTGGAAAAAAATGGATTAATGCCCGGTGTAACAATTACAATAATTGAACGTAATCAATTTGCCGATTCTATTATGATAAAAATTGATGAGGGTGAAAGTATATCACTCGGATCAGCCGCTGCAAAAAAGATTTTGGTGGAGCTGATTTCCTGAATTTAAAAGGCAGGAATTGTAATAGCAGTGACAACATTGGGTAGTAGTCGGTGGTCGGTTTTGCGATGTATGCCAATTCCAGTGCACTGGCCTAAGCTGGAACAAAAATGCTTATAGCGCATTGCCATAAGAAATTTCAGGAATAGACAGAATTTACTGCATCCAGTGTGTTTGGCATTATATAAAATTCTAGTCCAATTGAATTTTGCAAAAGTCCAGCCCGATGACTAAATATTTTATGCGTATATTTATTGTGGCAAACAATTATCAATG
Source organism: Opitutales bacterium (assembly GCA_021772565.1). Lineage (GTDB taxonomy): Bacteria > Verrucomicrobiota > Verrucomicrobiia > Opitutales > JAJFLR01 > JAJFLR01. The sequence continues at coordinate 10,995 of JAJFLR010000023.1, read as the reverse complement.
GAATGCTATGACTCTATTTTAGTTCGATCATAAAGCGGCGCTGAAACGCCGCACTCCAAAGAGGCTGACGCCTCAAAGACTTTCTACGAAGCCAGGCTTCTCTTGAGAGCGATGCTTGAGCACCCCATTTTTTATATCACGGTTCCAGATGCTATCGATATTTGATTCACTGATACAGATACTGCTAAAATCATATATTAGTCTTAGTGAGCAGATATTATTTACCTGCCCGAGAATTATAGTTAAAAACATACTGAGTAGTTAAAAAAATTATCTGTGTTTAATTGGTTTTAATGACTACTTTTTAATTATCTCATTTAGCTTGTTTAAGACTCTCCACATGCTTAACCAACACTTCTTTGCTCATGCGAATCGGCCAGACTTCCTGGCTTGATGATAGGTTTAAACATTTTTGATAGTTCTTTAATGCTTTAGTATTATCCTTTTTGGATTCATACAACCTGGCTAGATTATAGAGTAGCTGTGGCGTTTTCTTAACTACTGTCATATTATCAGTTAAAACCTTTTCACACTCCTGATATTTTTCCGCTTTAATCAATGCAACGGAGTAAGTATCAATAATAGTACTATTACCGGGTGCAACTTTGTATGCTTTTTTTGCGGCATTAATTATGTCATCATTAATTTTTAAATCTGGATCTAATAATGACTGCCAAGCAAAGTTATTAAGGTAAACTGGGTTTTCAGGTTCTTTTTCCAAAACTTTTTTATAACAGTAAGCTGAAACTTTGGCTTGTTTAAACTCGTTTGCTTTCTCAGCTAAAGACGACCATTTGTCCTTACTGAGTTTTGTATTTTCCAGAAAGGCTATAGCCTTTTTTTCATCATTTTTAACAATATTGAGAACGGTATATAAAACGGCATAATTTTCTTCAGTTAATGTATCTTTTATTTTGTTTAGATAGCTTTCAGCCGCATCAAATTTTTTGGTGTATACAGAAAGGTTGAATTTGAGAACTTTTAGAAGTAAGCGACTGGACTTTTCAGAATCGGAACTACCAGTATTGATTTTAGATTCAATATCATTAAATTTATTTTCTATCTCATCGGGAAAATTCTTACTCAAATCTTCAAATACTTTTTCTGCTTTTTCATAATTTCCTCTATCAATCGCAAGCATGCCGCCGGTCATTTTAATATAAGGATCATCCGGATATTTTTTTTCTAAAATATTCTGAGTATTATCTGTAATATCAAGTCGGTTGAGTTTAAGTGCTGCATTCCTATATAATATTAGAGACCGTTTTGAATACAAATTTCTACTGTGTAAGTTCGATATAACCTCGATGGATTCATTGTATAAATTTTGCAGATAATACGTTTCTGCCATTTCATATAGAACAACCGGCCAAACTGACATCGGGCCATCAATTTTTTTATACAAATTTAAGGCTTCATCGTATTTACCGGCTTTTACGGTTGCACGTGCTGTAAACAATTCAATAAAATTTTGATTCGGTAGAGAGGATTTAGCTTTGTGCAAATCATTTAATGCTTTCGAGTTATTCTCATCTATTGATTTAACCGCCTTAAAATAAATCAACTCTCCCGCACTACTGTTTTTCACACTGCTACTTGTCGCAATTTCCATCAGTTTATCAATGGAGTCCATATCTTTGTTTGTGTAGTAAATATATGCCAATGCGATACGTGCATTGCGCCGAATATAATTTAGCTTAGTATCTGAAACGGTATTTTTTAATGGTTCCAGCAGCTCTAATGCTTTAGCTAGATCAAGCTTAAGAATATAATATATTCCATGCTGTAATTGGAGTAGATCACTGTAAATATTTTTTGTCTTAGCCTCATCAAATGATTCTTCAGCCGCTCTGTATTTATCATGGAAAATATAAATTCCGGTTAGTAATTTGTAGCTATATTCATTTAAATGCCCAGAATCTTTATGTTTGATGATTAAGTTTTTGGCTTTTCCAAAATCTTTATTAGCCAGGAAAATTGCAGCAACGTTATTAATCAAGCTCGAGTCAGGGTCATTTTCAATCAATTTTAACCAAATATTTATACCCTCCTCTTTATTTCCAAAAACGTAGTTAAAATGGCCGCGCATTTGTTCTCTATTTTTACCGGCCGGAAGCTCATCCAACAAGTTCAGGGTATTTTTTAAGCCATTAGAGTCATTGTTTGATAAATACCCACTGGCTATTACTTTGAGTGTTTGTTCATCTTTAAGCCCCATTTTCCAGCCTGATTCAGCATACTTCTTGGCTTCAGTCTTATTGTCTAATTTTAATGCAGTATGTATTGCCGCTTTATAATATTTAGGCCTGTCAGGAAATTCCTCTATAGATTTTTTAAAATGAGGTAGTGCAGATTCATAATCTCCTTGCTCCATTAATTGAATTCCCTGAGTAAAAGAATCTTCAGGGGCAATTGAAGTTTTATTTTTAAAATTTTTATAGGCGAAAAAACCGCCGATTAGTATAATTAAAACTACTATTATAGTTATAATGATAGATAGTTTGTTTTTATTTTCGCTCATATTGATTCTTAATTAATGTTATTTGTTAGTTTTTTATATTAAGTTATTGAAAATGATGTTCTTAGCACATTCAATATTAATTTCATGAAAATATGTTTTTGTATACATGATAGTTTAATCAATGAAATGGGCTTATTTCTACAAATGTATATTAAAAACTCCCTATTGACACTTTGAGTTTCGATAATTAAGTCCAACCTTCTTTTTAAATTAAACATTATGATTACCTGGTTTCAACGAAAAATAATTAAGCATTCAAGATTCATATTTGGATTATTGCTGATTGTTATTATAATGGCATTTGTCTTAACTATTGGTCCAACTAGTGGTTTTAAACAATCCAAACGCAAAATAATCAAACGGGATTATTTTGGATTGGATTTAAATTCTGAAAAAGAAATGCGCGAGCATTTGTTGAAATCACAGATTAGCTCATGGATATCAATTGGTTTTCGCATTACACAAGTAAATTACCTTCAGCCATTAGTCATGCAAAGAGTTGTTTCACTGTCACTTGCTGACGAAATGAATATTCCTGACCCAACAGAAGCGCAATTATTGGAATTTCTTGGAACCAAGCGTTTATTTAAAGGTGAAGGGGAAGAATTTAGTTCAAGTGCCTTTACTGATTTTAAAGACCAAATTTCTGCTGATTCACTCTTGACGGAAGAACTGACTGCAGAAGTTATCAATGAAGACTATCGAATAGATCAAATGCAGCAAATTCTTGGCGGACCCGGATATGTTTTGGATTATGATGCAAGGAAACAAATTATTGAGGATAAAACTCAGTATACTGTTCAAGTTGTTAAAATGAACTATACGAGTTTTACCCCTGAAATTAAACCGTCAGATGATGAGCTGAAAAAATATTACGAGGAAAATAAATTCAAATATGAAGTTCCTGTGAACATTAAACTTACTGAGTTACAATTTACTAACAAAAATTATTTTGATGAAGTGACTCCTGAAGAAGCGGAGATTGAAGCTTATTTTGAGAAAAATAAATTTAAATACCAAAAGAAAGATTCTTCAATCAAGGATGAAAAACGCGAAAATTTTGTCGAAGCAGAGCCTAAAGAAATCACGTTACCTGATGTGGTCGATCAAGTGATACTGGATATTAAAAAAGAAGGAGCAAAGCAGATAGCCGGCGAAAAATCGGATGATTTTACCTATTCTCTTTTTAAAAATAAAATAAGCAAGGGTTCTGATGAGTATAAAAAAATGATTGATGACTATAAAATTATTATCAAAACAATAGATCCTTATGCAAAAAATGCTCCACCATTAGGTATTGGAATTCCAGAAAAAGTACTGAAGTCAGTATTTGACTTAAATGAAGAACGTTATTTTTCCGATATAGCAATTAGTGATAATAGAGCGTCAATTTTAATTTTTGAAGGATTGATAGATAAAAGAATTAAAGATTTTGAAGAAGCTTATGAGGCCATTAAGTCAGATTATTCAATAAATAAACGTAGAGAGTTATTTGTTGAAAATGGCAAACAGGTGAAAGAGGATTTAGTTAAATCGCTAGCTGAAGAGAAAACTTTAGATTATCTTATCGATAAAAATGATACTTTGACTATCGAGTCCTATGGGCCGTTTGAAGGAAGAATACCACCAACTGAGCTGCATGGTTCAGTTTTTGAAAAATGTAAAGTAATCAATATTGGCGAAGTTTCATCTATGATGTTTTTAGGCGAAGAAGGCAAGTGGGTTTACTTAATGAGCAAAGACTTACCAAATGAAAAGGAGCTTGCTGAATTAAATGATAAAATTACGAAGTTACAGAAAGAATATAATCAGAAATCATTTAACGCCCTTATTTCAGAAATTTCAAATAATCGAATCAGTCAGTGGGAAGGTGGGAATTGAGAATAGTGTACCGAGCAAGAAATGCGACATCTTCCATGGTGAATGGTGAATGGTGAATGGTGAATGGTGAATGGTGAATGGTGAATGGTGAATGGTGAATGGTGAATGGTGAATGGTGAATTAGAAATTCTGCGATTTGCTATCTGCTATTGGCTATAATTACAAATTTTATTTTGTAACAGGTTTTATCCAAACGTGACAACCCAATGGAACTTCATTAAAAATTTCAATCATCTCCTGATTTCTCATTAACACACAGCCTTTGCTAAAAGGAGTTCCGATTTGCGATTCATGATTTGTTCCATGAATATAAATATACCTTTTATAAGTGTCACACTGATTTCCTCTATTTAAATTTTCTTCCAATCCACGTAACCATAATATCCGAGTCGTTATTAAATTACTGGTTTGTTCCTTATTGCCGATGGATGTATAAATTAGATCAATTGGTTGACGGCCTTTAAAGATCATGCCTATAGGTTCATTGTCGCCAATTTTTTCGGCAATCTCATGTAGTCCATTTGGGGTGCCAAAAGAATTTTCAACGCATGAAGGCTGATTTAATGAGGTAGATATAATATAAGTCCGAACTAATTCTTCATTTTTATAATGATAAAGCTTCTGCTGATCAATTGAAACTATTAGAGAAATAATTGTGGGCTTGATCTGAAGTCCTTCGCAGTATTTCTTAAAATCCTTAATTATTGATTGAGACATAATAAAAATAAATATGAGTGTAACAATAGGAATTGTTGGCGCAACTGGCGCTGTAGGGCAAGAATTGATTAAACTTTTGCTGGATAGAATGTTTCCGGCAAATCATATACAGCTATTTGCTTCTTCGCGTTCTGCCGGTAAAACTATATCTGTAGGACAACATTCCTGGGAAGTTGTTGAGGCAGTTCCAGAGGCTTTTGAAAATATAGACCTCGCGATATTTAGTGCGGGTGGATCTACCAGTTTAGCATTAGCAAAAGAAGCGGTTGCCAGAAATTGCATTGTCATCGATAACAGCTCTGCATTCAGAATGGATGCTGATGTGCCCTTGGTCGTGCCGGAAGTTAATCCTGATGCCGTGGATAATCACAAGGGCATTGTTGCAAACCCAAATTGTTCCACAGCTGTTGCACTCATGGGACTCTATCCATTGCACAAAGAGTTTGGGCTAAAAAGATTTTTTGCCTCAACCTATCAAGCAGTCTCCGGAAGTGGTGCTGCTGCAATGATTGAATTGGAGAATCAGGTAAAATCGTGGTCTGAGAAGAAGCCTCTTGAGTGTAATGTATACCCACATCCAATTGCCTTTAATCTTATACCGCATGTGGATACTTTTAATGAAAATGGTTACACGCGTGAAGAACTGAAAATGCTTAATGAAAGTAGTAAGATAATGAATCTACCAAATTTAAAGGCTTCGACAACTTGTGTCAGAGTTCCTGTTTTCAGATCTCATTCCATTGCCATCAACGCAGAATTTGAAAAGCCAGTGGACATAGAAGTTGCCCGCAAATCGATCGAAGCTTTTCCCGGATGTGAATTGGTTGATATGCCTGAGAAAAATCTGTATCCGATGCCGTTAGATTTTTCTGAAAAAGAAAAGTGTGGAGTAGGGCGATTACGTAAGGATTTGGCATTAGATAACGGTCTCTCATTTTGGGTGGTTGGCGATCAGTTATGGAAAGGCGCTGCACTCAACGCTATTCAGATTTTTGAATTAATGCAGAAAAAAGGGTTGATATAATTTTGGAGAAATTAAAATGAATCCTTACTGTAAATCTCGATTTCAATCATTTCGTAGATTAACTCGAGAAGTCAGGGTTGGCTCTATTGGGGTTGGCAAAGACAATCCTGTTCGTCTACAGTCTATGACAACTACACCGACGCAAGATGTTGATGCGACTGTTGAGCAATCAATACGATTAGTGGAAGCAGGTTGTGAAATCGTAAGAATTACTGCCCAAAATGTTAAAGCCGCTGAAGCTTTAAAAGATATTTCTAAAAAACTTCGTGATGCAAAAATAAATGTGCCACTCGCTGCTGATATTCACTTTCTGCCACAAGCGGCAATGGTAGCGGTTGAGCATGTAGATAAGGTTCGCATTAATCCTGGTAATTACGCTGATAAAAAAAAATTTGCCGTAAAAGAATACACTGACAAACAATATGATGATGAACTTCTAAGACTGCACGAGTCATTTTCACCTTTAGTCAAACGGTGTAAAGAATTAGGCAAATCAATACGTATTGGCACGAATCACGGATCGTTATCGGATAGAATAATGAATCGTTACGGGGACTCTCCATTGGGTATGGCTGAGTCGGCATTAGAATTTATCCGCATCGCTGAATCTCATAGTTTTAAAGATATTATTTTATCCATGAAATCCAGTAACCCAAAAGTGATGATTCAGGCTTATAGACTTGTTGTTGCCAAAATGGATGCAGAGAAAATGAATTATCCCTTACATCTGGGTGTTACAGAAGCCGGTGACGGTGAGGATGCTCGGATTAAGAGCTCCATTGGTATTGGTAGTCTACTCTTTGATGGATTGGGGGATACCATACGGGTTTCTCTGACAGAGGATCCGGTTTATGAAATTCCTGTAGCAAAAGATTTAGCCGATAAAGCGATGACTTTGTGGAATCGAGATATTGGTAATCCACCCTCAGAAAAGTTTTCTGATTCGATTGATCCATATTCTTTTAATCGCAGAATAATAAACGAATTTAAGATTGGTGAAGATATTTCTCTATCATCGCACCAACCTCCAGCAGTGGTAGTCTCTGTAAAATCATTAGATGACAATCAATCTGAACTTGCAGATGCTATAATAGCTGCATCAAAAAAATTAATCGATTCAAAAATTGAAGGCATCATAATTAGTCACAAAGAAAATATTTCAGTCAGTAATTTGAATAATATTTATGATGCAATATCTTTTCTCATTGTTGAAATAACTTCAGAAACAAAACTTTCAAAAATTAATTTCGAAAAATTTAAATTAAGCAGCACAATTTTTTTGTTAGGTAGTAGAGATTGGGTAAGAGATGAAAACTCATTACTTAATATTACTAAAATTAAAAATATTAAGTTAGCCTTAGAAATATTTCCTGATGAAATGATTAAACAAGATACTTTTTTTAAGTCTTTAGATTCATCAAAAATCATTTATACTCTATCTAACCCTGATAATAATTCACATCCAATGGGTAGTTATCGTAGTTTAGCAGAAAATCTTAAACAGTTAAACATCCTATCTCCGATCTGGATTCGCAATACAAATTCAAATGCCATATCAATAAAAGATCATTTTGGTGACCGTTTGCTTGAAGCATCTATATTAACTGGCAGTTTGTTGTGCGACGGTATCGGTGATATGATAAGTATTGAGACGGAACCAGACCTGGCAAGGGCTACAACACTTGCATACAATATACTTCAAGGTGCACGAGCAAGAGTTTCAAAGACAGAATACGTTGCCTGTCCGAGTTGCGGCCGAACATTATTTGATCTTCAATCAACCACGCAGAGGATACGAGAGTACACCAATCATTTAAAAGGAGTAACAATAGCGGTTATGGGCTGTATCGTAAATGGCCCTGGAGAAATGGCCGATGCAGACTTCGGATATGTCGGAGGAGCTCCCGGAAAAATAAATCTTTATGTTGGAAAAAATTGTGTGCGTTTCAATATCCCGGAAAATGAAGCTGTCGATCAGCTGATCAACTTGATCAAAGAAGAAGGCAAGTGGGTCGAGGAGCCATAAATTTTAGAATTTTTAAGAGTATTAGATTGGACAGGATTTACAGGATAGTTGTCGGTAATTTAGATGGAAGAAATAAGAGTTCAGACATCTGATAATTATCTATATGATTTTGTGAATACTTTGATAATATGCATTTATTGTATTTTTAACTCTGCAGTTTTAAATTCAGTTTACAAAGTATGATCACCTTAGCTAGTCTTATTAAATACAGGAGTCAGGAGAATTAATGTCACCCGCCCTCACAACCAATCCATCGATGTCAAGTTATCTGTTTGACTGGAATTACCACTTAAAAGCGTTAATTTGTAAAGCCATAACATTTATCAAAAGGATCGATAATATCCTTGAAGCGTAGCTTCTTTGAAGTGCAGTGCTTCGGCACCGCGTTAGGTCGTTGCAGAAAACGATACTGGAATTTTTTTATGACTTTAGCAAAAATAGAGACGTTATCATCACGGCCGATAAGCGGCGTCAAGCGTTCGACTGAGCTCACGCCGAAGGCCGCTGCACTCCAAATAGACTGCGTCTCAAATACTTTCCCGAAATTTCCAGTCACGTTTATAACAACAACGTCAAACAACATTAATAATCAATAAAAAGAAAGGAAAAATAAAAATGAACAAAAATATAGTAACCAAAGTATCAAAAAATCGGCAACCGATAAAAAACAGATTACAGAAATATGCGATGGGATCTTCGAGTCTGGCAGTACTGTCGGGTGTCTTGGGTCAAACGGCGGTATGCTCTGCTGGGGTAATATCTCTTAACACTGGCACTCTTATCGACGGCTCCACATTAAACCCCGATGGATCGGGGTCACTCGGTGCGTCGGCACAACTATTTCTAACTTTTTCCTCCGTCGCCACCGACTACGTATCATTCTTCTCTGGGGGTGGTAACTTATCGTTCAGAGGTGATGTCAATTTCCCTACCACAATCGCCTCCGATGGTGGTGCCTATACAGGGTATTATGGTGTAAATGATGTTGTCGGTATGACTCCTAGTAATTTTAAGAACTATACCAACATCGTTTATGGTGACACAGCATACAGTGTTTGGTCTGTGGATCGCTCCTCCGGCGCCATTGGTTTTCGCGACCGGGACGGTAAGTATGGCTACATCCATGTCTCTTGGGTTACCGCCACACAAACTCTGACATTTCTCGGCACCGGTGCTTTTGATGATACGCCTGGTAATCCCATTACAGTCACCGCGTCAGTGCCTGAACCGTCCGGTTACGCCGCAGCTCTTGGGCTGGGTACACTCGGCCTGGCATACTATCGCCGTCGTCCCGGAAATAAATCACGGCCGAAGAATTAATGGAAAGAATCTAGTAGCTGGTAGTTAGTAGCTGTAGGTTGTCCTTTGTAGTTGGAAAATATTACATTAAAGACGCGCTCATATTTTTTGGGCGCGTTTTTTCATTGACGGAATACATCAAATGTCTGACACCTTTTGAATTGTCTACAACATACTACAAGGTGCACGAGCTAGAATTTCCAAAACCGAGTATGTTGCCTGTCCCAGTTGCGGTCGAACGTTATTTGATCTTCAATCTACCACTCAACGTGTGCGTGATAATACCAATCACTTAATAAGAGTAACGATTGCTGCTATGGGCAGAATTGTCAATGGCCCAGGCGAAATGGCCGATACCGATTTTAGTTATGTCGGTGGGGCTCCCGGAAAAATTAATCTTTATGTAGGTAAACAATGTTCGTTTCAATATTCCGGAAAATGAGGCTGTTGATCAGTTGATCAATTTGATCAAAGAGGAAGGCAAGTGGGTTGAGGTAAAATGAATTTATATCGATTTATAACGATATTGTTTTTGAATTTGTGCTATGTCATTAATTACTTTGTATCGTTGACTTTAGGTTGCTATGAGGCATGATGTTGAAATATAATATTTAGTATGTCTGAGGATTTTGAGTTTAAATTTGAAAAGATATTATCGGTGAGTTCACATGATACTGATTCCGGTGATCTTGAATATTGGTTAAGTCGTTCTGACGAAGAACGATTTGCCGGTATCGAATTTTTGAGACGGCAATTTTACGATTATGGAAAAGCTGAACGAGAACTTCACCGATTTTTTGAAGTTATTGAACGAGCATAATGTCACTTATCTACTGATCGGGGGATATGCTGTTGGCTATCATGGTTATGTTCGAGCGACTGGTGACTTGGATATTTACTATGATAGAACCAAACAAAATTCAGAAGCGTTAGTTCTGGTTTTTAAGAAGTTTGGATTTGATCTACCCAATCTGACTAATGAACTATTTCTTGAAGAAAACAAGATTGTCAGGATTGGTGTTCCACCACTTAGACTAGAAGTGATGAATAGCATTTCAGGTGTTAAGTTTAAGGAAATATATGAGAAAAGAATAGATGTGGATATTGCAGGATTAATAATTCCCGTTATTGATCTCGAAAGTTTATTAATTAATAAAAAAGCAAGCGGTAGATCTAAAGATATTACAGATATAGAAGAACTGACGAAAAACAGAAAGTAGTAATCTTAGTTAATTATACTAGTTTCTAAATTATACTCGTAGCAGCCTGCACAATCCGTTGGGCATTGGGTAACTGAACTTTTTCTCTCTGACATTTATTTCGCACCAGCATTCCTTAGTAAATTAATGACCTCTGTATGGCCATTCTTAGTTGCTAATTGCAGAGTGGTCAACGACAATTATTCTTCCCTATTTGACGACAACTATAATTCCCTGGTACGGGGCAAAGGTGATGCTATCGCTTTTATTCATTTTATTTGTTAATATTTATTGGTGATCGCTTTCGGTAAAGCTACTTTTTTCTCTG
>JAJFLR010000022.1 GCA_021772565.1 Opitutales bacterium | reverse complement strand
GGACAAGGCATCGAACAAGTTCGAGCCCTACAAATATAATTTGATAACATGATATTTATGGACATATTGATCCGTTACTAGTTTTATTGCATTAATAACTATGATATTAAGTTATATTATTTATGACGACCACCACTAGTTGCCTAAACTCCTTTGGAGTTATTTTTGGTAATTTGCTATAGGTAGTGACGACTGTCTGTTCAATCGAAAGGATTTTCTGATATTATTGATCTTACCTCATATGTTAGAAATGTCATACAGAAATCAAAAATCAGTCATGGGTTGGTGAATGTGTCAGTTATTGGATCAACTGCATCGATATCGACGATTGAATTTTTTAATCGATTATGATCATCATCAAGATCCTTGTAATCAGATTTAAAAGTTATGAATAACCAAATCTTTAAACATACGATAGTGTTTGGTGTTTCCAGTATGAAGAGGAAGTTGATATGTTAAAGCTGTTGATGCAATCAAAGCATCAGCTAATTGCAGTGAGTTGCTGAGAAAAAATTGTTCCTGATAAATCATAGCTTTTGATGATATGATCTCATTAATTTGAACTATTTTGGTTTTCCAATAGTTTAGTGCCATTTTCAAAGATTTTAGTTCATTGTTATTTCTCATACCTTGAACGAGTTCCATGTAAGTAATGACGGAAATATTAAAGCCGGTATTGTTATCTAGTAATTTTACTGCACGTTTGTTATCGCGCATGTACCAAATAATTATATCAGTATCAACGAGCATTGGTTCGTCCGCGTCTTAATTTTTTAATATAGGCATTAACATTCTTACTCTCTTTATGATTCTTCCAAATCCCTCGTAATGGATTGCCTGAGTTTTGATCATTACCCGACGAAACAGGAACAAGTTTTGCATGTGGTTTGCCTCGATAAGTAATGAGAACTTCCTCTCCTCTGGAAACAGTTTCCAAAAGTTCTTTTGTATGAAATCGTAAATCTTTAGCAGTCGCTTGCATGAATATTCTGAATTAAGTTTATACTTTGAAATATAAACTTTACATTAATTGTGTCAACATGGTTTTCGCAACTTTTTTTTCGATTGTTGAAAAACTAGTAACAGATTTAAAAATACAACCCGTGCGATTTTAATTGTTTAAGAAGAATATTACTTCTTTTAGGAATCCATTCTTTTTCCAACGATAAATTATAATCATCTGAATCATCAAAATTAGGATCAACCGAAATTATTGTCTCTTTGATTTCACTAAACCGTCTTAATAAATTTTTATGCGTCAGCACCCCGTCATTAAAAAAATGTTTTTTTACTCTTTCGGAAAACAATTTTCGAAATGCATGCTCTTTAGAAAAAGTATAAGCTGTTAATTGAGGTATGATAATTAAGTCTGAGCTTTTTGCACTGCTATTGTGAACCTGAATACTGAGCACGTTATCTTTTTCTTTTAAAATCGAAATATATTTGGATATGTCATATGTGTGATGCCATCCATTTGCTGAATGTGAAACAGAACTTTTTTGATTAAAGCGGGGTGGATTGTCTAATCCTCTTAACCCTTTGGTACGGTGAATTTCAATTCCGTTTAGATAAGCGACAAATGCATCATCGTAACTAACTGTTAGCATAAGCTGATTAATTTTATTTGTCAGATTATTTTCCAAATTAAATTTATGACGAAGGTAAACAGAAACATAGTTTCCCTTCATGTCTGATAAATTTGTATTTAGTCTGTCAATGTCCCTACTATTCTTAGTTTTACGTTTGGTATTGTAACCAATGCCGGCGGGGCCCTTTTGCCAGTTGCGATCATCAAAACTAGGTTTTGTCCATGCTAACTTTTGTTTTGAGGGCTCAATCTTGCCTTTAAAGATTTTCCATTCTGCTTTTATTGGTACTAGTGAATAGGTGTCCTGACTGTTCAACAAAGCCCTAAATAAGATCGGCAGTTCATTGTCTGTTTTACTAATTAGATGAAATTGTTTTGCGATATGATCGTAATTTAAACCAAACTTCGGATAGCCAAATGCTTCATCGGTGTCCCATACGATAAATTTAAATTTGCTATCGCTGTTTTTAGTTTTAAATGCAGTCCAATTATTGAATGGCCAATCCGAATTTACTGCATACAAATTAAGGATTAGATAGTCTATGAAATTAGTAAGATCAAGCGCACTCGCAATATCTGATAATTTATTGTCACCGGATAAATTCCCAATTTTTGCCAAGTTTAGCAAATCATTCCACGATTGATTGTCACCCTCGTTAACTTCACCTCTTCTTTTTATAATATCCAGACCTTCAGTTTTATTACTATTTTTTTGATACGATAAATTATCATATCCAGAAATAGAGTAACGATCAATGCGTTCGACTAAATTATAATATCCGAGGTATTTCCCATTGAGAAGAACATGGGCAAAGTTCCCTGTAATGGAAGGGTGTCCCATATCCTGCCACAATCGTCGACCTAGCTCATCATGCACAACTATTGAATTTATTAATCCTGAAACATCGTGGCCTGAACGTAGACTCAATCGCTTAATTTTTTTATTAGTTCCATATAATTTTAAATTGGGGGGGAGGTGCGTCTGACCATACTCCGACCTAAAATAGAGTCGAAATGATGGCTTACTGTCTGGCGTTAGACGTAGACGATGGTAATCACTTCCCGACAATCGAATGCCGCAATTAATTTGATATTGATCATCGAAATTGGAACCGATTTTTTTGTCAGAATTAAAAAATTCGACAGAACAAAATTTTTCCCAAGCCCTGCCTCTTTTAATCGGATTAAAAAAGTCTGATTCTTTTTTGGTATGTTTCCATTCTCGATCAAACTTTCCATTTCTACTTTTGTCTGACATGCCAAGAATGCCAGATTTACCATAAAGAGATTCCGAGTTTGTTACGATACTGACTATCGGAATATGCTGCAATTTTTTTGCTAAATCTCCGAAAATATAGGTATGGGTAATTATGTTGGATGCGATACTTCCTTGCTTAAAAGCTCGCGCTTGAACCATTGAGGTCTCTTTTATTGTGATAGGGTTCTTGAACACTAAATCACTTTCAGTTGGTATACTACCATCTAATGTGTAATAAATATTTGCTTGCTGATCAGGACAACTTAGATCCAGCGTTATTGCATTTTGAAACTTACCCCTTGATTTACTAAAGATGACATTGGGTATTTGATTCACACTTCTTAACTTTGAGTTTGGCTTACCGGGACTTGCCGTAAAAAAATATCCTGCATGCAAATTGTTGTTTTCAATTTTTATCCCATAAGTAATATCAGGATGTTGATTCGGTAGTTTAATTTCGTCGATGATTAATCCTTCTTCGTTTACTTGTTTAATCAAAGCAATGATTTCGCCCTCTTTATTGATTTTAAAATTTGTGTGCAGTGGCAATTCCGGATTACGACGATTTTTACCACTGGCAAAAACTATCAAGTATTGATCTCCTTTAATTACTGATCCTTTGGGGAATTCCCATTTTAAAGGTTTTCTTCTATTGTCTGTTAGAAACCATCCAGTCAAATCACAAGGTATATCAGAAGCATTATGAATTTCAATCCAGTCTACTTGTTCTCCATCTTCATCAAGGAGATTGTCTGGATACACTCCTTCACTCGCAGAAATTTCGCTTATGTAGATTGGTATTAATCCCAAGAGTTTTTTAGCATGAACGTTAGAGATAATTAAAATTACGAAAATTGAAATTATTCCTATTAAACACTTTTTCCTGTTTTGGCGCAGTTCGTACATTTTAATTTAATTAGAATAATTAATTTTGATAAGGGTCTAAATGCATGATAGATTTTTAATTAAAACAGTATCGACAAGGATAAATCCGCTTATAGCTTATTAACAGGATGAAAATATATTTTCAATTATTCATACTTCATTTTATTATTGTATCAAACTTATTTGGCCTTGGTATTCGAAATTTAGATACTGATCGTCACAATCGTTTTTCTTCCGGATACCCAACCAGTCCTGTTGAAAACAATAACTTTTTTCTTAGTGCATTAGATTTATCTGGAGTTGGGTGGAAACAGACAAATTCAAATTTTAGCTACACAATGATTTCACCTCAGCATTTTATTGGAGCGAATCATAATAAACCGAATGTGGGTAATGTTATAGACTTTTTTAATCGCGATGGGATATTAAAATCCTATGCGGTGAGTGCCATACACAATATTCAAAATGAGTTGAGTCAGAATGTGGATATATTTATTGGTGAGTTTGCCAACCCGATCGATGAAGCAGAGGCAATTTCATTTTACCCGCTGCTAGATTTGGAAAGTGAAACTGATTATGTCGGTCTCAATCTTTTGGTCTATGGAAAAGTTGCTCGTATGGGTGTGGGGGTTATTAATTCGTTCGGAGATTTATTTTCTTTCAATTCAACAAGAGCCTATAGTTTTATTTTTGATAATACAACAGGTGCAATCGATGATGCATTTGGTGAAAATGGTGATTCCGGCAGTCCATCGTTCGTGAGTTTTAATGGGAGTTTAGCAATTACCGGCACCCATACTGCTGCATCTCCAACTGGATTACAGGTTACAACTTTCGATTCATTTGTTCCAAACTATATCTCGGAAATTAATTCTATTATAGCAGTATCGGGATATCAAGTTACGACAATTCCTGAGTCTTCGAAATTTAGTCTGATTTTACTTAGCACAATTTTTTGTGCACGTTTATTAAAAAAAACAGGAACTGCCTGGTTCGGGTAGCAAAATATTATCTACTATCCATAATCAACTTGTAAGCCTCATTTATTTTATGCATTTGGTCATTGGCAAATTTTAAAAATTCTTCCGGCAAGCCCTTTGATTGTATTTTGTCAGGATGATATTCGCCAACAAGTTTTCTGTAGGCCTTTTTGATTTCAGCATTAGTACTATTTTTATTGCAACCTAATAGCTGGTAACATTCATCAAGGTTAGATTTTTTCCCTCTGACTAGCTCATCTTTAAATGTAGTGAAATATGAGAGGCTTATTCCAAGATAATGTGGAATTTGTTTTAAAATTGTTTCTTCATTTTTGTGGAGAACATTGTCTGATAAAGATAAAACCCACAATGAACGATAAACCATTAATCGCATTTCCTGGTTAGTGAAAATTTCTGCATACTGTTTTGCATAATCGTAAATTGAATATGTGTCGGATTTAGCGTTATTAAAAAATTGCCGAGCTACAGATTTATCCTCATCGTCAAGTTTCATTTGTGTCATAATATTTTCTACAGCCTGAATTTCCTCCTGGCTGACAACTCCATCCGCCTTTGCCAATTTTCCGAACATAGAAAAGAGTGAGACAAAAAATAATTGTTTATTTTGATTTTCAGTGGAGAGTTGTCTCTCATCACTGTTCCCTGTTAGCGCCGACCCAATCCAGGCACCCAACGCTGCTCCTATAGGACCACCTAATACGACAAACCCGATTCCTGCTCCAATACCTGCTCCTAACCACGACATTTTGCTTTGTTTAATATTTATTGTTAAAGATCAAGCTCATACTTTAATTTTATGTAGATCAGAATAGCTTGAAGTTCGTTGTAGTAGAATTTCAAGCTATCAGTTTTCGTATGCGGATTCTCACTTGCAGTTATCAGCTGAGCATATTTTTCGAGTAGATTAATATTCCAAGTGAAACTATTCCTGAAATTGACGTAACTAATTTTGGCTCAGGAATAATAGTAAACGATGTTGAATCGAATGGCAGTAAACTTTCCCCATTTCCACTATTCCCAACATCAGTCCAATTGGCAACGTTATTCACTTTTGACGAATAACTTGAAAAACTAGATTCGTCATTCCGATTTCCGGAATATGCTCCACCGTCACTTCCAGAGCTTAGTACTAGAGCGGTTACTCCAAGTGTTAGCCCGGTTCCATTTAGTGTTGCATTATCAGCAGCATTCGAATCGAGATCAGTTGGTTTGGTTGCGATTGCGGTTATAAATGTGGTTGGGTTATCTTCGTCACTGCCAACAAAAACTATAATACTGTTGCCGCCATTTGACAGACCGAAGCCATTTACTATTTCTGAAATAGTTCCGGTGCTTGCTCCGGCAGAATTACTCACATCTGAAAATGTAATAATCGTTCCCTTAGAGATACTTGATGTAGTAGTCCATTGTAACGTTCCTTCAGCGTTCGGATTATTAAATTCAGTGCCATCCCATTCTTCGTCTCTAAAATAAATAGTTTCACCTGAACTTATTGGGTTGAGAGCCACGAGTGCAAAATCATGATTAATACCTATAAATGCCAAGTCTCCTGTGGATAAATTTGCTGTGCAAGATAGGGGGATAATGTAGATATAAAATATTTGCTTACTTATTATTTTAATTAGTTTGGTGATGTGCATAGGGTGAGATTATGATATTGAATTAAGATTTTTCACTAAATTTTATATAACAATCATTATAATTGTAGGTGAGAAGAATTTCTTCATGAAATTATAACGTTAGATAAATAATTATAAAATTAGTGTCTATTCAAAATAATATCTCAGCTAGCAGAACTGTCGTTAAAATTTTGATTCAATTATTATCTATTTTTGAATCTGCTAAAAATAATTTTTGAGCTTACAATTACAGACAACAATAATGCATAAGTTGAAGGCTCAGGAATGACACTTGTCGTGAAAGTGATAGTATCGTAGGCAACGTGATCGTCTGATGCGGTACCATCAAATTCATTTAATAAAATACTCTTTATTATAGCAGTGTCAGAAGCAAACCCCATGAATTGAAAACCCGGTGATCCACTCGGTGCCGGAATAAATGAGTTGGTAAATAAACTGTTATTAGATTCATCAAAAAATTCTATACTGACAAATGAAGCTCCATCCGGCACATCGAATACAATATCGAGACCAGCTGCCTTCACTGGTGAATTGAATACCAAACGTAAATCATCATTTTCTAATGAAGTGCTGCTGCCACCGGGAGATAAAACATTCGCTCCTGATGAGGGGAATAATGTGCTTCTAACTAATGTTTCGCCATCGACAACTTCTAGTGGAGAAGTTCCGGGCGCTTCAAATTTCACGCCACTTATTGTTTGGTTTGTTAAGTCAGTCCCAACGCTGATAGTATCAAAATTTATTGTTGATGTATTAGTAACATTCATATCAGCCAAAAATGACGTTCTATCTGTATAGCTCATACTCTCGGAAAATAAATTTGAACTGAGTGATAGCAGAATGGATATAGAGGTAATAGTTTTTATTAGATTACAATTTTTCATTGCTGTTAATCTCATCTGACTTCCGTTGATATATTGATCGATACTGCTCAAATTTAGATATTATATTTTCTACAGAAGCGGACAACTCACCAAATTCCTTATTTGTTTTTTCCTGCTTGTTTAAAAAATTCAGGCCAAATTTCTTTAGAGCGTTTGCCAAGTCAGTATAATCTTTTACAACCCTTTTTTGAGCAGTAGTATCGGGTAAACTTTCATAATTTCCTGATATGCTAATTCCATCGATTGAGGACTGTAATTTTCGTTTCTTATTTTCAAGATCTTTTACGACAGCTACAACTTGCTTATACTCTTTTTCAGAATACTTTATCGCTTTATTTATTTCAGCCTCCTGTTTTTTGTAACTCTCAATTTGTCCGGAAACTAATTTTGATTTAGCGGTGATGCATATTTGTGAAGTTAACAGGATAATTAAAAATAGACTTAATCTTTTGTTCATGTATGAGTAGTTTGAAAATTTTACTTGGAGAATCAATACTGAATTATTAAGTGACAGATTACTCGGAGATTATTGATAGATGCTATTCATGTTTTTTAAGGGGCTTTTATAAATCTAATACTGCTATAGAATTTTTTATCCTGATTGATTCCTGTACTCATATTCGAGAGGTCGTAAGAAGAATCTCATTTAATTAAATCTCTACAAACAAAAAGCCCCAGACTATTTCTGTCTGGGGCTTTTTATAAATAAATCTTATATTCTAAAATAAACTTTCTGCTTACAAATTTATTAAGGTCGGTTTTTTCTACTTTTTAACTTACGATAATATGCGAGTCCCGTAGCACCCAGCCCGAGGGCAGCAGCGTATTCAGATGGTTCAGGAACAGCAGCCACAGTTATACTTGATCCTGAAGTTTCAATAAATCCACCTAGCACGGTCATTGTTTCAGTCGCGACAACCCAATTAATGAGAAAATACCCGGGTTGGTTATCACCACTAACAAATCCGATCGCTACATTTGTTTGATCGGATGTCCAAGGCGCACGTTCACTATTTCCATACGATATTACATTATAAAATAAATTTTCAACATTATATCCATTTGCAGCATTACTTGTAACGTTAATACTATCGCCAATATTAAATAATTTTGGGTCGTAATTTATATTACTATTAGTAGCTAATTTAATAGTGGTTCCATCACCACCGGTAATTCCTACGTAATTACCTTGTCCTATGAAATTAAATACATCAGTAGTGTCGGTCGTGCTAAGTGCCAAGTTGTAAACTACGAATTGACTGGGCGAATCATTTTCGACGAAATCAACATTCTCAATCGTTCCCGGTAAATTTAGTGCGGTTATGGTTGCATCAGTCGATTGGCTGATACCTATCATGCCAACTCCTACTGCTAAACTTTGTGAGGCAAGATTGTATTTTGATATTTTTGCAGGAATTGAAATTATTTTATTATTCATGGTTAGTTTAAATTATTATAGTTTTAAAGAGAGAGAAATTACGTAAAACAGTAACTATGTCAAGATGGTTTTTAATTTTAACGAATGTATGATATAATATTTAAAAAATCTGTGTTTAATTCGCATTCAATCGTTATGGGTTCGCATGTCATTACGTTCGGAACTCATTTCATTCGTTGAGGTTTTGCTACGCTCGATAGTGATTAAATAAATTATCCAAACAAAAGCCCCTGGCAACATAGTGTCAGGAGCTTTCTCCCAATATGAATCTCTTTTCCTGCCAGCTAGTCTCCCTATAACCTACAAGCTCTATATAAATCGATTCCGCTTACCGCGATGTAACATGACTAAAACTACAACAAACACACCGATGACTAATGCAATTATAGAAGGTTCAGGTACAATAGTTAAATTATAATTAACATTTAAATCAATAGCTGTAAGCGTGCCAGAAAATGTCCCAATAATATTACCCAGAAAGATAGATCCAGATGGTGTCGGCTGAAAAGCCCAAAGTGCACCATTATCGGCAAAGGCCGCGGCACCTGAACTCTGTATTGCTGTATTAACTGTTTGCGTTATTGAATCACCAACATAAACTCCTCCACTAAGACCACTGCCGCCAAAGTTTGTAATATTAATAGAACCACTTTGCACATTGGCAAAACTAAAAGAAGCAAAATTCCACGAAACCGCCCAATCATCTACGAAAGTTTGACTATCAACTGATAAAACTGGTGTATCATTAAATCCGCCAATAATTTCCCAAGGAATATCACTACTCCTTCCGGTGGTTGAAAATATTGAATTTAAATTAGACCCGTCAGTATTGACGGTTACATTTAACGTTCCAATAGTTACTGCCCCACTAGCTATACTGTTTAACAATATGGTTAATAAAAGTATAACCATTTGATTAATTTTATTTATACTGATCATTTTCATATAATTTTTATTTATTGTTATTAATTGTTAAGTGATTGATTTGATTTGATTTTTACTCGTTGTTTTATGTTTTTGCGATTGCGGTAATACGCCAGTCCGGCTGCGCCTAGTCCAAGTGCTGTAGCGTAATCTGCCGGTTCGGGTACTGCTGCAAATTGTGCTGCAACACCAGTACTTGTCTCAATCACAATTTTTTTAATTTCTATTGTTTTTGTTGCTGTTACCCAATTAATATTTACATAACCAAATCTACTATCACCTGTGTGGAAACCAACTGCTACATCTGTTTGATCAGAATCCCATGGACTAGACGATCCACCAGAAGCAACAAAGTATGCATGATCAGTTGCGGCATCTTTAGTACCATCTATGCTTGAACCTCTCGAATAAAGTTGAGGAACAGAACCTGATGAAACGAAACCAGCGTCAGAACCATATCCAGACGAGAATAGCAGGCTCCCATTTGGATTGTTATCCGAACGGAAAAAGATTAGGTCATCCGAATCGGTGGAACCAGTAAAGGCTAACGGCACGACAACCTTCCGATAGGATTCAGATGCACTCATCGTTAAGTCTCCAGAAAAAGCTGAGAGACTAATCTGTTCTAGAGCGCCATCCACGCTGTTTGCCGCGAGTATGTATCCGGTTACCGCTGCCAAGCTTTTAGACCCATTAGCAAACTGTTTTAACTTTTTATTAATTTCCTTTTTCATAATATTTATCCTTTCTTTATATTGATTGTTAATTGATTAGTTTAATTTAATACTCGATTGCAGTTTTGACATTGATGTTTGCGATAATAGACCAGCCCTAGAGCACTCAATCCGGCTAGAATTGCGTAGGTAGATGGTTCCGGCACAATATTCAAAACAACAGCATTGGGGCCGGTTGAAAAAGCCGGGCCGCCAAAATTTGCCGTATTAAAATATGTTCCAACTATCAGATCACTAAAATCTACGGGCACTACAATAGCTCCAGTCCATGTTGTCGCCTGTTCCAGATTATAGATCAATTGATCACTCACACGGATGCCAAATTCATCCTGATTGGGGTCGCTGTTATTATTTAAGAACAGTTGTGTAATTGACTTTGTGTCCGTACCGATTGTAATCGATGCCGTGCCGGAGCCAACGTTGAACAACCTGTTTGTTATCGACGAGGCATTTGCCATAAATGAAGTGGTTAAAGCTCCACCTCCATCAATATCAAACGACATCGAATCCTCAAAGTTGAATGACGGATCTCCGGTTGGTCTAACCGTTCCTGTAGTTGCCGTATTTGTCGAACCTGAAAACGTCCAGGTAGTGGAACCTGTTCCACTACTAGTGACATTGATATTCAGTGCACCTGACGCTACTGTATTCAATCCGGATGTTATCGTCACCACGATAACAGTTCGAATTGCATTAACTATATTTTTCATTATTTTGTTATATTTATTCATGATATTTATATTATTTTTTAATTGAATACTTTGTTTAACTTCCTTTTTCATGATATGTAATCCTCCTAAATTCCAATTTCTAACTACTTTCTAAGCCGTTTGTTTAATCCTTTGCGTTTCCGATAATAAGCTAACCCAATTACTCCCAGGCCGAGCGCCGCCGCGTATTCAGCTGGTTCGGGGACGGCTATAGCAGTATTAGCAACACTTTCAATTTTGCCACTCAATACGGTTAACGTTTTTGTCGATGCCACCCATGAGACACGGAAAAAACCAAACTTATCATCTCCGGTCTTGAAACCGATAGCACCGTTCAAGCGATTCGTGGTCCATGAACCAAGATTATTACCATTATAGGCAAGTTTTGCTGTTGTGGTTTGTGTCCTTGAACCGTTGACGGTCGAATTTGACGAATAGTATATGGCATTGTCAGATAAGATGGCATATTGGAATGTGTATGCATTGTTTCCCCCGTTAATTTGTATCTGGTCATTATAGCCGTAGAATCTAATTTTACTGGAATCTGCAAAAGTGAAATACACGCCCCCAAATCCACCACCGGTTCCGGTCCCGTCAGCTTTAAACGTCTTGTTTGACAAAGTCCCGAGGTTTAGGTTGACCACGGAACCGTCCGCTGTAATAGCAGTGCCAACAGCTCCTGCTAATACCGCGACACTCCGAGACCCGACAGCGAACTGATTCAGTCTTTTATTAATTGATACGTTATTTTTATTAATTTCTATTTTCATGATTTTTATCCTTTCTATTAATTGTTAATTGATTGATTTAATTTTTGCTCGTTGTTTTAAATTTCGGCGATTGCGGTAATACGCCAGTCCGAGAGCACCGAGACCGAGTGCAGCAGCGTAATCTGCAGGTTCGGGAATAGCCGATGTCACCGTTATTGCCAGCCCGGAAACATTTTCATAAGCGCCGCCGAGAACAGTCATGGCATTGTTTGCTGCGTCCCAATTTATGTTGATGAATCCGGCATGATTACTTTGTGTGACAAAACCTAACGCAACGTCGCTATGAGCACTTGTCCAGGGCGAACGCTCATTTCCATTAAAATGAATCGATGTCAGATTGTAATTTATCGTGTTGTAGCCACCTGTGACATCGCTAATAGTTGATACCAAATCTCCTGGATTAAATATTTTTGCATCATAATTTTGAAACGAGTTGGTATTTGTCTTTACATAGACCTGTGCCATCGGAACCAGGCCAACTATTTTAACAGTGATTCCATTATCAAACCCATAAAACCGCAAAGTGCCATTTACCCCAAAGCCGTATACTGCATAGTCAACGTATTGAGTCCCATTTGTGAGGTCAAATGTGTGATTCAATATCGTTCCCGGTAATGACAATGGTACTACAGTTGCATCTGTGTCTTGTGCTGCTGCAAAAGCCCCAGTCGCTAATAGCAGACTCTGTGTTCCGGCTGTGTATTTATTAATTCTATTTTTCATATTTTTAGTAACTTTCATTTTATTCATTATATTTACCTTTCTATTTATTAATTATTATTTTAATTTAAAAAAACCAAATTTAGTAAACGTTATAAAATTATTTATAACTCTGTATCATTAATGTGTTTGTTAAATTTTAAATATTGTTATGTGTGGCCGGGTATTGGCTTAAAAAATTTGAGAAAAGTGGGTTGTGAAAATTTTTTAATGCCTAAAATTATTTCTAATCTATTTGGAGTATTGTGGATATACTCTAAGGGGTATTTATTAGTCTGCATGATGATGAGCATTCTTAAATTAGCGACTGTGAATAATTGTAAACAATATACGTTAAACAACTTATGTTGTCTAGAACAAAAATTAATAAAATGTTAATAACAGCAACTGATAATATTTTAGTAAATTCATTATTTATAACATTCAAATATTGCTTTTTGGGTATGGCAGAAAAGGAATTTGCTAAACTGAAAAGTAGTCAATCATGTTTGTATTAGAAAATTTCGTTATTGAATAAAATAATTATATGATAATAAAGGAGCAATTAATATTTAATAGTATAAACATTGAAATGAAAAGAACACATCATTGTTGTGAGTTAACAAAAAAGAATGCTGGTGAATCAGTTGCTTTAATTGGCTGGATTGAATCTTTACGGGATCATGGAGGAATAATTTTTCTCGATTTGCGGGATCGTGAAGGTTTGACACAAATTGTATTTGATCCAAATCAAAATAATTATGGTAAATTGCTTTCAGAGTTAAAGCCGGAGTCTGTTATTGAAGCCCACGGTTTGGTGCAATTGAGACCGGCAGAAACAATTAACTCAAAATTATTTACCGGAGAAATCGAAGTCCATGCAGAAGAATTGTTGATTCATAATATTTCACAAACACCTCCTTTTCCCCTCGAGGATGAAAAAGCTGAACGAGTTCATGAGGACTTAAGATTAACATACCGTTATCTTGATATGAGAAGGCCATCGGTTTTAAATGTCTTAAAACAACGACATCAAACTGTTCGATCAATTCATACCTACTTGGATGAGCAAAAATTTATTGAAGTAGAAACACCGATATTTTTTAAAAGTACCCCGGAAGGTGCACGTGAGTTTCTTGTGCCAAGTCGAATGAGTCCCGGTAGTTTTTATGCACTCACGCAATCTCCTCAGCAGTATAAGCAAATGCTAATGGTTGCCGGTGTTGAGCGTTACTATCAAATCGCTCGTTGTTTTCGCGATGAAGATTTACGCGCCGATCGTCAACCTGAGTTTACCCAAATCGATCTGGAGATGTCATTTATTGACCGTGAGGACATGTATAAGTTGATTGAGGGGCTGTTACAAAGAATTTGGAAAGAGGTGCTTGATATTGATATTCCAGTGCCTTTTCCACGTATGCCATATACTGATGCAATGAACCGTTACGGCGTCGATAAACCGGATACACGCTTTGATTTGGAAATAGTGGACTTTGTCGATGTTTTTAAAGAATCAGAATTTAAAGTTTTCTCAGGCGTGATCAAAAAAGGCGGTGTCGTAAAAGCTTTTAATGCAAAAGGACTGGCTGATTTAACGCAGGGTGAATTAAAACAGCTTGAAGAATCTGCGAAATTGCTGGGAGCCAAAGGACTGGCTTTTATCAAATCCGAAAAGGGTGAATGGAAATCACCGATTTTGAAATTTTTATCTGAAGATGAAAAAGCGGCTTTGAAAACAAGGCTGCAAGTTGAAGAGGGAGACATAATATTTTTTGCGGCTGCTGAATGGGATAGAGCTTGTGCTATTTTGGGACGTGTTAGATTGGAAGCCGCTGAATTATTAAAGAAAAAAGGGCGACTGGAAATACCAGATGACCGTTACGATTTTCTCTGGGTAATAGAATTTCCATTAATGTTACACGATCCTGAAGAAGATCGATATGTATCGGCGCATCATCCATTTACTTCACCTGTTCCAGAGGATACCTCCTTGCTTGATTCAGATCCACAAAAAATTCGAGGTCAGCATTATGACATAGTACTCAATGGAGTTGAACTGGGGGGAGGAAGCATTCGTATTCATCAGCCAGAACTTCAAAAGAAGGTATTTGAAGATGTTTTAAAAATTCCACCAGATGTTGTTGAGACAAGATTTGGTTATATGTTAAAAGCATTTCAATTTGGAGCGCCACCTCATGGTGGGATTGCGCTTGGTCTGGATCGATTAGTTGCAATTCTGGCGGGTAGAGAGAGTATCCGCGATGTGATCGCATTTCCTAAAACACAAAAAGGGCAATGCCTGATGACTCAGAGTCCAGCACCTGTCACTGAAAAGCAATTGCGAGATTTGCGTATTAATACAGTTGATTTGGATATATAAATTTTTAATTTTATGGGTTGTTATTATATTTTTAAATAGCTTAAATTAGCATTTTAATATTTATTGATTAAAAAAATGAAACTTATAAAAGCGATTATAAAACCATTTAAATTAGAAGAAGTAAAAGAGGCTCTTTCAGAAATTGGTGTCGATGGCATGACGGTTTCTGAAGTTAAAGGGTTTGGCAGGCAAAAAGGGCATACGGAAATTTATCGTGGAAGTGAATATACAGTCGATTTTTTGCCTAAAGTTATGATTGATATCGCAGTTCAGGAGGACATGGTAGCTAAAACTGTTGATACAGTTCGAAAAGCGGCAATGACAGGTAAGATAGGAGATGGGAAAATATTTATTCAACCCGTTGAAGAAGCCATTCGTATTCGCACAGATGAGCACGGTGATAGTGCGATATAATTTATTCAATTTAGTACAGATTTCTTAAAATGCGTTAAATGAGTTTTTTTTCACCTTGGGCCTGGTTTTATTTATTGCTGGCTCTACCGGTGCTTATCTTTTATCTGCTTAAACAAAAACCACGCAAGCGGGTTGTCAGTAATTTACTTTTCTGGAATCAGCTATCTACCCAATTACACAATCAACCCTTTTGGAGAAAATTTAGAAATTGGATTTCTTACTTACTCCAACTAATTTTTATATTTATATTGGCTTTTGCATTGAGCCGGCCGTTTTTTTCAAAATCAAAAAATGTAAATCACAAAATAATTATTCTTGATCCCTCTGTCAGTATGTCTGCTATAGATGTAAATGATAATAGCTCATGGATAGAATCAATAAAATTAGCCGGTAGTGAGATTGATAGGCTAAGATATATTGACCAGGCAATAATTTTGACAGCAGAAAATACACCTAAAATAATTTCAGAATGGTCAAATAATAAACAAAACCATAAACAGTTATTAAAGACTGCACAGACTGTTGATCTCGAAACTGAAATAATACCGGTTTTAAAACTTGCACGGAATTTATCACGTACAGTTGATAATTATGAAATAATTTTTTTTACTGACGGCGTCTGGTTGACTGAAGAATCGTATAACACCATCTTGAATTCAGGTTTACTGGAAAATGTGTCATTGGTTCATCTGAAAAAATCAATTGATAATATTGGAATAACAAATTTTTCAGCCAGACGAAATAGTGATTTTGGAACTGAGTATATACTGACTGCCAGTATAAATTTTACTGGAAAATCTAATTTCAATGAACGGGTTCTGTTGTATCGAAACAACCAGTTGATAGATGCAATAGATATTTCTTTTAAGAATAGTAATGCCTGGAATTATACTTGGATTGAAAAAGTGGAACAAAAAGTTCAATATAAACTTAAGTTGGAAAGTAATGAACAAGACAGATTGACTGATGATAATAGTGCAACGTTAGAATTAGCTCCCATAAAACCGATTAAAATTAATCTAGTGGGCAAACAAGATCAATTTTTGGAGGCGGTCTTTTTATCGATACCCGGTGTTACTGTATCAAAAATTTTAAAATCAGAAGATTTGCCTGTAGAACAGATGAGCAGTAGTAGTTTATCGGTTTTTAATAAATCTGTTCCTCCTGAAAATTTCAAAGAATCATTTGCATTAATTATAAATCCTGAGCGTGATGGTTTTTGGGGAACGTATAAAGATGAAGTTAAAAGTCCGCTAATTTCATCATGGAAAAGTGATGCAACTATTTTAAATTTTACAGGGCTTGAAAATATAAAAGTAAACTCTGCTGGTAATTATCTACCTTCTGAAATATCTACAACTTTTGCAGACAGTTTTGGCGTGCCATTAATTTGGGGATATGAACATACAAATAAATTTAATTGGATATTGTTAGCGTTTGATATTGATGCAACTGATCTCCCATTTCGCACGGCATTCCCAATTTTTATGGGTAATATTATTTCTGAAATTCGTCCATTTGCAAATGGTGTAAGTGCGGAACTTCCGGGACAGCCAGCAACACTTTTTAATTCATCTCTTCCAGATAGTTTATCAGATAGTAATAACATTAAAAAAAATTTATCATGGTGGTCTGCTTTCCCAATTTGGTGGTTGTTGGTTATTTTGGCGTTAATTTGGTGTGTAATTGAAATGGGTTTATATTCGAAAAGGATAACTGAATGATAGAATCCATTTATATAACTAATTATTGGCCGTTATTTGCATTATTCGCGATAACTTTTGTTATCTATTATTCAAAACATTCTTTAGATTCATTCAGTAATAAAAGAAGAGTAAAAATATTAACTATTCGCATCAGTTTATTTATCTTGCTCGTAATTGCATTACTTGATGTTCGATTGAAAATTTCTACAGATCGGCAGGCTGTTGTCTGGCTGATTGATGTAAGTGATAGTATGGGCAACGAAGCTATAAACCGTTATTTCGAATTAAAAGATAAAATTAATACTAAATCATTATTTGAAAACGAAACGGTAATTGCATTTGCCACTGAAGCGTCAGTTGTTACGAAGGTTGAGCGTTTGGATGATTTTAAAAAATTGAGCATTGATAAAAAAAATACAGACTTAGCAGGAGCATTGCGTTTGGCACGTGCCTCATTTCCATCCGGGTTTAATAACACAATCATTCTATTTTCAGATGGACGTGCTCCATTGAGTTGGGTTGAAGAAGCCGAAGCATTAAAGGCTTCCAATATTCAAACCCACGTTGTGAGTATTCATCCACCAAATAACCCTGAAGTAATTCTTAAAAATATTTCTGCGCCTAAACAGGTTAACATATCAGAACCATTTAATATCGATATTGAAATTATTAGTAATTCTAGCTCTGATGCGGTAATTAAAATTTTTAAAAATGGATTACTTACTTCCACTAATTCAGTTTTACTAAAAGCAGGTCAAAATCGTTATAATTTTGAGGAAACAATCAGTGAAAACAAATTGAGTGAGTTCACAATCGAAATTCACAGTAAGAATGATTCGATTGTTGATAACAATACATTATCAACTCTTGTTCAATCCAAAGGTGTTTCCAAGGCTCTTATAATTACAGATAATCTTGGTGCAGTACGTTATTTATCGTGGGCCTTAAAAGATGACGGTATACTGCTCGACACCAGACCGTTAGCTGGTGCTCCCACTTCTATGTCCGACTTACAAAATTATGACCTTCTGGTAATTGACAATATTGCGGCAACACAACTTCGGGCAGATCAGTTCATATTATATAAAGACTATGTTAAAGATTTTGGAGGAGGTTTTTTAATGTTGGGGGGTGATCAATCTTTTGGATTGGGAGGCTATTATCGTACTGTTATAGAAGAAATGTTGCCCGTTAAATGTGATTTTGAAAAGGAGAAAGAAGATCCTGCGTTAGGTCTTGCACTTCTCATTGATAAAAGCGGAAGTATGAATGGCGAAAAAATTGAGATGGCAAAGGATGCGGCGAAGGCAGCAATAGAATTACTATCACAAAATGATTATGCCGGTGTTGTTGCTTTCGATGGTGATGCTTTTTGGGTAGCCAATATGCAGACAGTTTTTGATAAATTTGGTTTAATAAACTTAATCAGCTCAATTCAGGCTGGTGGTGGCACAAATATTTCTCCTGCAATGGAACTGGCTTATAATCAACTGAATAATATTCCGGCTAAAATTAAACACGTTATCATATTGACCGATGGGCAATCTCAGCCGGGACCTTTTTATGAATTAACTACTCGCATGACACAGGAAAAAATTACGGTCAGCACCGTCGGTGTTGGTCAGAATGCAGATACAAATTTACTCAGTGAAATTGCACAATGGGGAAATGGGAGATTCTATTTTACTGATGATGCCAGTAGCATTCCACAAATTTTTGCTAAAGAGACAATGACTGCATCTAAATCAGTATTACGAGAGATCCCTTTTTTGCCACAGGTAATCACTCAGGCAGAATTTTTGGAAGGAATTGACTTCAGCTCAGCTCCATTTTTGTATGGATATGTTGCAACTCAACCAAAGCCGACAGCTGAAATATGGTTGTCGACTGAAAATGGAGAGCCCTTGTTGGCAACCTGGAGATATGGATTGGGCAATGTCGGAGCATTTACTTCTGATGCTAGAAATCGATGGGCGGTAGAGTGGTTGCGTTGGAATGGTTACAGTAAATTTTGGGTTCAGGTTTTTCGTAAGTTAATGCGTGTAGAAGCTTTAAAAAATTTTCCCATGCTAATTGATAAAACATCAGACGGATATAAAATTCAAATAGAGTCTATTGATAATTTTGGAAACATCGTTAATCATACTAAGGGGAAAGCACGAATATTGTTTCCTGATGGGTCTCGAAATGAATACGAGCTTAATCATAGCATTCCGAGTTTATTAGAAGCATTAGTTAAGACAAATTTACAAGGAATTTACCATATTGATTTAGAATTATTTGATTCAAAAAATAATTCATTGTTCAGAAAATATATTCCGGAAATTATTGGCTATTCTGCAGAATATTTGATGCTTCCACCAGATATTGAGAGGTTAGAAAAATTGGCGACAGATACCAATGGGCGTATTTATAGTAATGATGAAAAGCTAATAACTGAAAATAATAATGATGCGGTTAGAGAAATTGAAATATGGTCATGGATTTTAATATTTACATTATTGTTGTTTCTATTTGACGTTGCATGTAAACGACTACCTGAAAATTAGTCATTAATTTTTGCAAAAATATAAAATTGCTAAAATTTTTTTAAGTCATTTTACTTTCGTTTATGTATTTGGAAAAAATGTAAAATACCTGATAGCTATGCAAATTAATGGATAATACATTACTAGATACTTTTTGGCTGCTATTTTGTTCTTGTTTAGTATTTTTAATGCAAGCTGGATTTTTGTGTCTCGAAGTGGGTCTAACGAGAACCAAAAATAATATAAATGTCGCTATTAAAAATATTTCTGATCTTGGGGTATCCGTATTAATATTTTGGCTTGTTGGTTTTGGCCTGATGTTTGGAACTTCAAAATCCGGTATTATTGGAATTGATAATTTTTCACCTGGTCTCAGTGACATGAAATCATGGCACGTTGCATTTCTACTTTTCCAAATGATGTTTTGTGGTACTGCTGTTACTATTTTATCAGGATCTGCTGCTGAAAGAATGAAGTTTGGTGGCTATATTTTTGCTACGATTATTATAGCTGGTATAATTTATCCTGTATTTGGACATTGGGCATGGAATGGTGTTAATTTTGGAACAAATACTGGATGGTTAGCCCAATCTGGATTTATTGATTTTGCAGGTTCAACAGTTGTTCATAGTGTAGGTGGTTGGGTTTCATTGGCAATTGTCTTAATTCTCGGACCCAGGCTAGGTAGATTTACTGATGAGGGGGATCCTAATGATATATCCGGTTCAAGTTTACCAATGGCCGCACTTGGCACCATTTTATTATGGTTTGGTTGGTTTGGTTTTAATGGTGGATCAGATTTTGCATTCACAGATCGGAGTCCACATGTAATATTAAATACTATTTTAGGAGGAGGCGCTGGTTTAGTGACAGTTCTACTTTTTGCCTGGTTTTTTTGGGAAAAGGTAAAAGTTATCTATATCATAAACGGTGTTTTAGCCGGCTTAGTATCTATTACTGCCTGTGCAAATGTGATTACACCCGGAACTGCATTGCTCATCGGTGGTTGTGGTGGCCTAATTATGTTAGTTGTGGAACATTATTTATTTAAATTTAAAGTGGATGATGTTGTTGGAGCAATTCCAGTTCACTTGGGTGCTGGTATATGGGGAACAATTGCAGTAGCTATTTTTGGCGATCCTCATCTAATAGGAACGCACCTTAGCACTATTGAACAACTCCAAATACAACTTCTCGGTGTGATTGTTTGCGGTATTTGGGCGTTTGGAGTTTCGTTTATATGTTTCAAGATAGTAAATAAGTTTTACCCACTGAGAGTTGATCTGGAATCTGAAAGGGTAGGACTGAATATTTCTGAGCATGGGGCCAAAACCGATTTGCTGGATTTAATGCTTGTTATGGATGCACAAACGAAGTCTAACGACCTTAGCGTCAGAGCGCCGGTAGATGAATTTACCGAGGTTGGACAAATTGCAGTTTGCTACAACAAAGTCATGTCGAATTTAGAGACATCAGTAAGAAAAACTGAGGCGATTGTTAGTTCATCAATGGATGCAATTATTACATTTAACATGCATAACTTGCAGATTTCCTCATTTAATCCTGCAGCAACTCAAATGTTTGGTCTTTTGGAGAAAGATATATTAAGTAAGGATATAACGGAGTATATTAAATTTTATAATGCTGAAGAATTTGGTACTGAAGAAAGTCTTGCAAATTACATTAAAAACTTCAGTAAAATTGTTATTTCGGAAACACATCATGAATTATTTGGTGTACATGCCAGTGGAGATTCTTTTCCTGTGGAAGTTATGATTTCAAGTTCGAATGTTGCTGATGACTCATTTTTCATTGGAACATTTCGTGATATTACCGAAAGAAAGAACGCAGAAAAAATATTAAAAAGTAAAAATATATTTTTAGATTTACTTCAAATGACGGCTGTTGCAGCCAATGAAGCAGATTCTATGGAAGATGCAATAGTGACCGTTATGAATAAAGTTTGTGCATTTACCGGATGGCCAATTGGCCACGCTTATATTTTGGATAAAGACAATCCCGAAATGCTGAATCCATCGAAACTATGGCATATCGATGATCCGGTAAGGTTTAAAGTTTTTAGGAACGTTACTGAAGAAACAACTTTTAAAAAAGGAATTGGCTTGCCCGGCAGAGTACTTGATACGGGTAATCCAGCCTGGATTAAAGATGTTACAATTGATCCCAATTTCCCACGATCAACTTTGGCAAAGAATATCGGTGTAAAGGCGGGATTTGGTTTTCCGGTTTTAGTCGGTCTAAAAGTTGAAGCAGTTTTGGAATTCTTCTCTGAAGAAACGCAGGAACCTGATACGGATCTTCTTGGGATTATGGCTCACGTTGGTACTCAATTGGGTCGAGTTATTGAACGGAGTCACGCTGAAAGTAAATTAATACAAGCGATAAATGATGCCAAGATAGCAAACTCGACTAAAAGTGATTTTCTGGCAAACATGAGTCATGAAATTCGAACTCCGATGAATGGAATAATTGGCATGGTATATCTATTGTTAAAAACAAAACTTGATGCTAAACAAAAGGAATATACCGAGACAATTAACAACAGTGCTGATGCTTTAATGATAATTATAAATGATATTTTAGATATATCAAAAATTGAAGCGGGTAAGGTAGATATTGAGGATGTTGAATTTGATTTAGTATCAGTTATGGATGAAGTGAATGATCTACTAGCTGTTCGTGCACAGGATAAAGGTTTGGAATATACACATTTTATCACAAAAAATGTTGTTTCATCACTTAAGGGGGATCCAATACGACTTCGGCAAGTACTGATTAATTTAATTGGTAATGCGATTAAATTTACCCAAGAAGGTAATATATCTATTCATGTTTCTGAATTAAAAAGGGAGGATAGATTCACTGTTTTAAGATTTGATATCATTGATACAGGGGGGGGAATTCCACCTGATAAGATTGAAACATTATTTGATAAATTTACTCAGCTAGACTCATCGACGACTCGTAAATATGGTGGAACAGGGTTAGGTCTGGCGATTTCGACTCAACTATGCGAGCTTATGGGAGGAGAAATAAAAGCAGAAAGTGAAGTAGGAAAGGGATCCAGGTTTTGGTTTACTGCCAGGTTTGAAATAATGCCACTTAAAAAAGAACATATATTTAACATACCAGATAATACTAATAAGATTAGAATTCTTGGCGTAGATGACAATGAAGCAAATCGTTTTATTTTGAGAGAACAAATTACTGGTTGGGGATTTAGGTATGAAGAGGCTTCAGGTGGAGAAGAGGCTCTTAAAAAACTTCATAGTGCAGTAGAGGATGGTGATCCATATCAAATTGCAATACTTGATATGGCTATGCCTGAAATGGATGGTTTGACATTAGGTAAAAAGATTAATTCTAATTTTGAATTCAGTAATACCATTTTAATTATGTTAACATCGATTACAGATCTGCAAGATTTGCATAATTTTAACAAACTAAATTTTGTAGCTTACTTGACCAAGCCGATTAAGCAATCTTTGTTGTTTAACTGTCTTGTTTCAATAATGAGCAATGATCAGAACACACTTGTCGGTGATAAGAAGCTTAATCGCATTGAATTGAGAGGTTCTGAAATTGTTAAACATGATTATAGAATATTATTAGCTGAGGATAGTCCCACCAATCAAAAAGTTGCAACCCTTATGCTGGAGAGTATCGGGTATTCGGTTGAAATTGCTGTAAATGGGCTGGAAGTTTTAGAAAAAAATAAAAATGATGAATTCGATATCATTTTAATGGATTTACAAATGCCGGAAATGGATGGCTTTGAAGCAACTAAAATTATCCGCAATACATCATCAAATGTTAAAAATCATAATATTCCAATTGTTGCTATGACAGCGCATGCAATGAAAGGAGATAAAGAAAAATGTATCGCTCTTGGCATGAATGATTATATTTCAAAGCCAATTAATATTGAAGAACTAAAGTCAACTCTCATAAAATTTCAAGCTGCACAAAAATTAAGTAATTAACTAAAGAGACAATTGAGCAAACCCTCCAATCGGGTTCAAATCCCTCCATTTTAGTTTTTCAAGTCTAACAATTCTTCAGTGACTTTAGTGAATTTCAATTTTACAAAGAAATGGCGGAGAGGGAGGGAATGTAACAATGTCGTCGGCTTCGCCTCCTCGGAACGAACCCTCCAATCGGGTTCAAATCCCTCCATTTTAGTTTTTCAAGTCTAACAATTCTTCAGTGACTTTAGTGAATTTCAATTTTACAAAGAAATGGCGGAGAGGGAGGGATTCGAACCCTCGAGGCCCATTGCTGGGCCTACCTCCTTAGCAGGGAGGCGCTTTCAGCCGCTCAGCCACCTCTCCGTGTTAAGCTTAAATTGCTGAAATTCTAATTTCACTACTATCATTGGCTAAAATCTAAAATCAACAATTTATTTTAAAAACTTATTGATTTTATTTTGTAGTTTTTGGAGATATTCAGTTTGGCATGGACTTATCAGAAATTAATACACCGAGTTATATTATTGATCGTCTCAAGATTGAGGAGAATTGTCGTATCCTCAAATCTATAGAAGATCAAACCGGATGCAAAATTCTTTTAGCATTGAAGGGTTTTGCAATGTTTAGCTTATTTCCTTTAATTCGAAAATATTTGTCCGGTGTTTCCGCCAGCGGATTGCATGAGGCAAAATTGGGCAGCGAATATTTTAATAAAGAAATCCATGTTTACTCACCTGCTTTTAGTAATGATGAAATTGATGATCTGATGCCAATCGCAGATCACTTGATTTTTAATTCATTCAATCAATGGTACCGATTTAAAGATAGTGTCATTAGTAATAGTCGAAAAATAAAATGTGGATTAAGAATTAATCCTGAATATTCAGAAGTTGATTGCGAAATCTATAATCCATGCAGTAAAGGATCCAGGCTTGGAATTACGTTGGAGCACATTATTAAAAATGATATCTCTGGTATTTCTGGCTTCCACTTTCATTCACTTTGTGAACAGGGTGCTGATGTCCTTGAGCGAACCTGGAATAATTTTCAAAATTTTTTTGGCAACTTTTTGGAAAAATTAGACTGGATAAATTTGGGTGGAGGTCATCATATTACTCAGAGTAATTATGATCGTCATCGACTTATCCATCTTCTGATAAAAATTACTAAACAGTATCCGAAATTAAAAATTTATCTGGAGCCGGGTGAAGCAATTGCCCTCAACGCAGGGTGCCTTGTGGCGTCAGTTCTCGATATTGTTAATAATGATATCAATACCGCAATTTTAGATACATCAGCGACTGCTCACATGCCTGATGTTCTCGAGATGCCGTATCGACCTCAAATCGTTGGTGCAGGAAACCCTGGTGAGCTTTCAAATACATATCGGCTTGCGGGAATGTCATGTCTAGCAGGTGATGTTATGGGAGATTATTCATTTAAAAATCCATTAAAAATAGGCGACAAAATTGTTTTTCTGGATATGGCTCATTACACAATGGTTAAGAATACAACATTCAATGGTGTTCGTCTCCCCTCCATCTCGATCTATCACTCTGACCAAGAAAATAATGGTAATCTGCAAGTCGTCAAAAAATTCAGTTATTTAGATTATAAAAATCGTTTATCATAATATTATTTATTCTATTTCTGTTCGAATTTTGATTGATCTCGATCGATAGTTTACAATCATAAATCATGTAAAACTATTTAAACTATATCTATAAAAAATGAAAATAATCATAAGTATAATTATTCTAATCGCATTTGTTGGCACCTATTTTTTCCTGAAATCTAATGACTCACATGACGATGTTCATCATATCGATAGTCACCATGAAAGCGGCACTCATGCTGATGAAAGTGATCATAAAATAGATGAAATGGCTAAGAAAGCTGCTGAGGAAGCACGTAAAATCACACTTGAGGAATTAAACAAGCTTTTACAAACGCAGAAAGAGCATACTGCCCAGATTGAAGATACGATTAACACTTTAAAACAGGGGTTAGAGGTTTTTAATAGAAGCGAAGAATCAGCCAAAGAAAAATTTGAAAAGCTTGTAAGTGCCAGTGGTAATTGGGGTAAAGCTGAAAAAGTTGGCAAAGAACTTCGTCTTAGAGTAGCTGAAAATAAGTACTTAAAAATTGGCAAACAAATTGATGCAGCCAAAGAAGAGATAAGTAAATTAGAAAATAGTTATCAACAGGCGTTGAGTAGTCAGAAAGAAACTGAGGCCAGGATCGCTGAATTAAATAACTAAAAAATTATCAATACAGTTAATTTTCTTAGCATCTCACTGATTTATTGAGAGCATTATATTGCAATTTTTAAAGTTTCTAATTCTTGTTTTGCTAAATTCAATGAATTTCTCATAACGTCATAATATGACACAATCATGGTCACTTAATTTATTTCGAATTTTTGGTATTCGACTTGAATTACATTTTACATTTCTCATTTTGATAGCTTTTTTTGCTTGGAATGGTTGGTCTGACGCTGGATTTACTGGGGGAATTTGGAATATTGCCTTTATCATTTTAGTATTTGTCTGTGTCGTTCTGCATGAGCTTGGTCATTGTATTGTTGCCTTGCAATATGGAATTTATGTTCACCGTATCTTATTGCTTCCGATAGGTGGTATGGCCCAATTTTCAAGTCTGCCTAAAGAACCGAAAAAGGAACTTTTAATTACATTAGCCGGACCGGCAGTTAATTTTATTATTGCCGGTATTTTATATCTATTTGTCGATATGCCAAATTTATATTCAATTCTTTACCCGAGTTATGCACTTTCACAATTAGTTCCTACAATTTTAGTATTTAATTTAATTATGGGGACTTTTAATTTACTTCCTATTTTTCCCATGGATGGTGGTAGAATATTTAGAGCGATACTCGCTATTAAATTTACTTACTTAACAGCTACTAAAGTTGCTGTATATTTCGCCAAACCTTTAGCGATTATTTTAATTTATCTCTCAATCTTTAATCATGGCAATTACCTTATGGCTGCACTTTTTGCATTTATCTATCTTGGTGGTGAGCTTGAATATAAATTTGTGAAAAAACAGGAAATGTTTCGTGACTTAAAAGTTCGCGATCTTACTCGCCACAGTTTTGCGAAGTTAGATAAAAGTAAAACAATTGAGGATGCTGTAGATTTGATGAAATATAATCAACCGCGCGAGGTTGTTGTCATGGATGATGACAACTCGGTTCTGGCTGTTTTATTTCCTGAAGATATTAAACGTTTGGCAAAGAAAAATAGCTTAAAAGAAACTCTGAAAGATTATTGTATTAAACAAAAGTCTATATTGCAGGCTGATTGGTTTTTAAATATATTTGCTGACTTGCTCATAAAAAAAGATCGATCAGTTTATCCAGTTTATCAGCATGATAAACTCATAGGGGTACTCGATACCAATCAGATTGATGCTATGCTTGACTGGAATAAATTAAGTGAAAAATCTCGGGAGAACCCAAACTGGTTGAATAATTAAATATATTTTCCATTCAAAGATAGAGTGTGTAGGTGGGTCTCATTACCTAAGATACTTGACTCAGTGTTAAAACAATTTGCAAAATCAAAAATAGATAAATAAAAAAATTATGGAATGGAGTGTGAAATCGAATACCGGAAAATCAACTATTACAGATGTTGAATTTCAGCCGGGTGACATTGTAATAAGTTATATTTCGCATGATGAAAATGGTGAAATTGCTCGTAAAGACATTTTAAAATCTGAAGAAGATTCATTCAAAAAAGATGAGAAAATTTTAGGCTGGTGGTCACACGTTGTTAAGGATGAGGAGGATCCTGCCGAAGCTAAGCGCCAGGCATTGAAGTCGTCTGAAGATTTATTTCTCTCACTTTTTGAAGAAGAATCTAACGATGTTGAAGATGTAAATATTTTAAAGTATTTACTGTCTATTATTCTGGAGCGAAAAAGAATAATTAAAAATTTAGGGGTAACCAATAGCGATGGTCAAATTCAACACTATATTCATGTGAAAGAAAAGAAAGAATATGAAGTACCCATAATGGAAATTAACGCCGAAACCATTGAGCGAATCCAAAATCAAATTGGATTTATTATGGTAGGTTGAAATTTATAGTTCTGTCTAACACATACCAATTTATATTGTCATGTTTTCTCGTGAACATGTTGTCCCATAAATCGGGACTCGGTAGTGAGCTCACACTGTGATTGCGGCAATTTCTCTAGAAAAAAATATATTAGCTAGTCGTCTTAGTTTCTTCAGTCCGCTGCGCCGAGTTAGCATCACTTGCCCCAGCTGTGCTTTGGGTCTTATTTGTCTCCGAATCATCGATGACAGTTTTAATATCATCTTCAATTTCGTTTGCAGATTTTTTAAATTCTTTAATTGATTTACCAATGCCGCGTGCAAGCTCTGGTAATTTTTTTGGTCCAAAAATAAGCAATACAACCAGGAAAATTATAACCAATTCCATGGTTCCAATTCCATTGATAAATGCTAAACTATAACTGTTTAAAAACAAATCCATTGTTTCATAATCTAATATAAGTTCTTAATTTGTAAATAACTAAATACAGGGGGTTTTTTTTTGATTAATTTCTGCATTCTCTTCTTGAATAGAGTTATGTCTATTATTTATTACTTTGTCATCGCGAGGAATGAAATGACGCGGCGATCCATGACTTTTCATTTTTCTATATTGACTGTTATGCAGCATTCATAAGCTCGATATGACCTCATTCACAGATTTCTTGACTCGTAGTAGAAAGGGTGAGAACAATTCGACTTATAATAACAATGAGTAAACAAGAAAAAGATTCCACCGGCGATATATTTAAAGTTCGTCTCAACAAACTCGAAGCCTTGCGAGAAGCAGGTATCGATCCGTATAGAGGCAACTGTGAGCAGCTTCACAGTTCTTCTGAGGCAAAATCACATTATTCTGAAGGTGAAGAAAACAGTCCGACGGTTAAAGTAGCCGGACGAATTGTTGTCATGCGCCTGATGGGTAAAGCCGCCTTTGTAAAAATTCTCGATCGCGATGGACGGATGCAACTTTATTTTAAAAGAGATGAAGTAGGGGAGGAGGAATATAAATTTTTCAAGAAACTCGATATCGGAGACTTTATCGGTGCCGAAGGCCAGCTCTTTAAAACTAAAACTGAAGAAATTACGGTTCGAGTAAAAAAATTTACTCTAGTCAGTAAATCGTTACGTCCATTACCTGAAAAATTTCATGGCCTGAAAGATAGTGAGCAAATTTATCGTCAACGCTATCTCGATTTAATTGGCAACATGGATTCGCGGGAACGTTTTATCAAACGGTCTAAAATAATTTCATCCATTCGCCGATTTCTCGACAAGCAGAATTTTTTAGAAGTCGAAACACCGATGCTGCAAGCCGAAGCCGGTGGTGCTGCCGCTCGTCCATTTACCACACACTTTAATGCATTGGATTGTGACTTTTATTTACGCATCGCATTGGAACTTCACTTAAAAAGACTTTTAGTGGGTGGCATCGACCGAGTCTATGAGCTAGGGCGAATTTTTCGTAACGAAGGTTTGTCCAGAAAACATAATCCGGAATTTACAATGCTCGAAGTTTACCAGGCTTACACCGATTATCGTGGAATGATGAAATTGATCCGTGACATGATTCAAACTATCTGTGACGAAGTTTTAGGCACTACTGAAATAGAACGTTATGATGGTGAGAAAATTGAGCTTGGCGGTGAATGGAAAGAAGCAAAATATAAAGACTTAGTTATAGAGGCAACTGGTGATGTAGACTGGTTTGCACTATCCAAAGAAGAAAAATTAAAAAAATGCGAGGAACTGAAAATTGAGGTTAATCCTGCGTTAGAAGATTTCGAAATTACCAGTAACGTCTTTGAAAAAATAATCGAGCCAGGATTAATTCAGCCGACATTTGTTACGCATCTGCCGAAAGAACTTTGCCCGTTAGCAAAAATTACCGAGGGTGACGATTCAACTATCGACGTTTTTGAACTCTGTATCAATGGACAGGAAATTGCGCCGGCCTATTCCGAACAAAATGATCCGTTAGTTCAACGACAAATGTTTGAAGCACAAGCTGGCGAAGAAGTGCAAAATATCGACAATGATTTTCTGCTGGCATTGGAACATGGAATGCCACCGGCCGGCGGCATGGGAGTCGGTATCGATCGTTTGGTAATTTTGCTAACCGGTGCTGCCAGCATCCGCGATACAATTTTATTTCCATCGTTAAGACCAACAACGTAATAAAAATTAGGTAGGGATGCATCTCCGAGGCATCCGTGTCTTAGACGAAACTAAGTCCCTGTCGCGGACGTCTGGGGCTTCGGCCGTGAGCTCAGCCGAACGGACAGACGTCCCTACCCAAATTACAAATTAGTTTATCACATCTCTCCGCACCAAGACACAATTTTAGTCTTTATCGCATCACGAATAGTCCGTGTCTCAGAAAGCTTTTCCTCATAACTACCATCTAATCCGGAAGGATCTGGAAATCCCCAATGTAAACGCTCACCTGTTCCCGGAACAATTGGACAACGTTCGGCACTTGTTTCGTCGCAGACCGTTATCAAATAATCAAATGTCTGTTTACTCTCAATAACTTCAGCGACACTCGTTGTTGAATTGCCTGAAATATCAATGCCAATTTCCTGCATCGCATCGACGACAATAGGATTCAACTTCCCTGGTTCAATCCCGGCACTCTGAGCATGAAATTTTTCACCATAATAATTGTTTACAAACGCCTCTGCCATCTGGCTGCGTGCGCTGTTGTGAATGCAGACGAATAGAATGTTTTTTTTGGCCATTGTAGATTAAAAATTATAAATATTACATTATTCTATAACATCATTTTTTTTGTAGCATCCAGATTTTTTTTGACAGTGATTGTGTTGGGATGCTCCGGCCCATAAACTGTTTTAAAAATTTCGAGCGCCTTTTCGTAATAGCTGACCGCTTTCGCTGTATCGCCCAAGTCACGATAGGCAGATCCGAGATTGTTATAACTAATCGCTATGTTGGGATGTTGTTCACCAAATACAGAACGATCGATTTCAAGTGCCTTTTCGTAATAGCTGACCGATTTCGCTGGCTCGCCCAAGTCACTATAGGCAGAGCCGAGATTGTTATAATCTGTAGCGGTATCAGGATGCTGCTCACCAAATACAGTCCGATCGATTTCGAGTGCCTTTTCGTAATAGCTCTTTGCTTTCGCTGCATCGCCCAAACCGCGATAGGCTTCGCCGAGATTGTTATAACGAATCGCTATTTTGGGATGCTGCTCACCAAATACAGCCCGATCGATTTCGAGCGCCTTTTCGTAATAGCTCTTTGCTTTCGCTGCATCACCCAAGGCATGATAGGCGATGCCGAGATTGTTATAACGAATTGCAACGCTTTGGTCACTTTCTCCAAACAGTTTTATATCGATTTTCAACGCCTCTTGAATCAACTCAATCGCTTTTTTATTCTGCCCTTTAGAATTTAACAATAAAGCGAGATCATTTAAATCGGCTGTGACCTCCGAGCTATTATTTCCATACAATTCTCGATCGAGTTTGAGTCTTTGACTAATCAACTTTTCAGCTTCATCATAATTACCCAGAGAATTGTTGATTTGGTATAAATTGTATAATAAGCGTGATTCGGTTGATCTGTCGCGAGTTTCATTAGGCAACGATTCGTAGTCATTGAGCATTTTTCGAACGGTTTCCAGCCGCTCAATTTTTTCTTCATACGATAATCCATCGACTGCTGCCTGGTCAGCATCAGCCAGAATTCGCTCGATATCAGTTCTCTTCTCTACCGGTGCTTCAAAGAAATATATACCTGAGCGAATGGAGCAAAAGTCGGGAGCACCACGGGCTATTGTAGTCATTACACGTTCATTGACCCAGAATACAATTGGTAGAGGCAGGGCTACCGGAAAATTATTTCGGGCTGCATTTAAATTGAGAATAAATGGCGATTGCTCACCTTTTTCACCATCGGCCAGCCAGTTTTCAATTCCATGTAGAAATATGATATCTGGAGAATGAAATTCATCGGATTTTTTATTGCGAAAAAAATCAAGCAAATGCGTTATTTCTTTTTCAAGTGGAAACTCCAAAATATTCAAGTCAGCTAAATCGGTTTTAATTTCACTGATCAATTTTCGACGCAATGGCAGGTTATTGCAATGAACAAAAAACAGAGTAAAACCTGAAGCGAGTTTTAACGCACGTTTTAAAGCATTGTATTCACTAGTTTCATCAGATCTGTGTGCAAAAGATTCTGAGAATGGATCAATTGATTTTACTTTGGAAGATAATGCCACGTTTCCGAAGTTTAGTTTTTTAAATTATTTCTGTGATTCTTTATCTTTGCTGAACTTTTCAAGATGGGACTTGAATGTATTTAATTCTCGAACTATAGGATTTACAACATACCAGGGTGTTACCGGATTAAACGCATCCTCTTCGATACCACCATTGATGTATTCAAGAATTATGATTTGTTCGAGCATTTTTCTGAAATCCGGGTCGTTGTTATCGATGTCTTTTTGTTCGGATAGCTCCAGTTCCGCTAACTTAGGCCAGTAACTGGCTGGAATAGAGGAGCTGAACAATCGAACTGATTGAGCCAACGCTTTTTGCGCAGCTTTTAAAGTAATAGGTAGTTGATCAATGTAAGTACAAGCTTCCTGGATAGTTGCGAGAAATCCACGAATGTGCCCGCCGGTATATTCCATGAGCCAATCGAGCGCTTCTTTTTCAATATAATTATCCAATGACGGTTCTCCGAGTCGCTTCAGTAAAATGGATTCAAGACACTTTCTGCCTTTCAGGTAAGGCTTACGTTTATTCCGTTCAATAATTTTTATCATCGGTAGGACGAATGGTGTAGAACCATAAATTATTTCTAACTTTGGGCCGAAAGATATCACTAATGATAACGGAATCGTATAAATAACGTGTGCATTAAGTGATTTAAGTTGCGGTGCGCGTTCGACAAATAATTCTTTGTGTGAAGCTTCTCCTTCATCGTGTCCCGAAATACGTTGAATTTTTTCAAGATTATCAACGATTAGGACAAAATCAGAATATGGCGTTTCATCATTTTTAACTTTGTGATTTTTTAATTTCAATCGAGCTTCTTCAAAGACAGTATTAATTTCATGGAGGATAGTGGACGTTTGGGGTAGGAGATTATCACGTACTTTTTTTCGTGCTTCAGGATCACTCTTTAATCGCTGAATCTTTGCTTTGATATTCCAAAGCGATAATTCTCCTTCTGCAATTTCAACTTCACTGAGAAAGAACTTTTTAATTTCATTAAATCTTTTAACGAAGTAATTGTCTGATAATTCGCCTATGTCTTTTTCTTTAAGTTTGGCAGCGACTTCCGCAACAATTGCCAGCAATAAATCCGTTGGCGTAACATCGTAATCGTCTAAAT
Source organism: Opitutales bacterium (assembly GCA_021772565.1). GTDB lineage: Bacteria > Verrucomicrobiota > Verrucomicrobiia > Opitutales > JAJFLR01 > JAJFLR01. The sequence continues at coordinate 14,468 of JAJFLR010000022.1, read as the reverse complement.
ACTCGCTGGCATCGAGTATAATTGGAAAGTATCGTTTACTGGAGGCTGTAGGTTTTGGATCTTCCAACTTATGAGCCAGATGATGCAATTCGGAAGATTTACCACAGCCGATATGGCCTGAAAAAAGGGTGCATAAAAAAGAGCCTTCTACTAAAGCGAGTTCGTTTTGATATTGCTGAAAAAAAGCAGCGCCACCACGGACTTCAGTGCAATCAACGTACTGTGCCGGTGTTGCCGGTTTAAGTGGATTGCAGGAATTATAAAGTTTCTTCAGTAAATTTGACATACGAAATATTATCTTAAGCAGTTGATGATACTACAATTATTTCAATAAATGCAAGAGTGTCTTCATCGTAGAGCATGGATCCAAAACTGATCCGGAAAACAGTGAGGTTACTTGCGTGAAAGTCTATCGAATTTTCTTAATCTCATCAGGAAGTGGCTTCCCGAGTTTGGTCATGAGAAAACTCGTTCTGGGTCTGTAACGGATCGATCTGGAGGAGACATCACCGTCGACGGGATTATAAAGTATCATTTACTTTTTTTCTTTGCAACCGGGATTCCTTTATACGGCCCTGGAGAAGTCTTATGCGCTACAATTTTGCCCTGAGCACGGTTGATCTTAACGTAATGCCCTGAACGTGGATTCTTCACTTGTACTACATTTTGACTTTTAGCCATAACTTTAAAATTCAATATATGGATTGCAGCGTTACGATCAAGTAGAAATTAACACAAAATATCCCCTTGCTTGTTATAAAAATGATCGTAGATTATTAGTTAGTTTTCAGGGAGAGCGCATTCGCTCTGTTCTTTGCAATGGAGAGGAAAGTCCGGACACCGCAGGGCAGGATTCCATATGAAAGTATGGGCATTTCAGGTTTAAGCCTGGAGTGACGGACAGTGTCACAGAAAATATACCGTCTCGTTTCGGCGGGATAAGGGTGAAAAGGTGGGGTAAGAGCCTACCGCTCCGAGGGTAACTGAGGAGGCACGATAAACCCAGTCTGGTGCAAGACCAAGAAGGGATCGAGTTGCTCGTTCTATGATTCCGGGTGTGTCGCACTTCTTTCGGGAAGACGGATCGATTTAGGTCGATCTGTAGATAAATGAATGCACCTGACTCAATATCAGGAAACAAAATCCGGCTTACTTCTCCCTGAAAGCGTTATTTAAAATCTAAAAAGGTTAGGTATGTGCGACTCGCGCTTGTCTTAATGTCATGGTATCACGATTCAGTATTTCTGGGGAAGGCGTTTCGTAAGGAGGCTGTTGAAAAACAGCAAAAGATATTGTACACTTTTGTCATTGCGAGCCATCATCATGATGGCTCGCAATCTATCAGCATTCCACGATCTGGATTGCCGCGGCGCTTCGCTTCTCGCAATGACAATTGCGTAGTCTTACTGTTTTTCAACAGCCTCCAAGCGAATGCCCTACATGGAATATCCAAAAAAATTGGACAACAGAAAATGCTCTCATCTGAAGGAAAAAATTTTGCATTCTATAATAGCTGAGGGATAAACTGGAATACTGCCCGGAAAACTAAAGGAGGCATTCCGTAATTTTTAAAATAAGATTCTTGTAAGCTTTTTTCTTATGCTTTCTTTCAACACCACACAAACTGGCTTATACCCAAATCAATTGAGAGAGAACTGTTTGACATTATTATTTTGGATATTTAAATTAATTTATATGACTTTAAAAGAGATAAAGGAAAATATTGATACGCTTGATAAATTGGAAATTTTAAATCTGGCGGCTTATACAAAACATCTTTCCGTTAGAGAAAATCCTGATTACGGCAATGAATTAGATCGACTTTGGGATTCCATATCTGAAGGTGATAATCTTAAGCTCGATGAGTTTTTAAAAATTGATGCAGACCTCTCATCAAAAAACTTCTAAAATATGGATTATGATTACGTGTTGTCTGGCCAGACGGTAAGATTTTTGCTAGGCGGCCCGACAAAAATTTGCAAACTAGCGGTTCAATTTTTTGAAAAACTTGCAGACAATCCATTCATAGAAGGAGATTTTTAGGAAAAAGGGACATCCGGTAGAATTTATCACGTAATGCTGTTTCAAAATTTAATCATAACTTATTGGATAGACCATGCCGTTAAAGAAATTAGAATTGTGAAATGCGAGTCTGTATCTTAATAATATAATTGGTTTAGACCCAACAAAAAATTTCATTTCCAACTATCTCTCGACATTCATTTTGAAAAATGTGAACTACTGGTTTTTAATTTTAAAAATATAAATACCATGTCACAAGTTCGCGTAAGATTTGCACCGAGTCCGACAGGATCATTTCATATTGGTAGTGCCCGTACTGCACTTTTTAACTGGCTCTATGCTCAGCATACTGGCGGGAAATTTATTTTGCGTATTGAGGATACCGATAAGGAGCGCAATACACCGGAGGCTCTTCAGCATTTAATCGATGGCATGAAATGGCTCGGCTTGTTGTGGGATGAGGGGCCGGAAGTCGGCGGTGATTTCGGGTCGTATTTTCAGAGTGAACGCAAAGATGTTTATCAGGTATATTTAAAAAAATTACGAGATACCGATCGTGCCTATGATAAAGATGGGGCGGTTTTTTTTCGGTTGGAGGGTGATCGGTATCAAGCTTATGATAATTTTAAAAAATGCGAAGTCGAAAAAGTTAAAGCAGAACCTCAAGTTATTAATGACTTAGTGCGCGGTAAAGTTGAAAGAGCAGAAGAACAGGATTTTGTTATTTTTCGAAAAAATGGCGAACCGGTTTTTCATTTTGTCAATGTAGTCGATGATATTTGTATGCAGATTTCTCACGTTATACGTGGCGAAGATCATCTTTCTAATACCAGCAAGCATTGTGAATTGTTTAAAGCGTTTGGTCATACACCGCCGGAGTTTGCGCATATCCCACTTATTTTAAAATCTCACGGTTCGGGCAAAATGAGTAAGCGCGACGAGGGTGCATTGATTGATGAATACCAGTCTAGAAATTTTTTGCCCGCGGCAGTACGAAATTATCTCTGTTTACTCGGTTGGTCGCCAAAAGATGATCGGGAAGTTTTACCGATTGAGGAGATTATTCAGCTTTTTAGTTTGGAGGGAATTAATAAAAATAATGCACGGTTTGATGAGAAAAAAATGTCGTTTATCAATTCTGAACATTTGCGTCATTTACCTATAGATGAATTTATTAATTTGGCTAAGCCAATTTTAACTGCAGCAAAATTAATCGATGAAAATATTGATACCGATTATTTAAATTCGGTTTTAAAAATTTGTCAGGAGAAAGTACGGTCGATTGATGACTTACCATCATTTTGTAATTACTTTTTTAACGAAGATTTTGATTTCAATGAGAAAGCAAAAAATAAAATCTTGAAAAAAGGTGAACCTAAATCGCGCTTAACTGAATTATTGAATGCAATCGAAAAACTTGAGAAATTTGATCAAGTATCACTGGAAGAATTAGTGCAGGTTTTAGCCGGTAAATTTGATGTCAATACTGGCGCTTATATTCACACTGGTAGACTAGCGGTTTCCGGGACAAATGCCGGGCCAAGTTTTTACGGTATGCTGGAAGTTTTAGGCAAAGAAAAAACAGTAAACCGAATTAACAGACTTCTAGAAATTATTTAGAATTAGAGAAATTTATATTGAATGCATTTCATAAATAATAGTAGCAATTTATTATTTCTATGATGAAGATTCAAATCGCTTTCGGTATCAGTGAAACGGCTATCGGTATCGCATTCGATTTAATCGATACCGATAGCCGCACTTTTATATTGTGCTGATACCGATTGTGATTTTTTTTATAATAATTTGAAAACTTAATAATCTTTCTTCATCAAAATTCGATGCAACAACCAGATGAACAGTCAATTGAGGAATATTCTGTTGAGGACTTAATTTCTCATCCTCGAGATAAATTGACGTCGTTAGACACCAATAGGTTGTCGGTTACACCAGCGGTTGCACTCGCCGGTTTTTTAGAGCGGTTAGATGTCGATGAACGGCGCACTGTTTTACGTTTGTTCAACGAAGAGATTGCATCAGATATTCTATCGGAGATGGAACCTGATGATTCTGCTGAGGTTGTCGGTGCCATGCGTGAGGAGCGGGCAGTAAAAATTTTAGAAGAATTTCAACCTGATGATGCTGCTGATATTGTTGCTGAGATGGAGGATCACGATAGGGTGCGATTGCTCGATAAGATCGAGCCCGACGCAGCTCAAGCAGTGAAAGATTTGTTGACCTATTCTTCCGATACCGCAGGGGGCGTAATGACTTCGGTTGTATCAACTGCATTGGACACGATGACTGTTGACCAAACGATTTCCAAGGTTAGGGAAAACAGTGATCAGGATGATGATATTTATTTTATTTATGTGGTTGATCAAAATGAAATCTTGAAGGGCGTTGTATCGTTAAAAAAATTAATCTTGGCTGATCCAGACGAAAAAATGGCTGATATTATGGATACACAACTAACCGGTATGAGTTATCCGGAACAGGATCGTGAAGAAGTCGCATTAGCAATGGCTGACCATAATTTAGCATCATTACCGGTTATTGATCATGATGGTAAATTGCTCGGTATCGTTATGCATGATGACGTTTTGGATATTTTACAGGATGAGGCAACCGAAGATATTCAAAAACTTGTTGGAGCCGGTGCCGATGAAAGTATTCACGATAAATTATCATACAGTGTTAAAAAAAGAAATCCGTGGTTACAGGTGAATTTGATTACAGCATTTTTAGCTGGAGGCATCGTTATTATGTTTGAAAAGCAAATTGGTATGATGCCGTTATTGGCTGCCTTCATGCCTATTATAGCCAGTCTAGGAGGAAACGCGGGACATCAGACCTTGGCAATTGCCATTCGCAGTTTGGCACTTGGCGAAGTTGAAAATTCAGATCATCGAAATTTATTTATTAAGGAAACTTCACTCGGATTAATAAACGGATTTGTTATTGGGATAGTAGCAGGAGTTATTGGTTTTGTAATTACTTCCAATAAAATGGTAGCGTTAGTAATATTTATTGCGATGATTTTGAATATGGGATTAGCCGGGTTATTTGGCGCATTTATTCCATTGTTTTTGAAGAAATTTAATTTTGATCCGGCACAGAGTTCATCAATATTTTTAACTGCTGTGACCGACACTGCCGGATTTTTTATTTTCCTGAGCTTGGGGTCGATGTTTTTATTGTGAGCGGTTTAAGCCTTTTTAATATCTGTTTGTGAAAAATCATTACCTTTAAACAACAAAGGTTGATCGGTAGTTGAGGCTAAAGCATAGGCAAAACAATCTCCATAATTTAATCCGGCTGGATGTTTTCCTTTGCCAAATTTATTATATGCTCGTCTGGCTATTTCTGTGTGATATGAATCAAAAGCAATAATTTCAATTTTTGCGGTTTCCATGAAATAGCGAAGATCACGCATCCCTTCGTAACCCAAACGGGTTTCAATTACGATACAAGTTTCCAGGTATGTGCCAGATGAAATAATGCATGTGTTGGCAGACCCAATTTTTTGGTTAAAATCTGATCGTTCTGGTTCGTTTAACAATATTGCTAAAAGTGCTGACGTATCGACTACCATTTCAATTTATCCGGGTAGCCCATTTTCGTCATACTCTATAATCATATCAGAAGATCTATCATCTAAATGAGGTAAAGAAGCACAATGAAGTGCAATCTCATCAAGAGACTCAGCTAATGTGTTGTGATGACTTAAATGCGTTTTATTCACCCTATCAAGTTTGTCTTTCAATGCATCAATAATTGAAGATGTCATTGTTTTCCCGGTTGCTTTAGATAGTTCCTGTGCAAGTTGATAAGCTTCAGGATTTTTTATATTTAATGTCATTTTCTTTATAGGTAGATTTATTTCTGTATTCTACCACTGTAACATAGGATTAAATTCATTCAAGTGGGAAATGTATTTTGGCAGAATTAAACTACTAGTTCTAAGCCAGCTTTAAAAAGGTTAAAATTTTTACTGTGATTACAGACTTAGATGGATTTTTCAGAAATGATAAAAAGTAATATTTTTTAAATTGAAAGTTTTGAGTGTGGATTTAATTATTAAGGATTCCTTAATAACAGCAATTTCTATTAATACGTAAATAATATTTCGAATGAAGAGAATTATATCTACAGAAATATGAAAAACTTTATTACAAACAGTGAATCGGATAATTTAAAAAATCGTCTAATCGAGCTTATAGCGAAAAGTGATGAGTTAAAGTTTTTGGTAGGATTCTTTTATTTTTCAGGTATTCATGAATTATATGACGGATTAAAAAAAAATCCAAATACCAAAATAAACATACTCGTTGGTTTAAATGTCGATAAGACAAACAGGGGCATACTCGAATTAGCTGATCCAGAGCATCAATTGTCTGATGAGGAAAGAAGCTATAAATTTTTGCAATCAGTCAAGAGTGCTGTGAACAACGATGAGTTTGATACTGAGGAATTTTACGAGCAAGTTAGTTTTTTTATCGAATTGGTCAAAAAAGATCAGTTAGTAATACGAAAAACCTATAATAAGAATCATGCAAAATTATATATATTTAAACTTGAAGAGGGGCAGATAGGTAGAAAAAATTTATTCATAACAGGAAGTAGCAACTTAACTCGAGCAGGACTTACAACGCAGGAAGAGTTTAATGTTGAAATCAGTGATTATGGAGTTGAAAAAGCTGAAGAATATTTTGACGCGTTATGGAATGATGCTGTAAAAATAACCGAAGATGATGAAATTAAAACTAAGCTTATTGAAACTGTTGAGAATGAAACTCTTGTAAAAGAAATAACTCCTTTTGAGGCCTATGTTTTGGTCTTGAAAACATATTTGGACTCCTTTGAGCAAAAGGATATTTGTGATTCACTCAAAATTCTCTTGGAAAATAATGGGTATACTCCGTATCAATACCAACTGGATGCGGTGAAACAGTCATTAGCAATTATTGAAAAAAATAATGGTGTAATAATCGCCGATGTTGTTGGATTGGGAAAAACAGTTATTGCTTGCTGTATTGTTAAAGAACTTAGAAAAAGAGGTCTTGTAATTTGTCCACCGGGATTAGTCGGTGATGAGAACAAAAATTCCGGATGGAAAAAATATATAGAAGAGTTTGAGCTATATGGTTGGGAAGTTAGGTCGACTGGTGATCTCGAAAATATTAATAAATTTGTTAAAAAAGCACAAAATATTGATATTATAATTATCGATGAAGCACATCGTTTTAGGAATCAAGACACAAAAAATTATGAGTTTCTAAAAAATATTTGTCGTAACAAAATTGTGCTATTACTTACCGCTACTCCTTTCAATAATAGACCGGCAGACATTTTGTCCTTGCTGAAATTATTCATTACGCCAAAAAAATCTGCTATCACGTTGGAAAATAACCTTGTCGATAAATTCAAGCTTTTTAAAGGGGCGTTTGACCGTTTGGGTTATATTAGAAAATATTGGGACTCGCCAAATGAAAACAAGAGAATAAAGGCGGATAATTATTACGAAACCATGTTTGGCGACAGGAATATTAATTTCGACTTGGTAAAACAACGATCACTTCACCTGGCAAAACAAATTAGAGATGTTATTGAACCGATTACAATTCGAAGAAACCGTTTGGACTTGCAAAATAATCCTTTCTACAAAAATGAAGTTAAACATCTCTCAATGTTAAATGATCCTCGAGAGTGGTATTTTGAATTATCTGAATCACAATCAAAATTCTATGACCGGATTATCGATGACTATTTTGGCGAGCTAGATCTAGGCGGTCAATTTAAAGGCGCAATTTATAGGCCATTTGAATACGAAGTGGAACGTGGGAAAATTTACGAAGAAAAATTAAGCGAAAAAGAAAATTTTCAATATTTACAGCAAAAGAACTTGTATGAATTTATGCGGCGTTTGATCGTCAAACGATTTGAAAGCTCTTTTGGATCGTTTGAACAGAGTATAAAAAATTTCCAGTATATCACCACGATTGTTTTAGCGTTTATAGAAAAGACAGGAAAATACATTCTCGACCGGTCGCTTTTAGAAAAAATATACGATTTTGAGATCGAGGAAATTGAACAGCAACTTGAAGAATTTGCCGAAAAGTTGCGTGAGGGTGATTATCCCAAAAATAATCGAATTTATGAAGTTAATGATTTCCTTAATAAGGATGATTTCATCGCAGATATAAAATCTGACCTGAACTTATTTGGTACAATATTAAATGAGCTAGGACGATTGGATTTGGTAAAGAATGATCCTAAGTCCGATTGCCTGGTGAAAAATATAAATGATGTGTTGAATGAAATCCCAATACAAGGAGAACCTAAGAGAAAGATTATTATATTTTCTGAATATACTGACACGGTAAATTATCTTGAAAAAGTTCTTAAAGGTAAGTTTGGCAAAAGACTTTTAGTAGTGGGCAAACATCTGTCGGCAAATAAAATTATTCATATCAATAAAAACTTTGATGCTTCCTGTGATGAACAGGAAGATAATTATGACATTTTGCTTGCGACTGATAAAATTTCTGAGGGCTATAATTTAAATCGTGCGGGTATGGTTATTAATTATGACATTCCCTGGAATCCTGTCCGAGTTATACAGCGTGTTGGTCGGATCAATCGCATCAGTAAAAAAGTCTTTAACGAACTCTATTTAGTGAATTTCTTCCCGACAGAAAAAGGCGCCACCATTGTTAAGAGTCGGGAAATTGCTGAGCAGAAAATGTTTCTCATTCACAATGCATTGGGAGAAGATGCTAAAATCTTTGATGTCGACGAAGATCCGACTCCTGCCGGCCTTTTCGAAAAAATTCAAACAAACCCGGACTCATTGGAAGATGAAGCATTTTATACCAAAGCATTAAGGATATTTCTAAAACTACAAAAAAAATACCCGGATATGGTAAGTGATATCGGCAAATTTCCGCCGCGAGTTAAAGTGGCCAAGCTTTATAATGAGAATGAGCTGCTGGTTTTTATAAAAAAAGGCCGCATGTACATTCACGCGCTTAATTGTGGCGACAACAAAAAAAATGAAATTCGCGATATAACATTAGAAGAAATATTTGACCATATCGCATGTGATAAAAGCGAGAAAGCCTTAACGCTTAGCAATATATTTTGGGAATCTTATGGGAGAATAAGGACTCGAAGAGAACAGAAGACTATCCCAAACAATGAGCAGAGTCTCGAACAACAGGCCTTAAACAATCTCAAAAGCATCATCTCGAAACCCTGGCAGGAAATGCTGCAACAGATGGATTTCATAAGAACCTTACGTGAGGATATTATTGATTTTGGAACCTTGTCGGATTTCACATTACGCCGTATTGCGAATCTGAATTTCAGTAATATTGATAATAACAAAAAAACTGTGGAAGAAATAGCAAAACTAAAGCAGGAGATAGGCGAAGACTATCTATTAAAAGAAAAACAACGGCAACACGATCTTTCCAAAGAAATTATTATCGCTATTGAAAACCGAAAAATATGAATAAAAATCAACCAACCAAGATTGCAATTTTTCGCAGGAAGGAGATACGTAAAACTATTTACCAAAATGAGTGGTGGTTTGTGGTTAATGATGTGGTAAAGGTGCTTACTGATTCACCTGATCCCGCACAATATTTTAAACGAATAAAGCAAAGAGATCGGGAACTTGCAAGATTAACTAAACAAGGGGGGGGGTACAATTTGTACCACCCCTTATGCTGGAAGTGGATACTTCTGGAGGAATACAAATAATGTATTGCTGGCACACAGAAGGCATTTTCCGTCTCATCCAGTCTATCCCCTCACCTAAAGCAGAGCCTTTAAAGCTTTGGTTTGCGCGTGTTGGTTATGAAAGAGTTCAGGAAATAGAGGATCCGGAACTGGCGACTAAAAGAACAAGGGCATTGTATAAAGCCAAAGAGTCTATGAATTTATTCTTGCAAAACGCATGTGTTTTGCATACGTTTTAAGATATGAAAAATATTCAAATTCGAATCGAAGATGCAGACAAGACTGCTGCGGAAAAAGTGCTTGAGTCTCTTGGTTTGGACATGCCTACAGCCATTCGTCTCTATATGAAAAAGATTGTTCAAACACGCAGCATCCCATTTTCATTAGAGTTGCCGCGCTACGAAGTATCTGAAATTCCTGTAGATGATGAAATACAGGTGGAAATGAACTCAGTGGTAAAAAACTGGCGTAAGCACAAACGATAGTTTTTATGGGTGCAATCGTCATCGCAACAAGCATTAGAAAAAAAGAGTTTAAAAAGGGATTAATTCCACCTCGGGATTTTGAGATTATAATAACTGCTTTTGGCAAAGGTATTTATTCTACTATAAAAGGAGAATCTCTTCCTGCCGGGTCAAAGTTGATAAAAATCTATGCTACCACTGTCCATGGCACTCGTCGAGTTGTGTTTCTCGTTGATGTTGAATCTGGCGACGGTTTCTTTCTTTTTTACCGAAGTAAAAATGACAAAATCGGTAGTAATATAAGTATAAAAAATACGGTGTTTCGAACTGAATTGAAAAAATACTTACGAATGCTGAATAAGGATATTCGAAATGGTGATATTGAAATATATGAAGAATAATATTTTAAATACTATCATCGACGATTTTGCTATTGATAAATTTATCCAATTTTTCCGTGCCAAAAATCGTTCGTTTCGGCAACGAAGAGAAGAATTGAAGCATTATGATGACGATCGTTTTACAAACGGTATAAAGCTCGGTGAAATAGATTTTAAAGCCGAAGGACAAAATTTAATTATCTGTGCATTTGAATCCTCAAAATCTTTGACAGAGCGTTCCGGTAAAAAAGCCCAGTACGAAAAAGCAAAAATAATATTAAAAAAGCAACGGGCAGATGCTGGTATATTTATATATTATGACCTAAATGGAAATTTTCGATTCAGTTTAATTTACGCAAATTATTTTGGAACAAAAAGGAATTGGAGTGCTTTTCGTCGGTTTACTTATTTTGTCAGTTCAGATGCTCAAATCACAAACAAAACATTTTTAAAACAGATTGGAATTTGCGATTTCACTAGTCTAGGCAAAATCAAAGAGGCATTCTCTATAACTGCTGTAACTGACTTATTTTATGATGAGTTTTTTCAGATTTATAACAAGGTTGTTGAGAAAACAAAACAAGTAAACAAAATGGATGATGAGGAATGTGCCGGGGATTTTGTTCTACTATTTATTATCAGGACAGTTTTCATCGGATTTATCCAAAAGAGAAAATGGATTGGTGATGATGAGAAATTTGTGCAAAGTTTTTTTAGAGAGTACAAAGATAAATCATTTGGAAAAAATGAATTTTATTCTCGTTGGATAAAGCCGCTATTTTTTGAGGCATTAAACTCTCAACCAGGCAAAAAAGTTGCTTATGGTAATAATGACTTCTCGCCAGAAACTGAAAATAAATTGCAAATGGCGCCCTATTTAAACGGGGGATTATTTAAAGAAAAACCTGCTTATGACGATAAGGGTTGGATTATTCCTGATGTTGAAATCGAACAGTTTTTTAGTTTCCTTTTTGCACATAGTTTTACCATAGAAGAAAATTCGCTTGATGATGAGGATTTGCAACTCAACCCGGAATTTTTAGGAATAATTTTTGAACGTTTGGTTAATAAAGCGAATGGTGCTGTATATACTCCGAGAACGGAAGTGGATTTAATATGCCGTTTGAGTCTAGTCAAATGGTTGCAGAAGAATTTAGAAAATCCGGTCAAGGCAGATAATCTATATGAGTTATTCTTCAAAGAAATTGGTAAAGAGGAAGACCAAAAAGAAGGCAGTTTCTCGAAAAAGGAGGCTCAGGCAATTTTAGACGAATTACAAAAATTAGCAATTTGTGATCCGGCGGTTGGCTCTGGTGCTTTTTTAGTCGGTATGATGCAAGTATTGGATCATGTTGAGCAATCTTTAAGGCAACGATATGGTCTTGATGACAGAAATATTTATGAACGTAAAAAACAAATTATCAAAGACTCATTATACGGTGTAGAAGTGAAAGAGTGGGCGGTTTGGATTTGCCAGCTTCGTCTGTGGTTATCTTTATTTGTCGATGCTCCGGATGCTTTAAGGAATTCTTTGGAACCAATTTTACCAAGCCTTGATTTTAAAATCAGACAAGGGGATTCTCTGATCCAACGTGTAGGTTCAAAAGCTTTCCCTGTTTCCGGACACAATATGGAATTAAGTCAGTCCATAAAAGTAAAAATCACTAAGTTGAAAAATCTCAAACTTCAATATTTTGATAATAAAAGTGAATTAAAGGAATGGGAACTAAAACGTAATGAACTCGATATATATAAAGAAATCCTTAATATTGAAATCAAAGAAAAAAATGAACAACTAAGAAAATTAAAAAATATTAACCCTGTTAAAAATCTTGAGCTTTTTGTAGAACTTATTGAGCCAGAGCAAAAAGAACTAGAGTTTAATAAAGAAAAGAATAAAAAACTTGAAGACGAAATTGCTGAACTTAAGGCGCAAGAAACGGTATTGCATAGCAGTGGTAAACCGTTGGTTTGGAGCATTGAATTTGCCGAGGTATTTGCTGAAAAGGATGGGTTTGATCTTATTATTGGCAATCCGCCCTATGTCCGACAGGAATACATTGAGGATCCAATCGGTAAAATAAAAGATAAGAAGGAGTATAAAACACATTTGCAGGAGATGGTAAGAATTGATTTCCCTGATGATTTTTCGCCAAAAGTCAAAATGAACGCGAAGTCCGATCTTTACACCTATTTTTATATTCGCGGGTTACGTCTGCTTAATCGCAACGGTATTCACACTTATATCTGTTCCAATTCATGGCTGGATGTAGGCTATGGTGTGTGGCTGCAGGATTTTTTACTCAAGAGATGTCGGGTTGATCTTATTATTGATAATCATGCCAAAAGGAGTTTTGGGGCTGCCGACGTGAATACAATTATTTCCATTATTCACGCACCGCAAAAAAAGAGTGATGAAAAATTTATGGTTAAATTTGTTGCTTTAAAAAAACCATTTGAAGAGGCGATCTTTACGGAAAACCTTTTGCAAATTGAATATGCCAAACAAGTTGAGAGTAATGATATATTTAGAGTCTATCCGATAATTGCAAAAAAACTAAGGGAAAGTGGAACAGAATACGATAGCGAAACTAAAATGCAGACCGGTAAATATATCGGTGACAAATGGGGTGGAAAATATCTTCGCGCACCTGATATATTTTTTACGATTTTAGAGAAGGGCAAAAATAAATTAGTTAAACTTGGTGATGTAGCAGATGTTCGCCGTGGAATTACAACTGGGGTGAATAAATTTTTCTATTTAACAAAAGAGCAGATTCAACATTGGCAGATTGAATCAGAATTTCTAAAGCCGGTTATCAAAAGCCCACGTGAATGTAAAAGCATTATAGTTAATCCTAAAGATTTGAAATATAAGATTTTTATTTGTAATAAAAGCAAAGAAGAACTGAAAGGTACAAATGCTTTAAAGTATATTGAATGGGGTGAAACGCAAAAGAAGAATAATGTTTATTGGAGTGCCGTGCCAAGTGTTCAGGGGAGGAAGTATTGGTACGAATTGGGACCAGTATGTGGAAATACGTTCTGGGGAAAAGAAATTAGAAAGAGACTTGCAGTATTTATTTCTAATGAAGACTACTTTGCTGATTGTCGTATGTATTACTCATATCTTGATCGAAGTAATCAATTTGTGTGCAACTCAACAATTTACGCTTTTATGAGTGAAGTAATGAAAAGGGATTTAGGTGGTGGAGGTGGTCCGAGAAGCCTTATGGTTTATGAGGTTTCAGATTCATATGTTTTGATGCCAAATTTATTATCTTTACCTAAAAATAAGATTTTAAGTCGAGACATTAAAACCATCTTCGAAGAATGCGGCATTTATCCGAATTCAGATATTCCTATTGAAAAACAAGAGCCAAATCCACTGCCAGATCGAGCAGAATTAGACACCATAGTTTTTGACGCATTAGAGCTTACTGAGGACGAACGCAAAGAAGTTTATCGAGCAGTCTGTCGGCTAGTTTGGAATAGAATAAGTAAAGCAAAAAGTGTTTAATTTAAAGATGCTTACTACAGAAGTTTATCAGTCAGACATAATTAATTATTATTCTGCCAAGCCAAATTTTTCGCGATAAGCCGGAATCGTTATCATTGGCGGGCGTTCTTCTTCAATTATTTTTCTGGTGGTCTGTTCGTATTGATTATTGCGAAATTGAAACTGACGGTGAATGTGGCTGAGGTCAGGTAATTTTTCAACACGTTTTCCTAAGTTTTTTTATACAATTTTACTGATTTAATCCAATACACAAGGTATTGTTAGTGAACAACATGGGGCATATGAATGTTTTTTACAATTTTTTTACCTGTACTTTTCGTTAGGATTTGTTCATAA
>JAJFLR010000021.1 GCA_021772565.1 Opitutales bacterium | reverse complement strand
CAGAGAAAAAAGTAGCTTTACCGAAAGCGATCACCAATAAATATTAACAAATAAAATGAATAAAAGCGATAGCATCACCTTTGCCCCGTACCAGGGAATTATAGTTGTCGTCAAATAGGGAAGAATAATTGTCGTTGACCATCTATCAAGATGCGGCCCCATTGAAGCATTCTGAATCCTGTATTCAGTATTCTATATTCACCACCATTTCCGCATCTTTCAAGATGCGGCCTCATTGAAGCCAAGCTGCCGATAAGAAATGCTAATAATCTCTTAGCCTAGTGATTTTTCTTTACCCAAACTTCAATTGCTCTGTGAAAGGTTCCATCATTATAATCTGGGCTGCCACTGAAATAGCCGGGGAGGTAGCGAACTTCCTTCATTCGGTAATTTTCAATCAATCTTGTTTGGTCAAAAAATTCGTTTTCAAACCCTCTGGCAAGTAAGACTAGATCGAAATATCCAGAATAAATTTTAATGCGAAGATCAAGAACGTAGTCTTTAACTCGAAGATAGCCCGGGTTATTTGACATGAGATCCTTATTATTAAAATCTGGAATACCGTGGGCAAAGTATTCTGTTTGGCCATTGTCATAAATCGGTTTATCCAGCTTAACTAAAAAATGAATCAGTGGTGGTGCCGAATACACTTTTTCATAGCTGTTGATTAATGTCTGCCAATCTTGATATTGACTATCAGTAAATTGAGGTTTTACGGGCTGATGCAGATTAAGTATAATCAGATTCAATAGAATAAAGCAGAGTTGCAATACTCGCTGAGCTGAATGAGTTTTTAAAAAATTGAGTGAATAAATTAACAACAGTGGTGTTGCCAGATGATAGTAGTAGATCATGTAAGCACCGGTATTCCATCCTAATTTCACTGTTAGCACAATGAGTGCGGATATAAGGCCAGCTGTTATCAATCCAAATTTTTTTGATAACAATGGTTTATCTGGATTCAGGAAATTAAATTCGCCGAACTGATTTGTTAGACTCCATTTTTTATTTCTAATATTTGATAAAAATACAATTCCTGCCAGTGTTATGATGAGAATCAGTCCGATGTGAAAAATTATAAACTTTTTTGATTGTTCAATCATATAATTAAAATCAACAGCGATCATTGCAACATGATGGAAATAGGTACAATGCCAGTAGTATGGTATCGTGTAATGTATAACAAATATGGGCACAGATGCGCAAAGGAGTGAAATTATAATATAGATAATTCCTTTAATTTTAGAATCAGAAAGAAAGAGATAAAGGGCAACACAGGGAATTCCAAAAAGGAAGTAGGGTTTTGTCAAAAATGCCAGAATGCCAATTATAATACTTAATCCTAAGCTGACATGGGAATAATTGTGTCGCCATGGTATTATAATACTAAGCAGGAAAAGAAATAAGCCTAAGCTGTCAGGGCGTGCAATTGTTGTGTAACTTCTAACCAGTAAAATATAAAATATCAGCGCACCGCATATGCTTATCGAATTATTAATTCCACTCCATTTTAGAAATAGATATAAAATGACGACTGATCCAAAAATAAATACTGCAGTTATGATTCTATGGACAACAAAGTTTGTACCAAAATCTTTTGCAAAAGGGAGTACGACAAAATTATATACCAAGCCGTAGACATTTGTTTGCTGCGGTAAATTTTTTAGGGCATACGGATTTTCTCCTTTTAAGAGGAGATCGGTAGTCGATAGTATTGAGCTTTCTCTATATTCTAACTGACCCGGTGAAGTAATGAGATGGTAATGATGGAGTAAGCTGAGAGCACCTAGAATTATTGTGTAAATTAATATAACTGATGTAAATATATCGGTTATTTTTGGATTTTTTTTATCCATTAATCATAATATTTCATACTTATAGCAATTGCTATAAATGTTTTCATTTACATGTAATAATGAAGTGTTCGAAAGTCTTATACAGTAATAGAAAAATGCAAGTCAGATAGATTGCCATCCTGAATTTATATCAGGCTATTCACAGGTCTCGCTACCGAGTCCCGATTTATCGGGACGACATGATCACTAGAAAACATGATATTATAGCATCTGCCATAATAAATTTCGTATATTATAAAATTCAGAACAAAAAACCTGAATGATAATACAGTTATCAAAAATTGAAAATTAGTTAGATTGCCGCGACCTGCCTCAGCAGGTCTCGCAATGACAAACGCACTTACTTTGTCATAGCGAGGAACAATGTGAGCCGACACCGCCATAGTAGCCTATGGCTACGACGGCTGTACGCGGCGATCCATGACTATTTATCGGACATGAATTTTGATATTTGCTATAGCCGATAATAAAATATGAATTATTGCCTGTTTATTTTGGGCAAAAAAATGGCCCCCGTTTCTATAAAAGAAACGGAGGCCTCCTCCCAATATGCAATAAACGCACTTACTATTATTGCATGTTTCGTGCCAATTTTGTCATTTTGCATTAAGCCACTAATTGCTAATGGTTTAGCTAAATTTCAATATATTTTGAAATCTGTAATTAGATGAAAATGCAATGCAAATAACATGCAATTGCGATTGCATATTTAACTCATATGCTAAGGATAGTCAAAAAACACTATATTTGACAAATTATTAACCAATAATTTACGTTAGTTTTTATTAATTAATTAATTAATAAAATATCTAATATTATTACTTATTTAAACTGATAAACTATGCTATTGCACGCTACTCATCTAGAGCCTTCTCCAATGGGATCCCTGCGCTATACTCCACTGAAATTTTCGCGCATGTTCACGAATTAAAAAAGGAATATTTTTATATGAAATTAATTCAAAATTATCATTCAACTCGCTTTTAATTGCGTCGAGAGTATTTTCTGATGTCGGTAGTCCCCCCAACCAATTCTCAGCTGGTGTAAACTCTTCCAGCCATGTCATTGGAGTAGTCAGAATAAGTTGGCCGTCGATAGCTATTAAATCGGACAATTGCTTTAAAAATTTTCTTGGATCATGCAACCGACATAGTAGATTTCCAGCCATGACAACATTGAATGATCCAATGTCATCTCTCAACGCATGAGCATCTCCGACTTCAAATTTAACTCGCAAGCGATCAATTTCAGTGGGAATGCAGGCAGTGGAATTTTCATAAATTCTGCCACAGATTTTTTTTGCATAATCTAGTTTACCGTCTTTTTTTAAAGCATTAGCTGCATCAATAAAAGACTTTGAGTAGTCAATGCCAATTACATTTTCACAATATCGTGCAAGCTCAAAAGTTGAACTTCCAACAGCACATCCCACATCAAGTGCTTTTGCATTTTTCGGTAAGATTGTAGTATCCAGAAATTCAGAAATGCATCGTTGGGGAAATTGAATAGAATCCTTTGGCCCAAAATCATACGGTAACGTGTCATTGAGATCGCCATAATGAAACAACAAATATTCAGATAGTAATTGGTTAGTCTCGTAAAAATTATCTTTTTTCATTAAATTCTTTCTGATTGCCCATTATGTTCGATATGCTCTTTTTAGTAAATTACTTTTTTACTAACTTAAATAATAGATGTTAAAAATTCTCGTCATAAAACCATCATCATTCGGGGACATTGTCCATGGTTTGCAAGTGGTGCAATCTTTAAGAGAGCAAAAAAGTGACTGTCATATTTCCTGGGTGGCTGGAGATATATTTGCACCAATTGTCTCTGCCTGTAGCGTGGTTGATGAAATATTTGTGTATCATCGAAAAGGGGGAGTTTTTAAATTTTATGAGTTACTTAAAGAATTATCGAAACAAAATTTTGATATTGTTCTTGATATGCAGGGACTGGCCAGGTCCGGATTAATGACAGCCGCATCTAAAGCGCCAAGAAAAATTGGACGCAGTGACGCCAGAGAATTTGCCGGGTTATTTTACAATGAAAAAGTGTCAGTTCCTGAAAATTTTAAAAATGCACATGCGATTGAAATATTACTAAAATTTCTATCAATCTTTAGAGCGAGTGAAGAATTAAAAGGAGAATTAAAATTTAGAAAATCAATTGAAAAATTTTCAAAACACGATTTTATAAAGAAAGATTTTATATTAATATTTCCCGAAAGCAGACGTCCTGAAAAAGAGTGGGGCAAGTTTGGAGAATTAACTGATGTAATTATAAAAAATCATTCTGATCTATCTGTAGTCTGGGCCGGAAATAATAAAAATAACGATAGCAATAAACCGAATGCGAAAAA
Organism: Opitutales bacterium; assembly: GCA_021772565.1. Lineage (GTDB taxonomy): Bacteria > Verrucomicrobiota > Verrucomicrobiia > Opitutales > JAJFLR01 > JAJFLR01. The sequence continues at coordinate 22,589 of JAJFLR010000021.1, read as the reverse complement.
TTTTATTGATCTGTCAGGAGAAACTGAAATCATTGATCTACCGAAATTAATATCATTAGCAAGATTAGTTATTACAAATGACAGTGGTCCTATGCATTTAGCAGCTGCCATGAACAAATCAATATTGGCATTATTTGGTCCGACAAATGCTGAACGATTCGGCCCCTATCCGCTGTATGCTCCCAATAATTATTATATTACTGCGCCAAATTCTAATTTATCTAAACTAGAGGTTGAAAATGTATATGAGTTAGTGAGAGAGATTATTTAAATCTTTTTACGTAGATAAATATCATTTAATTTTTAGGCTTCTAGATATTTTATACATGGTTGTTATAGATAATGTTTCACAACATATTAATATCTCTTGAACACAACAATGCTGAGTTGCTTTCTAATTTTTTATTCCTCATCTTCGATACAACAAAAATATTTAAATGGAAATACTATCAGCATCACACCGAGCAACCAATGACGTTATTTTTTCTTTGATTAAACCCGAATTAAATACAGCAGTAAAAATTTTGGACTTTGGAGCAGGGCAGGGGTATATGTCGCAGAGACTAGGAAGTGAGGCTGAAGCAAGAGGACATGATCCGGCTAACTGTATTTATCCATGTGAAATTGTTCCTGAAGAATTTAAATATGATAAGGTTGTGTGTAAAAAAATTGGCACAGACTCAGTGATTCCATTTGAAGATAATTTTTTTGATGTAGTATACGCGATAGAAGTTTTGGAGCATACATTCAGGCCGTATGATTTTATGAAAGAAGCATACCGTGTACTTAAGTCGAATGGAACATTAATTATTTCAGTTCCAAATGTTTCCCATATTCTTTCTCGTTTCAGTAATTTATTTTATGGTTATAACAGTCTCTTTCCACCGCCATCGAAACATGTTAAAAATGCCGGCAGAATTTGTGGGCATATTATGCCCTTGAGTTATCCTTATTTTCATTATGGATGCGCAGTAGCTGGATTTAAGACTATAGATTTTAAAACAGATAGAAAAAAGAGAAGCTGCTTATTTTGGGCGACACTATTTTGGCCTATACACAAATTGTGCATAAAGTCTTACGATAAAAATTTAAGAAATTATGACAAAGATGTTTGGCAAGAAAACAGTCACTTGATTAACACAATGAATTCAATTGATATGCTAACGTCCAGAAGTTGTATTGTAGTCGCTAAAAAATAAATTGAACAGAATGATTCAGGTGATTAACTAACTATTCAATAATCTTACTCTTCGATGCTTTTGTGGGAACTGAAGGGTGAAAACTGTTCCATGACTGATATTGCTAGAGATACCTATTTGACCACCGTGGTCGTGCATGATTCTATTTACAATCATCATACCCAGGCCATGACCTTCATTCTTGGTCGTGAAGTAAGGTTGAAAGATATTTCCGATATGTTCCTTTTTTATCCCAGAACCGCTATCGCCGATTTCGATAAAAACAAATTCATCGTCACTTCTGGTTTGGATTTTAATAATGCCTTCTTTGCTGATTGCTTCTCTAGCGTTTTTGAGTACATTAAATAACGCTTGCTTGATTAAATTTTGATCAGCGCTGATGACTGGTAATGATTTATCAATATCCAGTTCAAGAGTAATATTCGCACCGCTGATTTCAACTTTTTGAAATTCTATCGATTCTTTAAGAATAGTAGTTAAATCCAAATCTTGAAAGTCAGGCAGTGTTGGTCTAATTGCCTGTAAGAAATTAGTTATTATATTATCTAATCGGCTGATTTCATTTGCGCAAATTTTTATAGATTTTTTTATTTTATTATGCTCGTTAGTCTCCTCAATCGCTTCTAGTTGACGTTCAATTAATTGAAGATGAATCGTCATGGAATTAATCGGGTTTCCCAATTCGTGAGCTACGCCTGCAGCAAGCAGTAACACTGTGGAAACCTTTTCGTTTTCAATCATTTGCTGGGTAGAAATTTTTTCCTGGGTTATATCTGATAAAATGACACTAAATTTTTTTTCTTCGTCTTTTTGTTGGTTTGGAATTGCTACAATGTAAAGTCTGACAAATCTGTGTTTAGGATAATTAATCTCAATTTCTCGCGATACATCAAAAAAATTCTGTTCATTTTCATATTCAGAAATATCGATTGTTCGAGTTAAATCAGGCATGAATTTCCATAGTGAGGCTGAACCTATTTGTTTACTTGATAAACCAATTAACTGGCATGCTGCTGAATTGGCATATTCTATAGTTCCTTTTAAATTTATTACTAGTATTCCCTCATGGATAATATTAAAAACCGTTTCTAATAATTTACGCTCTCTTGCTAATCGTTGAACTAGTGTCTGTAGATTTGACGAATCAAGGTCATCTATCTTTCCCAGCACATTGTCTAACGCACTAATTTTTCTTAATGGCATAGTAAAATTAAATATTATCTTCGGAGTTTAAAATTTTGTATTAGTTCTAGATTAAACCGATTTATAAGTTCAGTTGCTATAAATTTTTTAGTATTCGGACCAATTATTTCAATGTTACCGTTTTGGTTAACTAAACTTACGGTATTGGTGTCACTTTCGAAACCTGAACCAATTTTTCCGACATCATTGGCTACGACAAAATCACAATTTTTTTCTTTCAGTTTTTTAAATGCATATTTTTCAATATCAATTGTCTCAGCAGCAAAACCAACAACTAATTGGTTAGATTTTTTTGCCGCAACAGTTTTTAAAATATCAATAACAGACTCAAGTTCCACAACTATACTTTGACCGGTTTTTTTCAATTTATTGGTGGAATATTCTTTTGGTTTATAATCCATAACTGCTGCAGTCATTATCAAAATATCACATTGATTGAAGAAAAAATCTATTTTTTCAAACATTTCGCTAGCTGTACCCACACGATGATAATCTAGGCCAATCGGTACTTTCAGGGACACAGGACCACTTATTAAAGTCGTTTCCCAACCACAATTCACAGAAGCTTCTGCCAGAGCATAACCCATTTTCCCGCTTGAAGGATTGCTTAGAAATCTGACGGGATCAAAATATTCACGTGTGGGTCCAGCTGAAATGATACAACGGATTGAACTTGATTTCATAAGAAAAGACTGAGATTAAGATTAATTAATGCAAAGCGAAAATTCTACTTCGACGGTAAATAATGATATAAAACCTGTTCGTGCCAAACAGGAAAACCCATGGTTAAGTCTTGGGTTTAATATTTTTATTCCGGCAATTCTCATGTCAAAGGGAGACGACTGGTTTGGATTTAGTCCGGCAATGGTGTTGTCCATTGCACTTTTGTTTCCTATTTCTTACGGAATTTACGATTTCATCCAAAGAAAAAAGTATAATTTAATCTCAATTCTTGGTTTTACCAGTGTATTGCTAACTGGAGGTATTGGTTTATTGGAGCTCGATAAAGACTGGATTGCTGTTAAAGAGGCTGCTATTCCCGGAATACTAGGAGTTGCAACGCTTGTAACATTAAAGACCTCTAAACCATTAGTTCGTTTATTTTTATATAATGACCAGATTATCAATGTCCCTAAAGTTGAAGCTCAGTTAGAAAAAAATAATTCCAAAAGTAAATTTGATCGCCTTTTGGTATATTGCACATTTTTACTGGCTTGTTCATTTACATTGAGTGCAGTTTTGAATTATTTCTTGGCCAAACACTTTATTCGAAGTGATACCGGGACAGATGCTTTTAATGATGAAATGGCTAAAATGACATTCTGGAGCTATCCGGTCATTTTTTTACCGACTATGGTTATAACAGTTTATGCTTTATGGAAAATGTTTAAGGGTATAAAGTTATATACTGGTTTAGAGATTGAGGATATCTTTATTTTACCTGAAGATGTAGTAATTGAGAAAAAAGAAAGTAAATAAAGAAATTATTTTTAGATAATTTCTTTATTAATATAGGCTGATTTTATTGCTGATTTAGCTCTAATCTATCCATTTTTGCATTTGCCCCAGTTTTTTTAATTTTCTCCATCATATTTTTCAATAATACTTGAAAAATATGAATAATGTGTTAAATAAATAAATATTAAATAATTATTTTAGTTTTATTGGAAGTTAGGAGATTTAAAAAACACAACACCATTCACAGTCTCAGTTTTCTAAATTCAATAAAACTAATGATAGATGTAGTCAAAAATTATGCTACAGCCGATTTTAATATATTTTCCAAAGCATCAGCAATGACTTCAAGATGATTTTCTGAAAGTCGGTGATGAACCTGAAACATGAGAGAGTTTTGAGTTAGTTTGGCTGCATTTGGCAATGGATTAATTGGGGCAAGACCATTATCCTTAAATGTTTTTTCAAGATAAATTTCACAGCAAGTTCCTGAAAATGCCGGTAGTCCAAGAGCACTCAGTTCATTTATTATTCGATCTCTGTTCCATCCACTGTTTAAACTTTCTGGCTCTACGTATACATGATGTCTGTAATAGACGTGATAATAATTTGATGGGACAGGCGGTATGAATATACCCTTAAGATTTTCGAATCTTTTGTTATAATACTCGGCGTTCTTTCGACGCTGGTTAATCCAACCATCTAGTTTGGCTAATGCTTTACGACCGATAGCCGCTTGCATTTCAGTCATTCTGCCATTTGTTCCAACTCTTTCATGTAGCCATGCAAACCCAGGGGTTCTTTTTTTATTAAATACAGTATCGTAAGATTTTCCATGTTCTTTTAGAGACCATAACTTATCCCAAAGCTCAGAATTATTTGTAGTAATTAGACCACCTTCACCACCGGTTGTAATAATTTTATCCTGGCAAAATGAAAATGCGCCAATATCAGCCCAACTACCAGCGTATCTATCATCAATCTTGGCACCTATTGCTTGAGCACAATCTTCGATGACAAATAAATTTTTGCTTTTTGCTAAATCACAAATTTTATCCATTTCACAGGATAACCCACCCATATGAACTGGAATAACAGCCTTTGTTTTGTCCGATATAACTGTTTCAATCGTTCGTGTTGATATATTTCCACTTTCATATTCTACATCGGCAAAAACAGGTTTGGCTCCACACATCATCACTGCTGTTGCAGTAGCAACAAATGTTCTAGGTGTTACAATCACTTCATCACCGGCACCTACTCCACAAGCACGCAATGCCAGTTCGAGTGCAATTGTTCCGTTTGATGCGGCTATTGAATGTTTGATATTAAATTTTTCAGAAAATTCTTTTTCAAAACTTTTGCATTCCTGTCCCGACCAATAATTAAGTTTTCCTGAATTAAGGACATTTAATACAGCCTCCTTTTCATCATTTTCAACAAAAGGCCATGCTGGAAATTGTATATTTGATTTGGACATTTTTAATTCTACTTTTAATGTTGTCTGATTATTGAACTAGATATTTTTCTTTCTTTAAATTGATCCGGAAAATATAATTTAATCAATTTTTTCGATAAGACCAAGTTCGCTGATACTCTTCATAACCTCTTGGAATTTTGGCTTATCCCATAATTGTTCCAATGGTACATTACTGTTCACTCGAATAAAATATTGTTCTTTAATGCCTACAAGTTTTGATTTGATTGAATCTTTAAGCCAAATAATTGGGCTCGGATTATCATTCAATCTTTTGCCACCGTAATCGTATACTTCACCCCCCACCAAGTGCCAAAACATTACATAGTGTGGTGAGTCATTAAAATCTTTGAAATATCGCCACTGTCCGGGAAGTAGATTTTTTTCATCAACAGTTTTAATATGATCAAATTTTGAATCAACACAAGTCCACCCATTTTTAGTCCAACAACGATCAGGATTGTGAGTTGCAACTAACTGCGGTGCCATTTTCCCCGTTCCCCAATAAGCCATAAATACTGCGAAATATTGGTTGCCGTTACTATAGCGTTTGTTAATATATTCATCAAAGTTCAAAGTTTTTTCCGATGCCGATTTTACTGCTTCCGTTCGACCCAATGGTACATCATCAACTTTCCATCCTGCGAGAGTCTCCGGTAGATAATTTTTTAAATGAGCCTCTTTTTTAATATGCTCCTGTTCAACTTGAAGCGAGACTGATTGTAATAATAATGAGCCGGCTAATATTAATAGAGAAAAGATAATTAATAATTTTTTTTTCATAATTTGAAATGTGATATCTTCATGTTAAATTTAGTATTAAGTGTCAACTCAATCCGTTTGTGGCAAGTCTATTGACATTACTCTACTGTTTGTTCAATTATTTTATGCGGAAATCAATTCTTTGTTAACAGTAATTTTTTTATAATATTTCTATGGGATTAAATGGTTATTTTTTGTAATGTAATTTTTTCATATATTCTCTTATCAATAAATTTAATTGCGAATCCAACTATGTACGGAATTTTAAATACAGAAGCACCTTCGTTTGGTAATATAGATTGGGTAAATGTTCCTGTCAGCAAAAATTTGGAGATTCAAAATTTAAGAGGTAAAACTGTTTATATATATTGTTTCCAATCCTGGTGTCCAGGTTGTCATCGTTATGGATTTCCTGCTTTAATTGAATTCATAAATGAATATAAAGATAATCCTGATGTTAAAATCATTGCTCTACAGACAACATTTGAAGGATTTGAAAGTAACGGAATTGATGATGCAAAAAAAGTAATTGAAAAATATAATCTCACAATTCCGGTTGGCCAAAGTGGCAGTGAGAAAAAACAATCCGGGCTTATGCATAATTATCGAACAGGGGGGACACCATGGACAATTATTGTTGATCCCATGGGAATTGTTCGATTCAATGATTTTCATATTGATATAAATAAAGCCGTTACTCTAGTTAATTCAATTCGATCAGATTACAAAAAATCAGTTTCTAAATAAATTTTGTGTTCAGCTTATTGCAAGATTAGCTTTACACTCATCCTATGAAAGTTCTTACAAAAGAAGAAGCTTATAACGTTACACCTCATTTAAAACCTGTAGGTATATTAAATGGCATTAGCGAACAGGATTTGGAAGAATTCAAAAACTTGGGAGAATGGGTTCACGCTGAAGACGAAATTATATTAAGTGACGGTCAGGAACATAAACTTTTATATATAATATGTCAGGGTAAAGTTGAGGTTTATAAATTTGATAAGGAAAAGAAAAAGAAACGTGTCTTTGTTGAATTGGGCGAAGATCAATGTTTCGGTGAAATGGCATTTGTCAGTGGTGATCCGGCATCTGCAAATGTTGAAGCATTGGGAAAAACAGTTTTATGGAGGCTCAATCACGATGATCTAACATTACATCTTAAAAATCATCCAGCCAGTAGTGGACAACTCTATTTTAATTTAGCTTCAATACTATCACAGAGAGTTAGAGAGGGTAACACCAGAATTTTAGGTCTCACATCCAGCTTAAGCGCATATTTTGGTTATAATGCTATAACTGAAAAGGACATAAAGAAAGAAGCTCCAAGAGCTTCTGGTATGGCAGATATGGAAATCCCTGAGGAGGTCTTCGATAGTTTTGTGATCGATACCCTAGATTTAAGTTCCGATGCTGTAATCACTGATGAGCAAAGAGATGACATTGATAAACAAATCAAGGCTGGAGATGTTGATTTTATATCATGGCTGGAAAGTGGAGAAAAGGGCCGCAAATTAAAGGTTCTTCTCAAATTTGTCAGGACTGGGCCATCGGGGGAAATATTAGATGATTCACTACGAAAAATTGAGACAGATCAAAATAAATTAACCCCTAGAATTAAAATGACAGGGGGGTTAGTTGATACGAGAAAAATTGGTCGAACAAGGGTTATTAAAGTACCGCAAGCCCAAACTAATGTCGCCTCAACACCGGTAATTATTAAAAAACAGTCTAACAAAATTTGGAAGATAATCAGTATATCGAGTTGGGTAGTCGTGTCGTTTTTAGTTTTGGTAGTTGCAACTGGCTACATTCCATTTGAAAAACGGGTGAAGCTGCTGCAGTCGAGTTTTTATCAAAAATTACCCTTAAAGTTTGTTGTAGATTTGTTATATTTTCAGGCTTTAAAATTTGATAAAGAATTTAAATTAACCCGCTTTAATCAATTTGAAGTTGATTTAGCAGTTCCACGAATTGGCCTTATTGACTTAGATATTGTTTTAAAAAATAAGCTGGATACTGAGATTAAAATTCAAGCAACTCTTTTAAATGTAAATGAAGATCCGGTTTTTGATAAACTTATTAAAATACAACCCGGTGAGATTGAAGCAAAAATATTTTATGAAATTTTGAAAGAAGGAGATTATAAATTAGTCGTCATGTGTTTAAAAACTATAGAGGAGAATCCTCCTGATGCTTCAATTAGCATCATTACAAGGCACTGATTCTTTTATAGCTTAGTGGTACAGCTAACTATCCTGATTATTCATTGTTTACCATGACTGACTTACTTGGAGCTCTTATCTCAGTGAAATCTTGACTCGATATAGAAAGGTTGTGAACTATTCTTGCAGAATGAGTTTACAAAGTGACAGTTTATTTTTGCTGGGATGCAGTCATCAAACTGCTCCATTGGACGTTCGAGAAAAATTAGCAATTGCGGATGACTCTATGAAAAAATTTTATGGAACCATTCGTGAAATTTGTGAAGTTGATGAATGTCTGATTTTAAATACCTGCAATCGCGTTGAGTTTTATGGAATCTCTCAAAATCCTGTTGTGCAAAATAAATTGGAAACTACTTTTTGTTCTCTACAAAATTTTGATCCGAGAAATTTTACAAAATATAGATTTTGGAAAAATGGAATAAATGTAATTCAGCATCTCTTTGAAGTTTCGGCAGGGATAGATTCACAAATGATTGGGGAAACTGAAATATTAGGTCAGGTAAAAGATTCTTATTCATATGCCGTTAGTAATACTTCTGTTGGTCCTGTATTACACAGAGTATTTCAAAAGGGATTTCAAGCAGCCAAGTGGGTTCGCAGTAATACTAAAATTGGTGAGGGTCAAATTAGTATAGGAAATGTAGCAGCTGATCTTGCTAAACGTATTTATGGAGATTTGAAAAATTGTCGAATTCTTGTAGTCGGAATTGGAGAAGCCGGAGAAAAAACAGTTAAGGCACTTAAAAGTAAGGGAGCCAGTTCCATATCAATTACTAGCAGAACAATATCAAAGGCTGAGGCATTAGCTCGTGAAGTTGTCGGGCAAACGGTACCAATTGAAAATTTATCCCAATTACTCTCACATTTTGATATCGTTATTTGTTCAACTTCGTCAACAGAGTATATTTTATCTTATGAAACGATTCAAGAAATTATGAAGGATCGTCAAAGTCAGCCACTATTTTTAATTGATTTGGCAGTTCCACGAGATATCGATATTCGGACATCGACTTTGTCAAATGTATTCCTCTATAATCTGGATGACTTGGCACAAATTGCTAATGAAAATTTGCTATCAAGAAAAGCTGAAATTGAACGCTGCCGAACAATTTTAAATTCAAAAGCAAACACAGTATGGCATAATATTAGTTCTGATTAGTTGGCATGAGCAAATTTAATAATTTCAAGCGTTGTCAGTTTACAAATAGTAAAGCTCACATAAAGCGCAAAGAAAATAAATTACTTGATATAAATCTTTGCGCTCTTTGTCAGCTTTGTGGTTAAGATATTTTCTTACACAGTATACTAATAATGCCTGAAGGAAAAATAATAAAGAAAACATTCTCTGAAATTTCGACGCGTTATGATTGCGTCAATCATTTGCTGAGTTTTGGAATTGATTACTATTGGCGTAGACAGTTGGTGAAATCCGTAGCAAAAACAAAATCGAAGTTTGTTGTAGATTTAGCTACCGGGAGCGGGGATGTGGCATTTTCTCTTAAAAAAGCACTCGGCAATTCAGCGAAAATTTTGGGTATCGATTTTTGTCCTGAAATGTTGGCAATTGCCAACAAAAAAAAATCAACTCAATCAATGTTTTACGACATAGATTTTCAAGTAGGCGACTGCCTCGATCTTGAAATTGGCAGCGATAGCGTAGATGCTATAACTATTGCCTTTGGCTATCGCAATTTTGAAAACCGCGTGATGGGCCTCAAAGAAATGCATCGAATTTTGAAACCTGGAGGAACGTTATATATACTCGAATTCACTCAGGCAGATAAATGGTTTAAGCCAATTTATTCAATTTATTTAAACTACTTGTTGCCATTGATTGGCGGACTAGTTTCCGGAAAAAAATCAGCTTATAATTATTTAGCAACCAGCGTTAGAAATTTTCCGACCAAAGAAGAAATATCTGAAGAAATTCGTAAAGTTGGATTTAGAAAAGTTGAAGTTAAAAGCTTAACTTTTTCAACTGTTGCTCTACATTGCGCAATAAAGAAAATCAAAATCATAGCTGAATAATAATTTTGCAACGTTGACATTAGATATTGAATTATCATGATATTAGATAATAATAATTAACATGTCTAAGGAATTTGAGTTCAAATTTGAAAAGACTTTATCTGTTAGTTCGCTGAATGATGAATCAGGTGACCTTGCATATTGGCTCAGTCGTTCAGGTGAAGAACGATTAGCCGGTATCGAATTTTTCAGGCGACAATTTTATGATTATGGAAAAGCTGAACAAGAACTTCATCGAATTTTTGAAGTTATAGAGTAAGCATGAAATAGACTATCTTCTGATCGGAGGATACGCAGTTGGTTTCCATGGATATGTTCGAGCAACTGGTGATTTGGATATTTATTATGATAGAAGCAATAATAATGCCAAAGAGTTAGTTTTGATTTTTAAGAAATTTGGATTTGATGTACCAAATCTTACTGAAAAATTATTTCTTGAGGAAAATAAAATTATCAGGATTGGTGTTCCGCCACTCAGATTGGAAGTCATGAACAGCATTTCAGGAGTTAATTTTAGAGAAATATACGATAAGAGAATTAACATAGATATTGATGGATTAATAATTCCAATCATTGATCTCGATAGCTTATTGATAAATAAAAAAGCAAGTGGTAGATCTAAAGACCTTGCAGATATTGAAGAACTCACAAAGTGCAGGGATACTATGGAATAGTCTATCTTTAATAATTTAGACTTTGGCAAATGCTGGTCGTAGGTAATGGGTTTTATTATATATTCATAACTAACTTGTCCTCTACGTGGTATGTTGATAACTTTATTTTGCTGTATTTGTAGAAGTGAGAATGCGTTCTCCCAGAAGTAAGTAAGCGAGCTTCGAATTCTTACGAACCAGCATTGTGAATAATACACTCAGTGTAAATATTGCTAATCCCAATAGAAATTTTTCACCAACGGTGTAGGGTGTAAGATGAAAGTTCAGTTTGCTGCACCCAAACTCAATTATCTCAAGAAATGCAAAATGAGATAAATAGATTCCATATGAGCAAGTAAGAAGTCTCTGAAAGAAACTGTTTGATATGACAAAACGACTGTTGAGAGTCAGTGCAGAAAGACCATACCCGACAACTGGTGTTGCGGCAAATCCGAGAAGATTGAGCGGCATATTAAATATTGCTGTTGTGAAAACCATTACTGATATGAGGCAACCTAACGCAAAATTTATTTTTCTACCTTGGTTAGAATTTTGGGTTATTCTAAAGATAAATACCAGGAAGGCATACACTATACCTGCGGCAATTGCATTGTTGAATCCGAGAAAATTATTTGAGGTTCCAGCCAAACTGTAAACTAGAACTGACAGGAATATAACAATAGCTAAATATTTGTATCTACCTGATCTGAGAATCAAAATTGGAACGAGTGCTATGGCCTGGAATGCAACTAACAGCGGTACGAAATATAGATGCACTGCTGCCTGACCAAAGAAAATTACGCCGATAGCATCTAAAGTATTTGGGTCATTGGTTAATTGGTATTTTACATACCTCATCAAACTATAAATTATCGACCAGATTAAATAGGGAACTAACAGGCGATCTAAGTTGAATACTCGAATGCTAAATTTCGAAATTGCTACTGTCTTATTAAAAAAAAAGTGAAGAGAGATGAAGAGAAAGAATGGGACAGCAATTATTGAGAAGATTCTGGTAACTTTTTCAGCTAATTCTGTGGAAGGCGCAAGGTGAATTATAATAACGCCAAACGCAGCAATGAATTTTAGGGTATCAACGGACTGATTTCTTGGTGGCCGCATATTCATTTTATTTTATCAATAGTCAGTGATCTGAGATCACACTGATTAAGATAAAAGTTAAGTAAACAAATTTTTGAAGCAATAACAATTAAAAAAGGAGGCGACAACTAAGAAGTAAAAGTAAGTTACTTTAGACCGTTATTGTTTAGTTTTGTTGGTTGTTCTGTTCTATAAATCCTCAATGAACTTTATATTTGTATTTTTTATTTTCGGCGTATGATTATCAGGCTAACCAATACAGAAAATACCAATACATATTCTGAAGGTTCTGGAACAGAAACAACTTCATTCAATCGAACGTTATCGAGCCCCATACCGGCTTGGTTTGCTGCGAGTCCTTGTATTCTTACACCAATCTGAGAAGATACCGCAGTGGCTTGAATTGATCGAGAGACCCATGCGCCTCCTCTACTGTCGGAAAAACTACCACTAGCCAAAACATTGCTACTAGTTGGGTCGTATAACTGATAACCTATTGTTCCGGGGATAGAGTTAGTAGCCCAAGCTGTGGTATCTAGATCAAGTCTGTAAGTGCTTCCTAATATTGCAGAGACTATTTGTTCAATACCACCGAGCACGGAAGCTTGATTCATGTCTAGAAATTGCATGCCATCTGATGCATCAACTAGAACAGGGAGACCCGGTTGTGTATATGAATTATGAATTAAATCTACGCCATCTAGTATATGTGTCCACCCGGGAGTATTCGATGCATTACGTATAAAGAATGGAGATGTGCTAGCATCTGTGTCTTCAAAACTGCCATTAGTTAGTAGACTTGCGTGGCCGATTGTTGCAAAGATAATAAAAAGTAGGGGATAGTGAATTCTGGAAATAAAATGTCTAATCATAATGAGCTATTAATAATTATCACTTAGTTTTTTTATATTTTATTCACTGTAGGATGATGAATACCTCGAAGCTTGCTTCGCGCACTCTGAAATTCTTTTTTTTCTTTAATGCCTCGTAGCTTGCTGCGAGGATCGTTACTATAATTATACTAACGGTTACAAAAATTATTAATAAGTTAGCCAACGGTTCCGGTATTACAGAAAGTTCCCCTGTGAACCCGATATTATTAAAATCAACTTGAGTATTACTTCCCGATAAAACTGCATTAATAAATTGTACGTTTGTGGGAAATGAGAGTGCAAGATTTTCTGCAGAAATTGGATTACCTCCTCCAATTTGGGGTGCTATATTATCAATATTTCCAACGAGCGTATTGGAAGAGTCGAAAAACTTAAAATCAATATCATCAACATCGAAACCTTCAGTAAAGTAGTTCCAGAAATGAAACGTTATTAGATCGTATTCTGCACCAAAGTTGAAATCTACTTCCAATGTTCCACCGTTGACATAAACGTGAGTAGATTGAGTATGGGTTTCTGTTGCCACTGCTGAAGATGCATCTATTATGCTTGCTAGCGAATCTGCTGCTATTCGATTATGGAAAGGTTCAGCAGTCATACTGCTGCCCAATGAAATTGTTGTGTTTAGAGAATTAAGAAATACAGCATGAGAATTTGATAGGAAACTGCCAATTAATATTACAGTGATAATAGATATAGTTTTATTTCTCATAGGATCTCAATTATTGCGCTAATCTTAACTTTAACAGCAAAAGGGTGTATGTAGTTGTTGTCAATTATTAATTCTTATAAATTGCTATAACAAACTTGAGAACTAGAGACCTAACAAGCTTTTGAGATAATTTGCGTAATTACGACTTTATTGAGCAGTGACATTGACTCTCATAAAAAACAAATCGTTATTATTGATCAATGATTGGGCTTTGATTTTTTGTGTAGATGAATTATCTTCCAAAATTGATTCTGTGATCCCGTTATTAACCCAAGTAGATAAGTTGGTGGTTGATTCGGTTGTGAACTGAAATTTAGTCGTATCTTTAAATCGATAATAGTTTAGAGACAAGCTTGGGGCAGTTGTCGGATTTTCTACCAATACATTTTCATAAATCGAAAGAGCTATCGATGGGCTGATAATTTGTCCGGAAATATTTTCAATGATTACATCATAAACACCGACATTACTTTCAGCCAGATTTGATAAATTTAGAGTCGCGTTACTTTGTGTTGAAATAATAATATTATCTTTTCTCCATTTATAGGTGAAAGGTTCAGTGCCACTGGCGACGACATCTAACTGCGCGTTGCCATTAGAAAGTGCTATAACTGAATTGGGCGCAGCAGAAATTTCAGGTGGAAAACCAGCTCTGCCATCATTGTTTATTCCGCGAGCAAATTTGGGCCAAAAACTTTTTGACAATACTTGTTTAGCATCAATTGCATAAAGGTATGTATCATAACTACCAATATACAATATGCCTTCCGGTGATAATGTTGGTGAAGAGTCAATGAAATTATCTAACGTAAATGTCCATAGTAATACAAAGTCCTCCTCATAGGCTGAAACTATGCTTTGATTATTTCCAATAAAAGAGGCTATGTATATATTGTCCTGATCATCAATTACGGCAGAGCTGACAAAGACGCCACCTATGAATACTTGGTTTTGGGGAAATCCTGTATCATCAAGACCATATAAAACGCCTCCTCTGCTTGCAACGTAGATTATACCATTGTTTCCGATTATTGGCGATGCATCAACTTCCCCGGATGCGGAAAACCCCCATTTTTTTGAACCATCAGGATTTATAGCGTAGACGTTAGAATTACCGGAGCCAAAATATATGGTACCATCATCATCAATTGAGGGTGACGAAATTATTCTGTCTGCTGCTACCGTGGGATCAGATGTGGCATCAAACATCCAATATACTGTACCATCTGTATTTAATGCATACAATTTTCCATCATAGGCTCCAAAGTATATTGTGCCGTCCAATCCGATAGCTGGTGAAGATTCAATTTCCGAACCAATTTCAAGCCGCCATTTCTCACTGCCGTCTGGATTGAGTGCATAAAAAATTCCGTCATTAGATCCAAAATAGATAGTTCCATCTTCTGCAATTGCTGGTGATCCTAAAATCAAACTGTCTGTTGAAAATATCCAGTTTGGCATTTCAGTATCTGGATTTATTGAATAAAGGTTATTATCCCATGAGCCAACATAGATGGTCCCATCAGGGGCTAATGCGGGTGATGAGTCGATCCAGTCAGAGTCAGTAGTTGCTTGAAAACTCCATTTGAACGTTCCGTCCGGATTTATAGCGTGCAGTTTGTTATCTTCTGAACCTATATAGATAGTGCCATCATTGGCAATTGATGGCGATGAATAAATTATGCCACCTGTTTTATATCTCCAAAAATATTCTTTGATTTCTACTGTCTGACCAATTAACGACTGAGCAAAAAAAGAGGTAAGGATGAGGAGGAGATTACGATTCATATTTTAACTATTTATGTAGGGCAACAAAAGTATTTTGAAAAATAAGTATTAAAAAGTTTTCATATTAATTCTTATTATATCTTTATACTTAGCAAAAAACAGGCACCATGGCGACTGTTTTTCTCGAGACTTAGATTAGCGTCGATATGTTTTGCCAACTGATAACTGATAGCCAAACCAATGCCACTGCCACCCTTTTTTTCACTTTTACACGGCTTAAAAAGATTTTCCACAAAATATTCCGGTAAGCCATCTCCTTGATCTGAAACGCGAATGTTCAAAATGTCATCAGATTTTTCAAACTCTAGATTCACTTCACTACCAATTGGACTCGCATCAAAAGCATTTTGGTGCAGATTTATTAATATCAAAAGTAGTAAGTTAGCTTTTCGGTTTACTAAATTTTCAGTAGGTGCATTATTTGAAGAATACTTGATATCTTTTTTATCGGCCATTTTCTGTGCACGGTTAGTAATCAATTCTTTTATTTCCTCAATGGAATATTCAAAAGCATTATTATTTTCTTCATCATGCAGCATGCCTGACACATCCTGAATCATACTTTGCATTCTGTGGGTCGCTCCAATGGCCATTTGTCTAATGTTCAAAGCTTCTTCTCCTTCGTATAAATCAAGGTCACTGACAAAATCTTGAATTCCAGCTAACGGGTTTTTAAGATCGTGCAGCAGATGCGCAGTAAGAGTGCCGATGGCAGATGTTTTAGTTGCTAAAATTAATTCTTCATTGGCACTCATTAAACTCTGGCTACGTTCGTATAATAATTGATTTGATTTATAAAGCCATCTAAAGGTTCCTGATAGAATCAATATGATAATTATTGCTGCTGTGCCAAATGCTATTCCTGCTTGTTGTGTAATATTGTGATCCAATTCTTCAAACTCTCTCTTAATATCTCTTCCATCTATTAGGTAGTGAGCGAATCCTAATACCTCATCTGAATGACTAGCGTGCAATGGGAGTATAACCTCGAGTAGTGGTATTGTTTCTGGGTTTGATAATTTTGTGATAAAAAAATCAAGTGCTGCGTTTGGATAATAATGACTAACTGGATTTAATGCGTTTAGTTTATTCATATCACTGGGTCTAATAACTCCATTAACAAATGTTTTTGGGATTGCACTTTCAAGATTACCTAACGGATTAAAAATTCGGGCTGCAATGACACCTTTTAGCTCTGAAGTTTCTAATACAACTGGCAGTAGTTCAATTTCGCCATCAAATAAATCATCAATAATTTCTTCTTCAATTAAATCCGCCAACTCTTTTAATACTACCGGATAAAGGACTTGAGCATCTCGATTGATTATTTGCTTTCTAATTTCTTTTCGTAATTTAAAACTAACACTTGTGACTAATCCGCCTAATATCAATAGCACTACTAATATTGAACAACCAGCAACAAGTGGAGAAAATTTTTTATGTGTTTGAGGGATTTCCATTTTTTAATTTAAAATGTTTTATTAATTCCAAATGTAACTGTATTCGACTCAAAATTTAGATCTCTTCGATTCGACTGATTTTTCTCAATAAAAAACCTGGAAAATACAGCCCATTTTTCATTTATCTTTTTTTCTACAAAAACTGTAAAATCAATTACCGTTCGATCTAGGACTTGATTGCTAGTTGTGTCAATTTGTTGAATATCATAATCATAATAGCTGAAGTTGGTATTTATATTAAATTCCCAATTTGAAAACTGATACCTTAATGATTTTCCTATTTTATACCGAATATAGTCATTGTAGCCGGTTCCATTATCTTTTATTACGGTTATTTCTGATTTTACTCTAGACTGCCATGCACGATTTTTATCCCAATAATATTTCAACCCATATTTCAATTTATGTTTCAGCCATCTGAGTTTTGTGTCAGTTATGATGGTACCAAAAATATCTCTTTTAGTTCTCTTGTCAAAGTACCGGTTACTTAGATTGTAACTGAATTCTGTTTTGGATTTATGACCAAATTTTTTACCTAATAAAAAATTTATAGAAGGTTCAGTGTAATCATTTATTGATTCATTAAAAAAAGAACGAAAAAGTGAGACATTAATTTTTGAATAATAACTATTTTTAAAATCCAGTTTAATAAAAGGTTTGATTTGCAATTGATGTGACTGAGTTTGGGTTTGGGCCGAGTCAAGCTCATCACTTGATACATCATAAATCTGATCAAAATAATTGTATTTAGCCAAACCACCTAAGCTATAGTTGTCAGAATATTTTTTGGTGAATTGAGTTTGAAAAACAAGAGTATCAGTATTGGAAATTTTTTGTGAGTCAGGAAATTGAGTATGCTCCCAAAATAGATAAGTATAAAAATCGATAGAATTTTCACCGGGTAATTTTGAAATAAATGCATCTAGATTAAAATTCAGTGAAACGTCAGATTCCTCATTGAAAGTGCTTTGTAATATATTTTTATTATGAGCTGTGCTAAATCCTAATATAATTTCTTTGTCCCATTTATTTTCAAAAAAATCCTTCTCAGTAGTTTGGCTCGCTGGATTAATACCCTTATCTGTTTCAGTAATATTAGTCTCACCGAATAACCATTGATCGAGAGTCGCATCATCGATACTGAAAAGCGGTGTTGTTGAGATGATCCATCCTAGAGTTATATATTTTAGCTGTTGAAGGGTCATAATCTATCATCAGTTAATAATTGATAGAGTGAATTTTGGTTATGAGGTATGAGGGTGAGGAATAAAAGGAGATGTCGAGATTTAATTTTTGAGGAGATTAGTTTTGTAAAGAATTGCGGGCGGTCTTTTACAAACCGCCCGCCTCCTCATCGGCGACCCCTCAATCGCCGATATTTTGGACACATCGCATCTCAGCTAACAAAATTATTCAGTGCCATCTGCTTCGGCTCCAGGTCTACCATTAAATCTATTATCTAGAGCTTGTTGCTTTCTTGTATTTTTTAAGTCCTCAAACTGCGCCTTAAGTTCCGCTTTTCTAATAGCAATTTCTTCCTCGGTTAAAGTTTCTCTATCTTCCCTTAATTTATCTCGAAGATCTTTCAATATTTTTCGCTTTTCTTTAAATTTTTCTCTAAGATCTTTTGCTGCATCAGATAATGGAGGACGTTCAATACCCTCTGTGTTGTCGCCTTGGTCTTGACGCAAATTGTTAATTTCAGTTTTAATTTCCTTTCGCAATGCTTTGGTTGCATCAATTCTTTCAGAATTTTCTTCCTTAAATGCGTCTCTTACCGCTTTGACTTCTTCTCTAGTTGGATCATCTAACACTTCAAGTTTTTCTCTCAACTCAGCTTTCAGTGCTTGTCGATCTGTTCTCAATTGATCAATTTTAGCCTGTAACTCCCCTGAGATATCAATATGAGGTTTATGCGGTTTATGGCGAAGATCACTTCGATCATTATCATCCTGTGCATAACTTGTAATACCAGTCAGCAACATTGACACATTGATTATAACAAAAACTGCTAATATTTTCTTTATATTTTTCATAACTCTTTATTTTTAGTGGTTTAATATTTTAATTATATTTGAATAAATTATTTGATTAAAGCTCCTGCAGACTGTATGCCAATAAATTGAGGATGTTGTAAGTGTTAGATAATCAATAATTAGAGAAAAATTTGTTATTGATGGAGATTGCGAGATTATTTGAATTAGGAAATAGTTCCCAATTAATCTTTGAGTTATTTTGAAAATATGGGTAAAATTTCCAAATCAATGTCCTACTGGCGGATGCTTGATCAGCACATCCTAACCAATAATTACTAATATTAAATCCCATCAGTCTGAGGTCTAATTCTTTCAAAATAACGCCTAATAGTCTCGCGATAGACTCGCGGAATCGATTCATCCTCAATAGCCTGTTTTGATAATTCTTCATACTGTTGAAATTCAATTTGTTTTTCACTCGAAAGTGTGTTGGCGTTTGATTGTTCTGACTTTAAGGTGGTTATTTCTGATTGTCCTTCACTTATATTCCCAGACAATTTTAGCTCCTCGCGGTTTGATTGCAGATCAGTTGTTTTGCCAAATGGATTTCCACCTTTACCCTTACCAGCCATTAATCCTTTTTTATTTCCACTAGCATCACCCTTTCTCATTGAATTTTGGCCAGGCATTTTACCACTACCAATATCTTTTTTCTTTTTTCCTAATTGAGATAACATCGACCCAATTCCACGTCTTTGATTTTTTCGAAGAGCCTCTTTTCGAAAGCTATTTTTTAATTTACCCAATGCGTTAGACATTTTTTTTGGATTATTATTTTTGATTGCATCTGACATTTCAGATAAATTCTTACTTAATCCTGATTTGCCTTTCTTTTTAAGTTTATCTGCCAAAGTGTTCAATTTTTTTGAGGCCATTTTTTTGTTTTTGGCTAACTGCTTATCAGTTTTTTTATTTTTTAAATCTTTTTTGGCAATTTCAACCTGATTTGCAGCATCCTTAAATTTCTTTTTCCTCAGTGCAGCTGCAGCCTTATTCAACCCGTTCACCTGATCAAGAGCATCAGCTAATTCATTACTATGTTCTGAAATTACTTCATTTTTTAAGGATTTTTTAATTTTCTTTAACTGATCTTCGACTTTATTAAGAGCCAAGAGTGCATCTTTCTTATCAACAGATTCTTTATCGAGTAAGTTTTTTACGGTATTTTTTAGTTCATCAAATTTCTGCCATTCTTTTTCAGAGATATCTATTGGCTTTTCTTTTTCCCACTCATCAAAAGTACTGACGACATCTTCAATATGCTTGTGCAGAAAGGGAGTTATGCCATTGGAAAAACTTTTATTAATATGAGATTGATAGAGTAAAATTATAAATAAAAGAGATATGATTAATGAAAAGAGACTGATAAAACTATGACGTGGCCAATGAACAGGTTCGACATTTTGCCAGTTAATCATTTTTAATTTTACTAATGATTCATTCAGAATTTTACTTTGCCAGAATAGTTCTTTGTCGGTTTTTAAATTCGATTTTGAAATTTCTCCTGCGGCTAACACATCGTCACTAAAATTAGCTGACTGATCTATCTGTTTATATAATTGTTCATTGCTGATTTTATTTAGAAATTTTGATAATATAACAGCAATTGAACTAACAATTAGAGTCGGTAACAGATATATAGTTGCAGAGTTTAATTTGTCAGCAGATAACACAATACACGCCCATATATACAATACTATTGCGACAATGCCGAGTGTTTGAAAAGTAATATTTATCAATTTTTGCACTTTGTATCTGAATGCAATTTGCGCGCAGATTTTTTCAAAGTCCAAAAGCTTCGAATTATAAATAATTTTATCCATAAATATTATGTATTTTTTAAAAATAATAGCATGATTGTTAAATTACTATAGATTTCAGGATTTCGTCAAAAAGTATAACTTGCAACTAACAATAATAATACATATCAATTTATTTACTTATTTTGCAACTAACGATAAACTCTCAAAATAAAAATATTTGTCTTATGAATTTTATAGCAGTCTTTATAAGGTTTATACTGACAGATGATTGAAAATGTTCTAACTCTTTAATGTGACAATTAATGCACCAATATTAAAGTGCAATTCCTCCAATCATGTCTAAAAACTTTAAATTCCTTTTAATTAGTATTGGCATTTATTTTTTAATTTTGGCTGATAGTTTTGCGCCGACATATCCTGCATGGTGGGATAGTAAAGAGATATTGTCAGATGCTACTCCTAACAATTATGGCATAGCAAATCAAGGACAGGCTAAATGGTTTGCTCAGCAAGGCATTGAATATTTAGATGAAAAGCTGGCTGCTGTCGGTGGTGCCGGATTTACTTTAGACGATCTTTTAATACCTGATACCCCAACAGCACATTATTCAGCATTGAATATTGGTCAGCTAAAAAACATCGCTTCTAAATTTTACGACCGTCTTCATGAAGTTGGCTATCCTCTACCGGCTACATCACATCCTAACGGCTAGTACCCTTGGACACAAGATCAAGCAGCGACAAATTATTCGCCAGCCAATATTGGTCAGCTTAAGAATATGTTTTCCGGGGATCTAGACAGTTGGATTACTTTTGATAGTGACGGTGATGGCCTATCAAATTTACAAGAATACATAAATGGTACGTTACCTAATAATCAAGATACAGATGGAGACGGTCTTGTCGATGGGTATGAAGTCAGTGAATTTGGTAGTGATCCGCTTCTAGTCGATTCTGATAGTGATGGTATGTCGGATAAAGAAGAGGATACATTTGGCTTGAACCCACAAATAAATGACGCGTTATATGATGCTGACAATGACCGTTATCCGAATATATACGAATTGCGTAATCCAAACGGAGGTTGTAATGACCCTGATAAAATTCCTGATCCAACTCATATTGTCAGTGAATTCGGCACAACAACACTTCAAGATGCTATCGATGCCGTAGTTAATGATTTTGAGATTATATTAATCGAGCCGGGTGAATATTTTGAACCAGAAAACGTTTCAGCCGGTACACAAAGTGATGATCCCAAAATGTTAATAATTTCTAGAGATGGGCCGGAAAGTACTATATTTGATGGTTTATATCTTGAATATGGGTTGTATCTTCAAAATTCCAGTATTATTGATGGTATCACAATTTCTTACTGTTATGGTGATTATGGTGGTGCCATATACCTTTATGATGCAGATGACTCAATGGTTTCCAATTGTCATATTCATAGTAATCTGGTTTCAGAAAATGGGGGTGGGATCTTTGTATATTTAAGCGATAACGTTAATTTAACTAATAATTCGGTTTTTGACAATGAGGCTGATGATGGAGGTGGTATAGAAATTCTCCTAAGTAATAACGTAGTTATTTCTAATAATTTGATTTATGGAAATACAGCTAAAAAAAACTTTGGTGGTGCAATAAATTTATCTAACAGCACACACGTAAATATATTTAATAATAAAAGTTAGGGTCTACAGAAGAATCAGTGGGTAAATTAAGAAAATAGACGTCCCATACAGGCAAGAAAATGTCAATAAAAATAACGGCATAAACTCGCTTTGCTCAACCCTGCAAGCAGGGCACTTTATACGATATTTTTCCTGAA
>JAJFLR010000003.1 GCA_021772565.1 Opitutales bacterium | reverse complement strand
AGCAATTTAATTCAGATAGATTGCCGCGCCCTGTATTCACAGGGCTCGCAATGACAACCATTTTGTCATCACGAGGAATGAAATGACGCGGTGATCCATCATTATTTTTTTATAAATGAAATAATATATGGTAATTGCTATATAAACAAATGAGAAAAACTCATGAAATCGAAACATATTAATGTCGAACTTAATTTCTATAAAAATGAAAACGAAGAATAAATCAATCAACGAAAAGCCCATTCTATAAAAAACGCAAATTAGCTAAATGGGTGCCAATCCGAATCCCGAGTCCGCGCCTTGTTCAACCACAGGTGCAACTTGAGCTCACTCAATTACACCTTTTATTGTTCGATCATGGTACTACTGAATTAGATTTGCTAATTATAAAATAGAGACTACCATATGTAAAGATAGCTAGGATAGCGTGCAATGAAAGGGTTAATCTCTGCCAACTGTAAACAACACTATTTTTCAATTGTTTCGCTCTTTGAATCCTAAACATACAAATAAATAAGTATGTGTAAAATATGGCAATTACAGAAAAACCAGCAAATTCCACAGAATCTCTAATAGTACAGATATATAAAATTATCAACGGGACTTGGATTATGGCCAAAACAACAAGTATACTCCTCGAACTTAATATGCCTAATGAGCTAGTGAATAATAAAGTCATGGATAGTATTACACACGGTGCGACACACCAAATAATTCCAGTGAGGTAGCCCATACCTCTGGATGTCCAAAGTAGCCATATCGCAACTAGAAATCCGATCGAAGAAAATAGTAAGCCTACAATTCTGATAATCCTATCAATCATTATTATTTTCTCGAGTGTAGAGCTCTGGCGAACCGTTAGGCGTTGTCCAGAAGCGACTGGTTATGGTTTCTGCCTTTGTCTGTGAGCCTGTCCTAACTCTAGCATGTAGTGTTTCAAAAAGGGAATATCCATTGCATCTGACTTGAGTATATGCCATGAACCATCCTCCTTGAGGTAGAGCAGTTCAAATTCTTTATTATGGTCTGCAGACCCGATAATAAAGGTAAAAAGGAAACCTGAGATTAAGCATCTGTATATTCTGTTTCCTTTGTTTCTTGTGTAATCCGGTGGCAGTATTAAATCACCAAATTGCTTTCCGTCTAGCAGTGGTGCGCAAAACTGAATCGTATATTCGTCAGATAGTGTGAATTCACGGTTCAGAATAATCTGTCGAATTCTTTCGGTATGCTTCTCGCCCAAACTTACTTCATTAAAGAATTTATGCTTAGATAAGCTCATTCTCCACAGGATGGAAAGTAAGCCATTCTTAATTCTTACGTAGTCGAACTCCTTGACGTGAAACAGCCTTCCTTCGTCTCTTCCTTCAGTTCGCTTTCCTCCGAATAACACGCGTGCTAAATGATCTTCGTTTTTCTGTAACCGGACAGTGTCGCATTCCTCGCAGAACAAGTATTCTTTGATTTCTCTTTGGTCTGTTCTTTCGATCGCTCGAAAGTATATAGTAGTGCCCTTCTTCTTTCTTCAGGTGCCTCCAGTGGAACTTCGGAATAATGTGAGATTGAACAAGAATCTTTGATTCAAGGCACAGAGGGCATGTGCCTGTGACTGTTTTCTTTCTTCCCATAACGTTAAGAGCATGTTAATTTTTGCGTTAGCAAAAATGTTATATGCCTCGATTTGTTGTGCTATTTTTTCATTTGACTGATTTCGACCTCGGTATCCTTCGATATCTTATTTAACAAGCCTGGTCCGATTGATTCACCTCTATGTACGGGAACAACAGTAGCTCTGCCATCTGAATGTTTTAAAAAGTGGTGGCTACCTCGTATTCTTGAAACCTCAAATCCTAATTTTCCCAGAATCTTAATAAGCTCTCGTCCAGTCAACTTAGGATATTTTTTGCTCATGCTTCAACAGCAACTCTTTGAATGCCCATAAACTCACTGGACTCTTCACTAAAACCACACTCATCGAGACATAGCTCAATTGCTTCTTTTATTCTTTCCAGCAATTTATCGAGACTCTTTGCTTGGGTATGACAACCCGGTAAATTAGGTACACTAGCAACTAAATAACCTTCAGAATCTTTTTCAATAACTACATTAAATTCTTTTTTCATAATACACAGACTACAAAATAGATTAAAAATCGCAATACTTCATTTTTTACCTGAACGTCGTAGTGTGCTAGCCGACCTGTGTCGTTAGTGGTTTATTCATCCTTGCGATTTTCGGCGGCGTTACTCGGCTTAGCACTACTGTTTTGTTGAACGAAGCCGCTAACGCGGCATTTAAAATTTAAAAGTGGTAACTCGGCAGCCTGTAAACAAACTACCGAGTATGATAAAAAAAATTAGTTAAGCAAACCAATCCTATTAATTACAAGCATAAATATGCCTCGATGCATAAGTATGCTGAGCATTTAAATCTGCTTGATTTATCTGTGCGTACTATCATTGCCTATTATCGGGATATGCGTCTGGTCTTTGAATATTTCGACAAGAATCCTGCTGCTGTTACTCAATACCAACTGCGTTCTTATATTATGTTTGTGAAGAACGAAAAACGTTGGGCTCCCAAGACTCTTCGACAAAGCATCGCTTCGGCTAAAAGATTTTACTGTGATATGTTGGGCAAAAAATGGAAGTTGTGGGATATTGTCTCAGTTCGTGACAAAAAATCTTTGCCGGTGGTTCTGACTCCGGAAGAGGTTCGTCGTATTTTTTCGTGTATTTCATTGTTGCGTTACAAGGTTCCTCTCGAACTTATTTATACGTGCGGGCTTCGTCTCAATGAGGCTGTTTCTCTGAAAGTTCACCATATTGAACGCGATAATAATCGCATCGTTATCCGTAATGGCAAAGGAGGAAAGGATCGTTATATTCCTTTGTCCAAATGGATAGGTAATCGCCTGATGTTTTATTGGCAGCATCATAAAAATCCGTTATGGCTTTTTCCTCAAACCGGCAGGGGCTCCGGTAATTCACAGCAAACTGCCTTGCGCATGCATACTGCACAAGTTCCGATGCAGCATGGTTCGCTGCAGACAACTTTCCGTAAAGCTCGTCTGCAAGCTGCTATTAATAAAGAGGCTTGTATTCATACTTTGCGTCATAGTTATGCGACTCATCTACTGGCTATGGGCGTTAATATTCGGCAACTTCAGACTTACCTTGGTCATGACAGTATTGAAACTACTACGATTTATACCCACCTTGTTCCTTATCATGAACAGGAGACTCTCAAGCTGATCGAGGCGCTGACTCTTTCTATTCATTAACGGTTAGTTTATGCCTGTTCGCTGTTCCATAATACAGCAGCCGCGTTTTTGTGTTTCGGATATTTTCAAGCGTTATTACAAATCTTTTCTCGATCAATTTGGTGATTCGCTTAATCCTGATCAACGCTGGTTGCTTCAATCTATTTTACAATGCCGCACTGAGGCTATGGGTGGGCATAAGTTTTTGTGTACTGATTGTCGACATACTCATTTTGCCTGGCACAGTTGTAATCACCGTTTGTGTCCTCAATGCGGTGCTGCTCAGACTCAGCATTGGGTCGGTGATAATATTGCAAAGACTTTGCCCGTTGATTATTTTATGATCACTTTTACTTTGCCTGCTCAACTGCATCATCTTTGCCATAACGCTCCTGATCAGTTTTACCGTCTCTTCTTTAAAACCGCTTCGTCTTCGATTAAGGATATTCTTAATGACCCTAAACATGCCGGTGTTAAGCCCGGCTTTTTTGGTGTCTTTCAAAGCTGGCAGCAAAATGTGCTTATCCACCCGCATATTCATTTTATCGTTCCGGCTGTCGGTATCACCTGTTCGGGTAAAATTATAAAGACCAGTAAAAAAGGTTGGCTCGTTCATGCAGATGTCTTCGCTTCTCGGCTGCAAACTCTCATGCTCAATGCCTTGCAAAAACAACACCTCATCGATTCTTCCACCATCGAATATCTGTGGAAGATTAAATGGAACTGCAGTGTTAAAAATTTTGGTAACGGCTTCAATGCCATAAAATATCTGGGTGCTTATCTTTTTAAAGGCCCGGTCACTAACTCGCGTATCATTAGTGCTGATCATCAGTTTGTAACTTTCAAAATCAAAGATCGAGAAAATAACTCAACCACTTCAGTTACCATCACCGGTGTCGAGTTCATTAGACGTTATCTATTGCACATCTTACCTCACCGCTTTCATCGCATCAGGTATTATGGATTTTTGCATAATAGAGCTAAAGTATCTTTCAATTTAATTAAGCAATACCTCGGAACGTTTGTTGATGCAAAACACAAAGCCCTACTCAGCCAACAGTTGTTATCCATTCAAATTAAATCTACTTCCCCTAAATGTCCCTACTGCAAAACAGCCATGCAGTGTATAAGTGAAGTCCCACGTGCACCTCCATATAAATTAATACACAGGATTTTTTCTTATAACATTTTACCAAAAAAATCCGCATGAATCATTTGAGTTACTATAAAATTTTGCTCAGACAATTTGATTGCATCGCGGTATTATTTTTGCTTGTACCATTTACAAAAATTTGTCTCAGTTTTAACTTTGATGCGTCTAATTACTTAGTAAATTTGATTATCTCATCAAAAGATTTAATCGATATCAGCCAATTTGATTTTGCAAAGTATACCGTGTCTAAAATTTTACTCCTAAAAACTCAATTGATAGAAAAACCCGATCAATACAAAACGCATAATAGCTAATTGAGTGCCAATCCGACTCCCGAGTTCGCGCCTTGTTCAACCACAGGTGCAACTTGAGCTCACTCAATTACACCTTTTATTGTTATGATTTTTTTATTATTGTGAGTGTGCTTGAATCAACAGGTTGATAGGAGTGATTACAATCTAAATTTCTGTTTTCCTTTTTCCATTTCTTGTAGGTTCCATACTCATCGTATTCGCGTTCAGATATTGACTCGATGACAACACCGCATAATTTTCTCTCATACTCTTGAACACCGCAAATTTGGCACTGGCTCCAACTAGTACCTGATGTTAAGAAGACAAAACCAAAGGTAAATATCACACAAGTTAGAGTAATGAATACTTTAGTTTTTTTTCTCATAACGTCATAGGACAGGCGCGGCGTTAGCCGTTGCCTGCTCCGTCTTGTTCTCCTCCGTTAATTGGTTGTGGGCTAAGTCTATCGATTACCTTCTGAGCTCTCTTCATGACGCTTTCTGGCCGGAATACCCTCGACCAGATCACAGGCTCTGCGGAGCCCTCAGCAAATATAATATCCCCAAAAATCCCACCTCTAGCATGAACTCGAGTAATCAAACGCAGTTGAACTGAGGGCCTGTCTCCGAACTTGAACCCGAGAAATGATCGTGTCACGTAAACGTGCTTCTGACTTACCCCATAGGTTGTTGTGATGCTCCTCCATAATCCTGAAAAAATTGATGGAGACACCTTGAACTCCTCTTCTAGTGCTTGCTCCTCGTCAGTTTCTTTCTTCTTCTCGGCCAAGCGCAAACTTTCAATTCCAGAAGAAACTTGCGCCTCATTAATCTTCTTAATCGCGGGAACGTCATTCTCAAAACGCTCTTTGAGTTGGAGCGGATCGAGGCATGAGTATGAATCAGAGTTCATTACATCCATTCCTGCGTTGTAGGCAGTCACAAAGCTTAGTGGATCTTCAAGAATTCTCTTCCGGATCTTACCTTCAGTAAGCCAAGGAAATGGTTCGTTGCTCCAGCCACGCTTACTCAGAGCGCAGGCAACGACATGTCCTATATTGGCGAAGATCTTACCTGAGCGATTAAGAATGCAAAAACATAGCCATGCATGCACAAGCTCCTCCTCATTGCACCTCCATCCGTGAGTCATTGGTTGTTGCGTAGTCTCTATCATCGAGGAAATTTTATGGAGAACGTCAAAGTGAGGTATGCCGCCTGTGAATATTTAATTGCTGTGACATTTCAAATTTCTGCGGCGTTATCGGCATTGCCTCTACTGTTTTGTTGGCTAACCGTTTTACTAGTGAGGTTAGTATGTTACTGTGACTATAT
>JAJFLR010000020.1 GCA_021772565.1 Opitutales bacterium | reverse complement strand
CTCTCGAAATACTGTGAAAACAGGATTTTTCTTGTCCACACCTATAATACATTGCCGTGTGGGTTGATGTTTTGGTATTAATTCTTCCATCTGCTCAGAAGAGTCTCACCATACATCTTTGCAATTGAAAAACAGGATTTGGTTTTGCGTTTTATCTCTGCCCATCAGACCCTATACTACTGAGGTCTGAGGCTATTCTACACTCAATTTATTTCAAAATATCATGCTGAAAACTTGACCTTCAACAATGAATTTTAGTAGGAAATTTTATTATTATCGCACCAAATAAAAATTCAATTCTTCATATCAGGCTCAGTAACTTAAGAAAACAGTTACGTCGTAGCATAAACCGGCAAAGACTGAATAAATCCGAGTTTACCATAATATCAGATGACTGCTGGGGAGGGAGCGTTTATCAAGAGCTAAATTTACCCTACTCTTCACCTTTTGTGGGGTTACAAATTATGACTCCATGCTTTATCGAACTAGTTGGAAATCTTGAACTAATTTTGCGGAGTCAGTTATCTTTTCGAAAAGATTCAAAATACAATGACGTAAACAACTGGATGAAAAATAATAATCATCATTTCCCAATCGGTCATTTAAAAAATGATGTTGAAATTCAATTCGTCCATTACAAATCAGAAAATGAGGCAATGGAAAAGTGGAACAGAAGATTAAGAAGAATTCACTGGGATAATCTATTTTTTAAGTTGGATGAAGTTAAATTTTTTAGCGATACCCCTCTCATTGAAAAATTCTATGAAGTATGCAAAACAGGGAGCTTGTCGTTTACCAATATTGTAAACAATAATCCGAGACGTATTCATATTCCAGATTGGTCATCTAACGGAGCAACTTTATTTTACACATCTGCTAAATATATTAATATAATTGATTGGCTAAATCATGACAAAATTGCATCTGGATTAATTAATAAAATATTTCATAAAACCTGCTACCCAAAGTTTTTAGATAACGATGAAAATTTTTATAATCACTCTCAAACGACAAATCCTTAGAACAATTTACTTATAAAATTAACTGTTTTTTCGTATCATTGAATTAGGAAATCAAGAAATATGACATTGTAAATTAGTAACTACTACATAATTATTTCTATATTCACAATAGTATTCACTGCTTCACTCGGAGCCACTATTGAGCTAACGTTTACTGGCGTGTTAACAACAGTTGATTCAAGTGTATCTGGAACATTTACTGTTGGTAATCCGTATACCGCAGTAATTGAATTTGACGAAACTGTATTGGACAGTGATGGAGCATCAACTAATGGACAATACACTGATGCTATTATCTCAGCTAGCTAAAATTATAACAATGGGGCATACACAGGAAGTATAAGTTCGGGCCAAATGAGTGGAGTAGCAGAAAAATACCATGAAACATTTGATGGTGCCACCGATGAAGTTGCTTATAAAATAAGAAATGGAACTACTCAATTACCTGGATTCAGTGCAGCTAATGGAAAAAGCTTTATGCGTTTTGAAATGTTATTTGATGACAGCACTGGTGCAGCCATTAGCTCTGATGCATTTGTTACAACTATCGTATTAAATAATTATGATTCACTACGAGTTAGATTGGCAGAAAATGTGAGCGCTAAAACTACTCTAGTAGAAGGAAACGTAACTTCGTTAGTTACACATGTGCCTGAGCCGAGTACGACCGCTGTTTTTCTTGGCATGACAATGCTGATATGTACACTCTACTATCGCCGGAGATAACTTCAATTAAAGTTACTAATTTCTCCCATATACAATATAATATATAGATCACAAAATTCTAGCTAATTGCCGTACTACACCTTTCAATGATGTATTGACTATCGTAAGTGTCCCCAAAAGGACCACCTAGATATGAAGCGGTAAAATGGCGGATGGAAAAATCAGAAAGCACAGAAAAAAGAAAAGTAAAAAAATATAATTGGAGAAAACGCAAAGATTTACTTATACAGTATAAAGCAGGCAAACAAAGCCAGGCAGCTTTTGCCAGAGAGCATGGAATTAAAAACAGCACATTTGCCGGATGGGTAAAGCGTTACCAAAACGAAGAGAAAAAGCAGGCAAATGAAAATATAAAACTTATAGAGGTGAAGCTCGAAGGCCAAAACCAAAAAAGCAGGCCAATTAACTTTGAATACAAAGTAGTCTTTACCGACGATGTGGAATTGCAATTTAGTGAAGTCACAGAACAAGTCACGCAGTTAATAAATAATTTACGCACCAACCGATATTAAATCCGGCGCACACATTAAAAATATATCTGGGAGTAGAGTCTGTGGACATGCGAAAAAGTTTCAACAGCTTGCGATAGTTAAAAACAAGTTTGAGGAAGACCCGCTCGAAGGAGGGTTATTTGTATTTAGTAACACTAAACACAATCGATTGAAATTATTATACTGGGACGGAAACGGACTATGGGTGTGTGCGAAGCGATTGGAAAAAGGGACCTTCAGTTGGCCGCAGGGAGTAAAATGCGTCAAAGGCAAATTACAACTGGAGCCGGCCGCACTAACGCTATTGTTAAACGGCATAGTTTTATAGCGTCTGCCAAAAAGAATTTGGTAGATACTAATAAGAGGAGCAAAGTTAAGACCTTGGTATCAGCGATAAGAAAAGAGAAAATTTTAGGATGACTTTTTTTAAACTATTGGATTATTATTTAACATATGGATTTGACCAAATAGATATAACAGATTGATTTTTTTGCAGTACCTATATTGTATGTCTACAAATAATTACCATTTTTTGCTTAGCTATATCTATCTGTTAAATCGTGTTGTAGCTTTATCGAAGAGAAGTGATACGCCTACGCAATCAACAGTTTTATTGAGTTAATAGCGATAGTAAATATATTCAATTTTTCATAATTCTAAGTAGTTACTATTTGGATTTATTTCAATTGCATTTATAGGATATGTTTTTATGCGGTATCTATAATTTACTTTTAATTTAGTTTAGAAAAAGATTGTATTAATTTTTTAGGGAAACTTTAAGTCCTGATAATAACCTGATTGAAAATGATCCATATCGTATTAGCGTCGGATAATAATTATTTTCCTGGTTTGTTTGTGACTATTAGCAGCCTTTTAAATTCCAATAAAACTACTGAATTTCATTTGCACATTATTGATGGAGGTCTTG
This sequence comes from Opitutales bacterium, assembly GCA_021772565.1. Classification (GTDB taxonomy): domain Bacteria; phylum Verrucomicrobiota; class Verrucomicrobiia; order Opitutales; family JAJFLR01; genus JAJFLR01. The sequence goes on along the minus strand of JAJFLR010000020.1, from coordinate 19,448 downwards.
TTAAGAAAAACAAAACTAAAATTAAAACCCATTTAGTTTCCAATCATGCAAAGAGTATAATTTCATTTTATGATTTTGATCTGAAAATATTCAGGCAGTTTAAACCACTTTACGGTAAATCCCTCGTAACGTATGCCAGAATATTTATACCTTCAATTATTAACGTGAATAAAATAATATACTTTGATTCAGACTTGTTAATTCTCGATAAAATTTCCCCCCTCTGGAATATTGATCTGAAAGACAATCTCGTTGCTGCAGTTCAGGATCCTATCGTAAAAAACTTAAAAAACGATTATCCTTACAGCGATAGCATCGGAGATGAAAAATATTTTAATGCAGGCGTAATGTTAATCAATCTCGACGCTATGCGCAAGATGGAATTTTCAAAAAAATTATTTGAGCTCGTTTCCAGAGATTCCAGAAAATTCAGATTTCATGATCAAACCGCACTCAATATATTATTTAAAGGTAAGGTCTTATATCTCGATACAAAATGGAACTCATATGCAGATTCTCATACTATAAACAGTCGTTCTATTGTTATCCACTATTTAACTAAGTTCAAACCTTGGAACAGTTATAATAATACCGAAAGTTTTCGCTTATGGCGAAATTTTGCTAACCGGTATTCTATCCATGTTAATAGATTAATCTTCCAGGGTGGATTGACGAATTCAGGCAAGTATATATACTCATATTTGAGGACATTAATAAAATCATTTATTTATAAAGATTAGGTTGATATTCTACTGCAAGTATCTAATTTATTTCAAGTAGACTGAACAATATTTGTAGCAACATGACATTCCGTTCAGAGCAGACGTATATGAAGTTATTGAGATAATAAGATAATGTTTGTTGAGATATTAGTAGGCTTTAATATTAAGCATTCTATACTACTTTTACAGAGCTCAAAATTGTTCAATGCTATTACTAAAAACATTTAGCTCTTGATCATATAAGTTAAATGCAAGAAATAATTGAATTACTGAGTAGTTAAATTTATTAGATTTGTTATTAAATCTATTTTAATCAAAATCATGTATAACTTTTTCAAGAAACCATTAATGAATATGATTCAATTGATTAAAAAACTGTGGATAATTCCAGTGATACTATACGGCTCAAATATGCATGCTGTAGTGGATGCAAATAACCCAGTCGATCCAGGGATTATAAACCCGCCTGCTTCAGGTGGTATCGGTCTGGCAATTGCCTGTACAACACCATTTAATGATGCATTGACCATCAATCAATATGATCATTTGAGATTCACCTTAATCAATGATGTATTATCAGAATTCTTTTTCACCGGTACCAATACTGCTACTGGATTTAGTTTTGGAAACAATTTGTCGCCTACTATGGGAGACTGGGATGGTGATGGCGATTTAGATTTATTTATGGCATATAATACCGGATTCGCCGTCTATGAAAATATTGGCACACAATTCACATTAAATTTATCGGATCGCTCTATAAACTTTATTGATCTGGCAACTATTATCGCATCAACCAGTAATCCAATCATCGATTCTGCAGATATTGATGGCGATGGAAAGAGTGATTTGGCAATTGGTGGTGATGGTTCTAAAGTCACAATTATTCAAGCAGATGGAAGCTTCACCAACAGAGCTATCAGCCTAAACAATTTATCGATCAATACTGGCAAATCTCGATCTGTTCCGGCATTTTGCCAATTACAGACTGGAGGCAATGTCGATTTATTAGTTTTACTGGATGATGGCACTATAAGGAGATATCCGAAAAGTGATATTTTAAATACGCCCTATGATATAACTAACTTTGTTGATAATATTTTAAATCAAGTAGTTTCAAATGCTGTTGACCTAGCCTGTGCAGATATATCTAACGATGGAATTGCTGATATCCTCATATCAAATTCAGCTGGACGAATATTTGAGTTTCTTGGTAATAAAGACGGATCGTTTACATTTAATGACAGCTTTTTAGAACCAACAGTAGCACAATCATCAACAACACATTTAACATTTTCACTTGTTGATTTTGATGGCGATGGAGATCTCGATGTTGTTGAAGGTAATAATTTGGGGCATATTCTAGCTATAAAAGATCGTAGACTGGCTAGAGTTACCGACCTTAAAACATTATCCGGTGTAAGTTCTATTTCTCTAAAATGGTCACCCAATCGCCAATCACAACTCGCAGGTTATTATCTTTATCGTAGTAAACAGAGTGAAAATAATTTTGTAAAATTAAATTCAACTCCACTAAAAGAGTCACATTATAATGATCTTCTAACGACAGATGTCGAAAATTTCAAATATTACGTAACAACCGTAACAGACGCAAAAAATTCTGTCACAGGAGTGACTCAACAATTTGAAAGTCCGGCATCAAATATCTCTAATGGACAAACTGGAACATTATTTTTAACTGTCTCTACAATCAAAAGTAATAACGGTAGTATTATTGTTCGTTATCGCGCTGAGAATACCAGAGATCTGGCAGGTAAAAATTTCAGTATAATTATGAATTATGATTCAACCCTCTTCACACCAGTATTTGAAGATGATAGTGATCCAACAGTAAACACAACAGGATTAAGTTCCAATATAAATTTTACTGCGACTAATACATCCGCAGTAAATACAGGGACACTAACTATAACTGGTAATAACGATAGTGGAACATTTAGTTCCGGAAGCGGAATCATTCTAGTATTAAGATTTTCTACGCAAATTTCGGGTATAATCGCGAGTGATATTTTTGATATTTCAGTTCCAACATTTACCAATGCAAATGGTGTCAGCATCAACGTTTCTGTAACTGAGCTGGCAACCAATAATTTTCAAGGTGACTTTCTAGGTGGAGATATTAATCAAGATAACTCATTAAATATTAGTGATATTGCAAATCTAGTTGGGTTAACTAGAAAACCTGCCAACGAGATTACAGCGAATGAGAGATTATTAGCAGATATCAATGACGACGGCTCAATTAATTTCCATGACCTTGTTTTATTAAAAAGTCGTATTCAGAAAGGAGCTGTCAGTGAGTAAATATTTTACCGTAGTACATCAATCTAAATTTGTATTACTACATTCAATCATAGTATTACTTCTATTATCAAATACGTTACTATCCCGTGATAGAAAATTTGAAATAACGAGTATACAGGGAAGTCCAAATTCAACAGTTAGAATAGAACTATCGTTAGATGATGCCATAGGTGCTGCCGGTATTGATATACAAATCAATTATGATCCACAAATCGTTAAATTAAAGACTATAACATCAGGAACATTGGGTGATCATTATGATCTGGACTCCGGTGGCAGTGATGGACAATTGTTAATCACATTTACCAGTGATGAAGCACCTTCTGACGGAGGTGGTGGTGACACAGACACGCTCGCTCCCGGATTTGGCGTCGGAGGCGCATTGGCATTTCTGGATTTTGAAATAAACTCAGGTGCGATTGAAGATTTGTTTTCATCTCTAATTATCGCCAATTCAGAACTATCAGATGAACAAGGTGTTTGCTTAAATGAATCTGATGATATCACAACAGAAAATGGTGAAGTATTAGTCACAGATGCTAATTTTATCGATAACGACAATGATATTCTGCCGGATGTCTGGGAGCAATCTTTTGGACTAAGCAATCAACAAATCGATACATTGCTGGATCCGGATGAAGACAATATTGTTAATCTCATGGAATATGCTCTCGGTCTGGATCCAAACAAATCATCAATAAATAAATTAGATCTACCACAAATCCATATAGTTTCAATTGAGACAGAGCCACAAGTATTCAAAGATTTTTTAGAAATATCATTCAAACGGCTTAAAGTTAAAAAGAGAATTACTTACAACTTTGAAACCACTGATAATGGCTTTAGCTGGATATCCGGAACCTTCAATGAAATTTCTGCAATTGATAATATGGATGGTACGGGCACAGAAACAGTAACGGTAAGAGATAGTAGTCCAATAGAAAATTTCAGCAATCGATTCATCAGAGTTAAAGTGACCAATGAATAATCGTTATAGATATTTTTCAATTAAACCTATTTGCCGGATTCCGCGCAGTTGGACAACATTGGGAAATAAGTTTTGGGTATCAATAATTTAACAGATCAAAACTATCAGCTAAATCCTCTTAAGCAATTGATCGATCCACCAAGAGAGCGAGCATTTTTTACTCAATTAAAAACTATAGCATCTGCTATAATAAATTGGTAGATGTCGTTTTCAACTCGGTACCGGATTAAATCAGTTTATGCTATCAATTGACGTAAGTCAGATAGATTGCCGCAACCTGCCTCAGCAGGTCTCGCAACCGAGTCTCGATCTATCGGGACGACATGATCACTACCGAATCCGAAGGATGACACCTCAACGAGTGAAGCGAGATCCGAATAAAGTGACAAGTGAAACCATAACAGAAAACATGACAATCGTACAACCTTGTCATCGCGAGAAACAACGTGAGCCGCGTACAGCCGTCGTAGCCATAGTAGCCTATGGCTACGACGGCTGTACGCGGCGATCCATGATTATTTTTTGGTTTAAACGAATACAATTATGGCAATCGCTATAATTTGTAGAAACCATATAATATTCTGAGTCTAGCATTTATATTAACACAAATTCGTCATTCAATTATGACTGAATTAACAGGACTAACATTATAAATTATTTGCTTTAATAATGTTATTATGCATATTTCAATTTAGATTTTTAATCTAACTGTTTAAGTGTCAAATTATGAATAAAATTAACAATTTAATTCTATTAATATCCATCAGCCTATCACCCATTGCACTTAATGGCAGTCTCATCCTAACCAATTTCATAATTAGTGGAAGTATTATTACATTTAATTTAACTGGAACTCTTTCAGGCCCATTAGCACCAGGATTAAATAGAAATATTCTCACAATCCAAAACCCGACTGCAGCTGCTACATGGATTAATCCAAATACTAATTCATCCGGCAATATTTCGATACCGACAGATAGTGGTGTAATCAACACTACAATTCCAAAATCCTTAATTTCCGGCACTGTATTTGATAACAATAAACCTCCCGGTGATTTTATTAATTTAGTATTTGATGCCGGTTTAACACTCGACGATAATACAAATGGTGGATCAATTTCTTTTGATATATCACCCTTCGGAATCGACAGTAATGTTGTAGAAAGTAGTCAATTATATTTGAGCTGGGGTAAACAAAGCAGTGCTGATTTCTGTCCAACCATTTGGAACCGGACAAAGTAATATGACAGTGGTACCGGAAATAAACAGTTATGGTATTAATACTGAATATATCAATCTAGCGAAATTATGACTGCCAAAATTAACAAAGTATTTCTTCCAACAAATTTCACTCAAGCCAGCTATAAAGCTTTTATTCACGCTTTAAAGTTAACTGTCATGGCTAGAGCTAATTTAACTCTATTTCACGTAGTGAGCAAAGGCGGTGATGTTGAATGGTCTGACTTCCCAAGCGTTAGTGATGTACTTGATAAATGGAATATTAATCTTGATGATGAACAACTAGCTGATGACGATGATGATGATGACCGGTTTAACATCAAAAAAATGTTGGTTAAAAAAGATGATCCAGTTGAAGCATGCCGGGATTATTTTCTAAAAGAATCTGCTGACCTGGTAGTTATGTCTACACATCGTGGAAAACGTGGACATCACTGGTTGGGAAAACAAGTTGCCAAACCTATTGCAAAAGCCTCAGGTGAACTCACACTATTTGTCCCAGTTGGAATCAAGGGATTTGTATCTGCTGATAATGCTTCACTCAGCCTCAAAAAAATATTGATACCTATTGATTTGAGCCCAAGACCTCAAAAAGCGGTCGATACAGCTATAAATATCACAAATATTCTTGGTGTCAAAAACATAACTTTTTATATATATCACTGCGGTAAACCATCCGATTCACCTGTAGTATCGACATTAGAAAAAGAAGGTTGGAACTGGGAATATATTAGCAGTGAAGGTGATCCGGCAACTGAGATTATTAAAACCGCAAATGATATTTCTGCTGATCTTATTGTGATGACTACAAGAGGAAAACATGGGTTTTTGGATGCCTTTAGAGGTCACACGAGCGAACGTGTTTTACATGAGACAAATTGCCCACTCGCAATAATACCACCTGCAAAAGATTAAAATTATCTCTTGATATATATTCTAAAACTTTGATACTGCATAAAGACAACTAAACATCAATATGCAGATAGAAAAATTCCTCCAAAATAAATTAGAACTAGGTAGTAAATTTTTTAAGCTGGAAGCAGGTATTGTCAGCAAAGTTACAGGTTCTGATTATCTTATAATTGCCGCAAAAACTGAAATGCCGTTTTTTAAAGTTGATGATATCTTTCAATTAGAAAATACATTCTGTCGAGATGTAGTTGAAAGAAAAGCAACGCTTTCATATAATAAAATTAGTTCAAACTCTAAGATGAAACTTCACCCAGCTTACCGAAAACTTTTTTTGGAAAGCTATATTGGGACACCTATCATAATAAAAAACAAAGTTTGGGGAACCTTCAACTTCAGTTCAATTCAAGCTAAACTAAAAAATTTCACAAAAAATGATAGTAATTTTATTGAACAAAATGCGCAAGAAATAGCAGAATATTTTGAAGAAAATGACTTTTGATAATTTAATGATTGCTATACCATTTTCGGTAAATTAACTACTGAACAATTAATAATCTAATATTTGTAAAATGAAAAAATTCTATTTAATGTTTTTAGTCGTAGGTATAATCTTTATAAATTACTCAACTCATGCTGAGAATAAAAAATTGATTTTGAGTAATCAGACATCTTCTGATAATATTAATAGCAATACTAGCCAGAAAGCAACAGTCAGCCCTAATCAGAATACAGTGCAAGATCCCCTCTATCAAAAGTGGTTGGCACTGCAAAAAAATAATTTAAAACCTGGTGCAAAACCGATGGCCGGATGTTGTGCAGCATTAAATAAAGCAAAAAATATTGATCTAACAAAACAGAAACCATTGGTTGCAGCTTGCTGTGTTCCTAAGACAGTGAAACCAACTTCGAGTGACTTAGCTGCTAGTCAAAAAGATAACGCTGTAAAAGTCGAAAATTAATTCTGAACGAATTTGAATTAAGTCATTCTTCAATTTGTAGGATTTAATTATCCGGCAAATACTTCTAACGTATACTAGTGGTGGTCGTCATAAATAATATAACTTAATATCATGGTTATTAATTATATTTGTAGGGCTCGAATTTATTCGATGCCTTGACCATAGACTCAGCAATTAAAGGCACTCCGTCAAGCGGAGGCCCTACAATCAACACAATAATTTTATTAGTTATAGACTGTTTGGTGGACATCACTAGATCAATACTGAAGTTATGACAATTCCGACATTCCAATAGTCCCTATAATAATTTACGCTGTAAGAAACATACTTGCAGAAGTCCTGATTAACTATTTACATTAGTACAATTAAGTAAGTGTTAGATCATGCTAAAAATTCAAAAGATCTCATCGCGTCCACTCAGCATTATGGGGGGTGTGGTAACTACTGTTCTCGCAGGTCTCATTCTAATAATATTTCCAATTGGTGACAGTGTTAGAACAAGTAGTTATGATAATTTATATCATTTTCGTTCATCCTATACACCTGAAGATATTGTTATAGTATATCTTGATGAGATATCTCATAGTGCACTGAATCAACCTCATGATAAAATTTGGGATCGTGCTCTCCATGCCCAGCTACTTGATGTGTTAACAAGTGAAGGAGCAAAATTGATAATTTATGATATCGTATTTGAATTAGAAAGTTCAAATCATGAGAGTGATGAAAAATTAGCTAATGCTATTAAAGAAAACGGCAATGTTATTCTTGGAGCAAGTATTCAGGTGTTCAAAGATAAAGGACTCAAACAAGAAATTGTTGAGGCACCTTATTATAAATTTCGAAAAGTTGCTAGAGGTTGGGGCCTGCTTAATGTTAAAACTGATACTGATCTTGCAGTTAGAAAAATTAGCTTTGGATTGGGAGAGCTACAAAATTCAATGTGGTTATCAGCCCAAATTATTGACCCGGAACTTTTAAATTCTAGAATTAGTTTAAAAAATAATTTATACATAAATTATCATGGCCCACCTGATAGTTCAGACTCCATTAGTTTTCATAAAGTTTTGCAAGAAGATGGATTTAGAAAAGATTTCTTTAGAGATAAAATTGTTTTAATTGGCGCTAAATATGAGTCTAAATTTACGGGGTCAGGACGAGATACATTCAGAACGCCTTACTCTATGGAAGGTTCTAATTTAACTGATGGTGTGGTAATTCATGCTAATGTATTAAACACACTAATAAATCAAGACTGGTTAGTAGGACTTCCAACAATTATAGAGGTTATTATCGTTATCTTTGCTGGTGTAATTATAACATTAATATTGCATTTATTTGAACCTAGAATTTCAGTTATTATAGCGATAGCAATCTGTATATTTTTCAGTATTGGCTCGATATTAATCGCTTGGCATTATAACGTTTTTTACAGCTGGATTGTTCCATCTTTAATCCAAACACCGATTGCATTTGTTTGGGCAGTAGGTGGTCAATATTATGTAGAAAAAAGAAGAAAAAGAAAAATTGTTAAAGCATTTGAAGCCTATGTAAACCCATACGTAGTTAACAAAATAGCCGAGTCAGAAATCGACGTTAAGCTGGGTGGAAAACTGAAAAACGTAACAATCCTGTTTACAGATTTACAGGGATTTACGCAAATTACAGAAAGCTCTAATCCTGAAGAGATTTCATTTTTACTGCAAAGTTATTTCAGCATTTGTACCGATAATATTTTCAGCAAAAATGGCACTGTAATAAAATTTATCGGTGATGCCGTCATGGCAGTTTGGGGTGCACCTCTGAGTGACAAAGAGCAAGAAAATAACGCTGTCCTTGCTGCAAAAAAAATTATTGAAGAAACTAAAAAACGGAAGTTTTACGGCCATTATCTTCATACAAGGATTGGCATTAACAGTGGTAAAGCACTTGCCGGTAACCTCGGCTCCAAAGAACGTTTTGATTATACTGTAATTGGTGATGATGTGAATTTGGCGTCACGCCTTGAGGGACTTAACAAATATTTAGGGACAAATATTCTTGTTGCTAAAAATACCAACAATGCACTTGGAGAAGATATTCCTACAAGATATGTCGGGAAATTTGAAGTCGTTGGAAAAGCAGATGCCGTTTCTGTCTACGAAATTCTTACAATATCAAAAAACGATTCAACAAATCTAAAATGGATAAAGACGTTTGAAGAAGCGCTTGAGCTTTTTTCTAAGAAAGAATTTCTAGAGGCAGAAAAGCTATTAAATGAAGTTGATGAATTTAGAGAGGATGGTGATGGCCCGGCAAAATTTTATCTTGTACAAATTCATGAATACTTAGCAGTGCCACCAAAAAGTAAATACTGGGCCGGGGAAATTACTTTGTCGGGGAAGTAAAATATTAACATGGATAGACAGGATAAACAGGATTTATAAATTATATTTTATCCTGACTATCCTGTCTATCCATGTTAATAAAACTAATTTCTCGGAGGATAATTCAAACTAACCGGACCTGCACGAGATTGCTCAACACTGGATATACGTAATTTGTATCGCATACTCGCTTGTGGTCTAAATGTGAGTGTTGCAGTATTGCCACTGCCATTTTGTTGATGCATTACAGAATTGTTCTGAAGATTTATAATAGCCAAGTAAGGAGTAAAGCTATCAGAAATTGATTGAATAACAGCATCCGTATCAGTGGGCAGTTTATCCAAAAATATTTCTTTCATATAATATGTTCCTGTTCGACCAGGATCAGCCGGAAACGAACTATCGATGTTGCCCTTGTAAACTAACTCATTTCCACTGTTAAATCCTATAAAGGCTGATGGTGACTCAGTAACTAAATTAACTCTCAAAAATGCAGAATTATTATCATCTAAAGAGTGCTCGGATATGAACGTAAGGTTTTGTCCTCCTCTGCTATCATTGGAAGTATCGGGGGTTACAGTCATAGTCTCTACAGCAGCAGATGTAATTTTTGACCAATTAGTTAAATTGGTACTCTGCTCAACATCAAATTTCAAATCTGTATTAGTCGGATTGAAAAAAGTAATGTCTGGATAAGTTTTATTACCTGAAGTTCTTCTATTTAATTTAGGAATATTGATATTGTTAAAAATCATCGGATCACTTTCAAAAGCAAACTCCTGAAAATTACTAATACCGTCATTATCACTATCACCATTTAAGGAACGACTCAGATTAGGACTAATTTTTCGCGTAGCCCATTCGGCATATCTAGGATGCATAGTAGTATCCAACCATTCTTGCCAAAATGTAATTCGCGAATATATTCCATATGATGTCCCACAACCTGCAGGTGGACCAAAACTGACAACACCTGCTAACTCCCAACCATCGTTATTTTTATTTCTGACAATTAATGGGCCACCACTGTCACCCTGACAAGAATCTTTGCCATTACCTGCTGCAAAACCGGCGGGCAGTAAGTCTTCAGTAAGCGTTTGCCCGAAATTATCTGTAGCGTTAGCAGCTGCTAATGTAGCAATCGGCAACTCAACCTCCAATAATTCAGGAGATGAACTCCCGCCATCTGTTGTTAACCCCCACCCTATTACTCGTGCATTAACACCAGGATCATCCAATGATTCATCAGATATAATCTTCATTGGCTCAATATTATTAACTGGAGATTCCAGACGAAGTAACGTAATATCTCCATCAAATTGAGTTGTAATATCAGAATTGTAAAATGGGTGATTGATAATTTCTGCTACTTTAATACGTGTAATATTAGCTCCGGGATTTAAAAGATCATGCACGCCTAAAACTACATCCACTGTTGCAGCAGTCTCTTCATCAAAACAATGTGCTGCCGTAACAACCCAATATGGGTGAATGAGTGTTCCACCACAAAATTGGCCATCAGCTAAATTTGATTCACTTCTTAAAACAATAGCAACCATCCATGGCCACGCGCCCGGTGTTGCTTCCTTTCCACCAAGAATCCGCGGTCTTATTTGATCTTTTGGTCGAGTTTTCTTCTCATGTAAATTTTCAGCATAAGCTGAAAAAAAATTAGTAAAAAAAGTTATGATTACAAAAAAGCAAATCCAATATTTCTGACAATTCATAAGATCAGATTTTCTTGCTTACACCAAATTGAAGCAATAAAAAAGAGAGGTAAATTTAATTATGATAACCCGGAAGATTTAAATACTATCATTTTTTCCTGCGTCATATCTCGCATGGTATGTGGAATTCCACCAGTGCCCAACCCGGAAGATCGTCTTCCGGCAAATGGCATCCAATCGACACGAAATGCTGTATGGTCATTGATCATTACCGCTGATGCATCCAAACTTTTTGCTGCTTTTAGAGCGATGTCGATATCTTTGCTGAATATTGATGCCTGAAATGCAACAGGCAAACTATTAGATGTGGCGATCGCCTCATCTAATTTATCATAACCGTAAAGACAAACGACAGGTCCAAAAATTTCACTAGTTGAAACTTTGGATTCTTTTGACGGATTGAGAATAACAGTTGGTTGATAGCAGGTATTTGATACTCGTTCGCCACCGATTAAAATTTTTCCACCCGCTTCTTTAGCTTCATAGACCCATTGTTCGACTCGATCAGCCTCTCGCGGTAGAATTAATGGACCCGCTGCAGTCTCTTTTAATGTTGGATCCCCTACTTTTAACACAGAAGCAGCTGCAGAAATTTTCTGACTAAAATCTTCCAAAATATTTTTGTGCACAAATATTCTTTGTACTGATACACAAACCTGCCCTGAATGATAAAATGCGCCTTTTGCTAATGGTGCAATTATTGAATCGATATCAACATTCGAATCGACGATTACCGGAGCAACTCCACCATGTTCTAATGAGCAACGTGCTCCTGGTGCTAGTTTACTTTTTAAATACCAACCGACTTTGGCAGATCCAATAAATGAAAAAAAGTTGACCCGCGAATCTGTCACCAACAATTCAGCACCTTCTCTATCAATCAGTGCAATCTGACACCATTCCTTGGGCAACCCCGCTTCATAAAGCATTTCTACCAGATTGTAACAGGAAATTGGAGTTAACTGTGCAGGTTTGACAATTACCGGACAACCAACTGCAACTGCAGGAATTACCTGATGTACAATTAAATTAAAGGGATGATTGAAAGCACTGACTGCAACTACGATTCCTATTGGCTCATGTGTAGTAAATGCCAAACGCCCTTCAGAACTGGGTGTTAGTCCCATCGGAACTTCTGTGCCGCATTCAGTTTTTAAAGTTTCTATGGCACACTGAATGCCTTGGATTCCGCGTTCAATTTCAACTGTTGCATCGACTAATGGTTTTCCTCCTTCTCTGGCTACTGTTATTGCAAGCTCAGGTACACGGCCTTTTGCTATCTCAATAACCTTCTCTAAAATTTCAATCCGCTTATACGGTTTTAAAGGATTCTTTAAAGCAATTTGTGCATTTTGAAAAAGGGGATCGACAGCCTCTTTGCCAATCATTGGCAATGTTTTAATTTCAGCTCGATCAAAAGCCTGATAAACGGTTAGCTCTTTACTCATAACATTTTAAATTAAACAGGTTTTCTCTTTCAATTCATCAATCAAAACTTTTTCGTTTTCACTGTAATCAACAGGAACCTCAACAATGGTCACTCCTTTTGAATTTAAGGCATCTTCTAAAGTTTTTTGTAAATCTTCAGTTTTAAGAACTCTGACACCTTTCGCTCCATAAGATTCGGCATACTTAACGAAATCAGGATTTCCGTAATCCAAACCAAAATTTTCAAAGCCCATACCAGCCTGTTTCCATTTAATCATGCCGTAAGCATTGTCACGCAAAATAACGACGACTAAATTAATATTGAGACGAACGGCCGTTTCAATTTCCTGCGAGTTCATCATGAACCCACCATCACCACAGACTGTAAGAACTTTTTTATCAGGATTAAAAAATTTAGCGGCAATTCCGGAAGGCAACCCTGCCCCCATAGTAGCCAAAGCATTGTCGAGCAATAATGTATTTGGCTTATGTGCTTTATAATTTCTAGCGAACCAAACTTTGTAAATTCCGTTATCTAAAGTAACAATCCCATCCGATGGCATTGCACGACGCACATCGGCAACTAACCGTTGTGGAATAATGGGAAATCGTGGATCATCATTTTTTGAATCTATATGTTCATCGACATTTACTTTTACCCTTTTATAATAATCATTGGCCCAATCAGGATTTGGATCCAACCTTTCAGTAATGAGTCTGATGGAATTAGCGATATCACCGATCACTTCAATTTGCGGAAAATAAACGGCATCAACTTGGGCAGAGTTGAAGTTGATGTGAATGACTTCTTTACTGCCCTCCTCCATAAAAAAAGGCGGCTTTTCAACGACATCATGACCTACATTGATAATTAAATCTGCACGATTAACCGCACAGTGCAAATAATCGTTATCTGACAATGCTGCCGTTCCCAAAAAATTTTCGTGTCTCTCATCGACTACACCCATTCCCATTTGAGTATTGAAAAAATAGATCCCCGTCTTATCGACAAACTCTTCCAAGGCCACTGTAATCCGTTTTCGATTTGCTCCGGCACCTATTAGCAATAATGGTAACTTAGCCTCCTGAATTCTTTTAGTCGCACTATGTATTGCCTTTTCACTCGCATGAGGTCTTCTAGCTAAACTCGGTGTAAACAAAGGCGAATCGACATCCTCTCTTGCAATATCCTCCGGCAGTTCCAAATAAATTGCCCCAGGTCGCTCTTCCTCACCAAATCGAAATGCTTCTCTGACTAAACTCGGAATATTATTTCCATTTACAATTTGACGAGATAATTTGGTTAACGGTCGCATCAAATCAACCACGTCTACAATCTGAAACCGCCCCTGCTTGCTCTTTTTAATGGGCTTCTGACCACTGATCATAAGCAATGGCATCGCACCTAATTGAGCATAAGCAGCAGATGTAACAAAATTTGTTGCACCCGGCCCAAGTGTCGACAAACAGACTCCCATCTTTCCTGTTAAACGACCATAAGTTGCAGCCATAAATCCGGCAGCCTGCTCATGTCTGGTTAATATTAGTTTGATTTTCGAATCTTTTAGTGAGTTTAAAAAATCAAGATTTTCCTCACCTGGGATACCAAATATATATTCAACCCCTTCGTTCTCCAATGCTCTTACAAATAAATCTGATACTTTCATGTAATTTAATTTAGGTATTTAGTTTAATTAGACAATTTAATTATTAGACGGAGAAGAGACGAAATAATTTCAAAAATATATGTACTATTATTTCTTTATTCTTGAGTAATTCTATTAACAAAAAAAATACTTCATCTAAAATTTTCTTTAGCATTTAATAGTAAACAGGTACACATGAACAAACTTGGTTACATGAACAATAGGGCTTCACCACCAGTTCTGCCATTTGATCCAGTATAACTTCCCGGTACACAATTACAGGTACAGGTTGCACCCGTTGGTATTGGAGAGCCACATGGTAATGTATAAGTGACAAGTTGGCCGGTTTCACTTTTGAAAGTGTAGCTACTGCCTTTTACCTTTTACAGAACTCGGTTCATTTGTTAGATCTATTTGGCTAGCTTCATGATCAATTAAGCCGGTTATAAGCATCCAATCTGAGAGACTCCAAAGCTTAATCGTTTTGTCCTCACTCCCCGAAGCTAGAATTTTTCCATCAGGACTGAATGCAACCGTGTTTACAATATCAGAGTGCTCATTAATTGTATTTATATGAAGTATATCAGATTTATCGTCCTTATTGTTCGATGAAGAAAGTGGCAGTTTGGCAAGTTAAGCTATAATCTCTTTATGGTTCAATCTTACAAATTTTATCTTTACCATTTAATAATAAACCGGCACACATGAGCAAACTTTGTTACATGAACAGTAGGTTTCGCCACTTGTTCTGCCACTGGATCCAGTATAACTTCCCGGGACACAATTACAGGTACAAGTTGCACCCGTTGGTATTGGAGCGCCACATGGTAATGTATAAGTGACTAGTTGGCCGGTTTCGCTTTTGAAAGTATAACTACTTCCCTTTACGGAACTCGGTTCCTTTGATAAATCTATTTGGCTTGCTTCGAGATCATATAGGCGGGCTTTTAGCCTCCCATCAGAAACATTCCAAAGCTTTATTGTGTTATCTCCACTTCCCGATGCTAGAACCTTTCCATCAGGACTGAATGCAACAGTGTAGATATCATCGGTATGCTCGTTAATTGTCTTTATTAATTTTCCTTCCGGAATACTCCAAAGTTTAATCGTATCATCAGAACTTCCTGACGCTAGTATCGTTCCATCAGGACTGAATGCAATAGTGTTGACATCATCGGTATGCCCGTCAATTTTCTTCATTAATGTTCCTTCAGGCATGCTCCAAATCTTTATCCTGTCCGAACAACTCCCTGATGCTAGAATCTTTCCATTAGGACTGAATGTAACAGTGTTTACACAATCAGTGTGTCCGTTAATTGTTCTCTTTAATTTTCCTTCAGGTATGCTCCAAAGCTTTATTGTTTCGCTATCACCTCCATTTCCCCCACTTCCTGATACTAGAATTTTTCCATCAGGACTGAATGCAACAGTGTTGACATCATTGTAATGCCCACTAATGCTCTTTATTAATATTCCTTCAGGTATGCTCCAAAGCTTTACCGTGTTGTCTTTACAGGCCGATGCTAGAATTTTTCCATCAGGACTGAAAGCGACAGTGTTGACAGGTGTTTCCACTGCAATGTTCTTTAATAATATTCCTTCAGGTATGCTCCAAAGCTTTATCGCATCATCATGACTTCCAGACGCTAGTATCTTTCCACCAGGGCTGAATGCAATAGTGTTGACTGAATATGTTTTCCAATAAACATTCTTTGTTTTTATTAATTTTCCTTCAGGTATGCTCCAAATCTTTATCGTTTCTTCAGTATAACTTCCTGATGCCAGATACTTTCCATCAGGACTGAATTTTACGGAAGACACCGAATTATAATGTGCAAAGAGACTATCCAAATTAGTATCTGGTTTTGAGTTAGTCGAAGCATTTTGAGTCGAGCTTGATTTAGATGCGTTAGTGTTTTTAGCCAATCCTAAAAGTGGAAGAACAGTTCCTATTGCGATGCCACTTTTAAGAAAATTTCTTCTATTGGTTTTGAAATTGGTAAAAGGTAAAGAGTTAAACGGATACAACTCAGCTTCTTTGACTGAATCGTCAGAATAAACTCGGGCAAGTTGAAATTTTGGAACTTTGATTTTCATACTAGGATTTCCTTACCTGATGCAGTTGGTGATTGGACTGGTTGTTGTTCGTGCCAGAAAATTCCGCCGCTAGCAACTATCTTGGCTAGAATTTGATCCTTGGTAAATTCTCGAGTAATGTGACAGCGATCAGAACCTTGAAATTCTGATTTGCCGTTTACAGTTAGTGACTTGTGATAACAGTCTCCGGCACAAGTCCATTTTGCGTAACACCCTTTGCAGTAGTCACGATGTTGTACAGCCTGATGTCGTAGATGCTCGAGTTTATTAATATCAAAAGTATAACCATCGGACCCTTGATCGTTTTTACCATAGAAAAAAACTTTTGCCCAATCGTTATCTTCAGAAAAAACTTCGTAACAGGCTGAAACATTACCGTCAGGTGAAAGAGCAAAGGAATCTTGAGTTATACCACAAAAATGATTGGTCAACATCCCAACTCGTGCAGCTGAATAGTAAATTTCCTTGTCGTATTGAGCAGCTCTATTTTGAGCTTTACGATAGGCAGTAATGAATTCATCGGTTTCAGCCGATGGTGCGTTTTTCCAACGACCCATCTGATAAGCAGGTTCAACCTGAATCCGTACCGCTGAGAAATTCGCACATAGATAGTCAACTGATTCTTCAAGTTCACTTATCTGATCCTTAGTAGCAGTAACACGCAATCCGTAGGAGAAACCAGCCTCGTCAAAACGTTTTAATGTATGAATAACTCGTTCACTCGAACCTTTACCTGACGCAAGTGGGCGGTTGCGATCCTGAACATGTGGTGATCCATCAATGGAGAGGCTGACACCTTTAAGATTCGCTACAATCCAATCAATCTGTGTATCAGTAAGTACACCGTTAGTAGCAGTTGATGCAATTACTTTGATGTCTTTGGGTTTGGATTTTGCACAAGCATAATCATAAGATGCAGTGAGCGTTTTCCAATTAACAGTAGGCTCACCACCGCCATGATAGGCAATTTCGATTGCGGAACACCTTTTACGAACAGCATTTGAAATAACAAAGTCTAGGCCACGTTTTGCCACATTTAATGGCATTGTACGAACTGGAGTATCACCTGCTGATGCATAGCAATAAGTACAACGCAGATTGCAAGCAGTTGTCAGAAACAACGTGACATCGGTCGGTTCAGGATCGCCACCAAAAATTGTTATCGGTTTATCTTCAGAGCCCGCATCAAGTATTTCAAGACGACGAAGGAACTCAACGAGTGAACCATCTTTGTCGATATCAGGGCTATAAATACCTTGCTGAAGATCGGCCAAAAAATTAACGGTTGCAGCATTTGTAATAAATGCTGCCATTCTTAGCGGCGCATAAACAATCCATTTTTCAGCCTCCAATGGGATAATAAAGATTTCAGCAGAAAGTACAGGAGTCGCGATGGAAGTATCTGTAGGCTGGTTCATAGTAGGTAGGTATATTGGTTAAATTTTACGTTAAAAAAAGAATTAGAGTCAATTGAAACTTCAAACTGAATTAAATATTAGATAGTGAACATTCAAATTAATTTCAACTAAAATTACATATTCGTATCTGAAGCAAATAGGTAGCAAGAATATTGATTGAATTTTGAGTGACATTTATTAATTATTCGCATCATATATTAGATCAAATAATTTAATAAATTCAGTAGTCATGGACATAAATAATACATTTAACAAAATCATTTTTCATAATAATGAACTCTGGCGATTTCTAGCCATTTTTGTTATTATTTTAATTTCATTTATTGCCAGTAAAATTATTCGAACAATTTTAAAAACGAGTGTTACTAAATTTGAGGAGAATAAACAGACACTGGTAGCCACGACCTTAAAAGCAATTTCTAAATTCATCAAATTTCTATTACTGACTATTGGCTTGGTAATAGGAATTAAATTGCTAAAGACACCTCCCCAAATTGCTGAACTTACTGAAACTGTAAGTTCGATACTTTTTACATTGGCGATTGGCTATGCTCTTTATTGCCTCATTGAAGTACCGTATGCAATTTTGGAAAAGAAGGCACTGGCTACTCAAACCAAAATGGATGACATGCTCTTACCGGTTGTTCGAACTAGCTTATGTGTCACACTATTAGTTCTAATTTTAGTTCAAGTCGCTCATTTTTTAAGTGACAAGCCGATAACTTCGATCATCGCCAGCTTGGGAATCGGGGGATTGGCTATAGCGTTAGCTTCGCAGGAATCAATCCGTCACTTTTTCGGATCACTAATGATTTTAATGGATAAGCCATTTGAATTAGATGAACGAATAGTTGTTGATGGGCATGATGGCTTGGTAAAAGAAGTTGGATTGCGCTCTACAAGAATAGATACACTCGATGGGCATCAGGTCACTATACCAAACGGTGCGTTGGCTACAAAAACAATCAGAAATATCAGCAAAAGAAAATTTATTAAAAGGGTTTTAAATGTCGGACTTGTCTACAGCACTCCTCCTGAAAAAATTGAGCGAGCATTAGCCATCATCCACGAAATACTGAAAGATCACAAAGGAATGAATGAAAATTTTCCTCCGCGTGCTTTTTTTAGTGATCTCAAAGCTGATTCACTCAATATGGTAATCATCTACTGGTTCCATCCACCGGCCTATTGGGACTACGTTGAATTTTCAGAATGGTTTAATCTGGAACTCATCCGGAAGTTTAATGCTGAAGAAATCGAATTTGCCTTTCCAACACAGACAGTGCAAATCGCCGGCGATGCAAAACATCCAATTTTTATTGAGGATCAGAAAAGCTAAAATAATTATAGCATAGGGGTTTTCAGATATAACAGCGATTAATTAAGATTAACTTATTTGAACTACGAAATGCATTTAATTCACGAAAATTGATACTTGATTTACTTTGAATTATTTTCGTGTGTTTAGTGCATTTCGTGGTTCAACACGTTTTCCTAAGTTTTTTTATACAATTTTACTGATTTAATCCAATACACAAGGTATTGTTAGTGAACAACATGGGGCATATGAATGTTTTTTACAATTTTTTTACCTGTACTTTTCGTTAGGATTTGTTCATAA
>JAJFLR010000019.1 GCA_021772565.1 Opitutales bacterium | reverse complement strand
CAGCGTTATTGATTTATCCGCCACGCCATTTTTTCTGCGTGGCTCAGGTTATGCCGAAGGAACACTTTTCCCTTGGACGATGAGTGACTTTTCGCTTATGGATGCCATAGAATCCGGCATTGTAAAACTACCGCGTGTTCCAGTCGCTGACAATATACCGGGTCAGGAAATGCCGATGTTTCGTAATCTTTGGGATCATATTGGCAAAAAAATGCCTAAGAAAGGTAGGGGAAAATCAAAGACACTCGATCCACTCAGTATTCCTGTAGAATTACAAACCGCGTTGGAAGCTTTATATGGACACTATAAAAAAACTTATGAAATGTGGGAAAAAGAGGGGATTCACATTCCTCCGTGTTTCATAGTTGTTTGTAATAATACGTCTACTTCCAAGTTGGTATACGATTATATCTCTGGCTTCTTTCATGAAAATGAAGACGGCTCTATGAAACTTGAAAATGGTCGTTTGGAATTATTCAGGAATTTTGATGAACATGGCAACCCGATTGCTCTTCCGCGTACCTTGCTTATTGATAGCGAGCAGCTCGAATCCGGTGATGCATTAGATAAAAACTTTCGAAAAATGGCTGCCAATGAGATTGATCGGTTTCGCCGTGAAACAATAGAACGAACAGGTGATCATCGTCAGGCCGAGAATATTTCTGATCAGGATTTACTGCGTGAAGCTATGAACACTGTTGGCAAGAAAGATCGACTTGGAGAATCAATTCGTTGTGTCGTATCCGTTTCCATGTTGAGTGAAGGTTGGGATGCCAATACGGTCACACACGTTTTAGGTGTTCGCGCGTTCGGAACACAACTTCTTTGCGAACAGGTTATTGGAAGAGCGCTTCGCCGTCAGTCTTATGACCTGAACGAAGAAGGGCTGTTTAATGTCGAATATGCTGATGTATTGGGAATACCGTTTGATTTCACTGCTAAGCCGGTTGTTGTTAAACCTCCACAACCTCGTCCAACGGTTAATGTCAAAGCCATACGTCCTGAACGTGATCATTTGGAAATTCGATTCCCACGTGTGGAAGGCTATCGTGTCGAATTACCGGAGGAAAGACTAACAGCTAAATTTATTGATGATTCCAAATTGGTACTGACACCTGATTTGGTCGGCCCATCGATTACGCAAAATTCCGGTATCATTGGAGAGGCAACTGATCTCAACTTGAAACACCTGGATGACACACGGCAATCAACTGTACTGTTTCACTTGACCAAACATTTAATCTATACCAAGTGGCGTGACCAGAATGAAGATCCAAAACTTCATTTGTTTGGTCAACTAAAACGAATCACTAAGCAATGGCTCGATAATTATCTCATCTGTAAAGGAAGCACTTATTCGGCACAATTAGTATATCAAGTTTTGGCAGATATGGCATGTGAACGTATAACAGCTGCTATCACTCGATCGCTTGAGAGTAAACAACCGATTAAGGCATTGCTCGATCCATATAATCCCCAAGGTTCTACAAACTATGTAAATTTTAATACATCAAAGCAATCGTTATGGGAAACCGATTCACGAAAATGTCATATTAACCGGGTTGTACTCGACAGTGATTGGGAAGCCGAATTTTGCCGCGTCGCTGAATCTCATCCACGTGTTAATGCTTATGTCAAAAACCATGGGCTGGGTTTTGATGTTCCCTATCGTTACGGTTCAATTATTCGAAAATACCGGCCTGATTTTATAGTTCTAGTCAATGACGGTAAGGATGATCCACTGCAACTGATAGTGGAGATAAAGGGCTATCGAAGAGAGGATGCAAAAGAGAAAAAAAGCACGATGGATACCTATTGGGTCCCCGGAGTAAACAACCTCAAACAATATGGCCGTTGGGCCTTTGCAGAGTTCACCGACGTCTACTTGATGGAAACGATGTTTGGTAAAAAAGTTGAAAGTGAATTCAATGATATGATCGACTCAGCGACTACAAACAGCCCCGCGATGGAGGACAACGCATGAAATACGAAATTCTCAACATTGGCTCTATAGAGAAAATATAATGGCAAAAAAACAAAGTAAAATATCTGTTCAGGGTACAGAGATTTCGATTTATTCCATCGAGTACAGGGACTACATATCCCTAACGGATATTGCCAAATACAAAAACAGCGAAGCGCCTGCCGATGTAGTGAAAAACTGGCTTCGTAGTCGAAGTACCATAGAATTCCTTGGTTTATGGGAAAAATTGAATAACCCAGTTTTTAAACTGGTCGAATTCGACCAGTTTAGAACGGATGCGGGGAGCAACCACTTTGTTTTGTCTCCGAAAAAATGGATTGATATAACGGGTGCTATTGGCATCACCTCAAAATCCGGTAGGTATGGCGGCACTTTTGCTCATCAGGATATTGCTTTTGAATTTGCCTCGTGGATAAGTGCGGAATTCAAACTCTACATTCTCAAGGAATTTCAACGATTAAAACAGAATGAAATAGATCAAAAAAGTCTGGAATGGAATGTTTCCCGAACCATTGCGAAGGTCAATTATGTGATTCATACCGATGCGGTTAAGGCTCATTTGATACCGAAAGATATTTCCAGGCATAATAATAAATTTATTTATTCTGATGAAGCCGACCTGTTGAACATTGCCCTTTTTGGAAAAACCGCTCAGGACTGGCGAAATGAAAATTCAGGACTCAAAGGGAATATTAGAGATTTCGCTACCCTGGAACAGCTTGTCGTTCTTTCAAATCTGGAAAGTTACAATTCTGAACTTATAAAACAGGGAATTCCAGCGGAAAAACGTCTGAAACAACTCAATGGAATTTCAATCAATCAGATGCAGGTTTTGATTGGCAATAAATCGATAAAAAAATTGGGAAACGAATAATGGCAAAGAAGAAAGCAAAAACAAAAAAATCTGTAGCGACGCTGACTCACGACGAAGAAACGCGTAAGAATATTCCGACGGCTGAATTTCAATCGGTTATGCGAAAGGATGAGCAGGATTCCGTTCAAGTAGCTTACGAACGTCGCAACCGTGATCTCGATCCTCAACTCGTTTGGCGTGGCAAGGATGAACAGGACTGGTCAGACCTGGTGGTGAATGCACCGCCACTTTATATTCAGGAAAAGGTTCACCCAAAAGTATTAATCGATGATTTACTGAGGCAAACCAAAGAGCAGGAAAAAGCTGCTGAACCACAGTTAGACCTTTTTTCAGATTTTAACGGTTTGCCCAAAGATGCGCAATCAACAGATTTTTATCAGCACGACGCTAACTGGTCCAACCGCATGATTCTTGGAGACAGTCTGCAAGTGATGGCCAGTCTTGCTGAACGTGAGGGTTTACGCGGAAAAGTCCAATGTATCTATTTCGACCCGCCTTACGGTATTAAGTTTAACTCTAATTTCCAGTGGTCGACAACAAGTAGAGATGTAAAAGATGGCAAAACTGATAACATCACGCGCGAGCCGGAACAGGTGAAAGCATTTCGCGATACGTGGCGGGATGGGATTCATACATATCTTAATTATCTACGAGATCGGCTAATAGTAGCTCGTGATTTACTAACAAAATCAGGTTCTATAATAGTTCAAATTGGTGATGAAAATGTCCACCGAATTCGAGTATTGATGGATGAAGTGTTTGGGAATGAAAATTTTATAAGTTCAATTACTGTAAAAAAATCTGGTTCAACTCCGTCAAATCAAATTGCAAACGTTTCAGATCATATTATTTGGTATGCGAAATCTTTGGAAAACACAAAATTCCGAAGGTTGTTTCAAAAAAAGAATAAAAGTATTTATGATAAAACTGATATAGAAAGTAGTAATTTTACACATGCAGATCTTCAGTCTGGAGGAGGAACTCAAACAAATCAAAATTTTAAATTTCATAGTAGAGAATATTGCCCTAGAGTTGGGTATCATTGGTCAACATCAGTAGAGAATTTAAATAGATTATCATATGCTGGACGTATTAACCTTATAGGTAACAATTTAAGATACAAACGTTACTTTAATGATTTTCCAGTTACAGAATTAACTAACATATGGGGAGATATTGCGGGATCAGCTGGAAATATCTATGTTGTTCAGACCACAACAAAAATCTTAGAACGATGTATATTACTTGCAACTGATCCAGGTGATTTGGTTCTCGATCCGACATGCGGTTCAGGCACAACCAGCACCGTTGCCGAGCAATGGGGACGTCGTTGGATAACGATTGATACCTCGCGTGTGGCATTGGCACTTGCCAGAGCTAGGATTATGGGCGCACGGTATCCGTTTTACTTGCTGGCAGATTCTCGTTCAGGTCAGATTAAAGAAGCTGAAGTCAATCGTTCGACACCAAGTTCACAACCGGTGCATGGGAATATTCGACATGGTTTCGTCTATAATCGTGTTCCACACATAACGCTAAAATCGATTGCCAACAATACAGAGATAGATGTGATCTGGGATAAATTTCAGGAGACACTTGAACCGCTGCGAAATAAGATCAACAAAACACTCAAGCAGAATTGGGAAGAATGGGAAATTCCTCGAGAATCAAATGACGATTGGTCAAATGATGCAAAAAAATTACACGCCGAATGGTGGCAATTACGTATTGCCCGGCAAAAGGAGATTGACGCTTCTACAGCAGCCAAGGCTGATGTTGAATTTCTTTACGATAAGCCCTATGAGGACAAAAAGAAAGTCCGTGTCGCCGGCCCGTTCACTGTCGAAAGTTTATTACCGCATCGCGTATTAGGTGTCGATGATAACGATGAATTGATTGACAGTGTTGCCGATGGAAAACTGGGTTATGGCAAAGTGCAGGACTTCCCGGAAATGATTTTAGAAAATCTTAAAACGGCTGGAGTGCAGCAAGCGCATAAGGAAGACAAAATAAATTTTACTTCATTGACGCCATGGCCCGGTGACTTGATTTGTGCCGAAGGCAAGTATATTGAAGGAAACGAAGTGTCTGGTATTGAAAAACGTGCAGCAATATTAATTGGCCCCGAGTTTGGCACCGTTTCCAGACCTGATCTTGTCGCAGCTGCTCGAGAAGCCGGTGATGCTGATTTCGATGTTCTTATTTCCTGTGCCTTTAATTATGACGCTCATTCATCAGAATTTAACAAGCTCGGGCGAATCCCGGTACTTAAGGCTCGCATGAATGCCGATCTGCACATGGCCGATGATTTGAAAAATACCGGCAAAGGAAATCTTTTTGTTATATTTGGCGAACCGGATATTGACATTCTCAACACTGAAGACAGAAAAATCAAAGTTAAGATTAACGGCGTCGATGTATTTCATCCCAATACCGGAGAAATTCGCAGCGACAATGCTGACGGCATCGCCTGTTGGTTTATCGACTCAGATTACAACGAAGAAAGCTTCTTTGTTCGGCAGGCTTATTTTCTCGGAGCCAACAATCCGTACAAGTCATTGAAAACAACTTTAAAAGCCGAAATAAATAAAGAAGCCTGGGAAACGCTGAACAGCGACACCTCGCGTCCCTTTGACAAACCCAAATCCGGGAGAATTGCAGTAAAAGTAATCAATCATCTTGGTGATGAAGTAATGAAAGTGTTTAGCGTAAAGTGAAATATATTTAACTTGCAATAATCAGAAAATGATGAACTGTATCCAACTTGGATTGAGCAGTAAGAAATACACATCATTTTTTCGCTCAACCCTCAGAGAGCGTGTTGAGGCTGTTATGTGTAAAATGAGATAGTTGTAGTGTCAAATTTAACCGCAATGGAAAAAAGAAAGCTGGAAAGAGCTTTTGGGATGGATAGCGGTTACGTATTAGATTTCTCTAATCGCACTATTGATGAATTTTTTCTTGATAGTGTAGGAATTGAACTATACGACCAAAAATATGATAAAGCTACTGGCTCAAAAGCAAATCGTATGAGGGCATTCTGGGAAAAGGAAGGCAATTACATTGTTGGCAAATTACTCATTGATATATTTGATAACTGGAGTGAGTTAAAAAGCCCCAATGATTCAGATACACCTCCAGAAGAATGTGTGAAAATCGCACTTCGTCTTAAGGAAAGCGCTCCTGTTCCAGAGTTGGAAGCCATCCAAGCAATATCAAGTGAAAAAATTTTTGAGAAATTAGCAAAGTCTCTTCGTGAGTCCATAGATAGAAATGAACCTGAAAATGCTCTTGATAGGCTACATACTTTTCTGGTTAAGTATTTCAGGGTTAAGTGCCAAGAATTAGAAATCAGCATTGATAAGAAAAAACCATTACACAGTTTGGTTGGTGAGTACATTAAAGCACTAAAAAAGAATGGCTTAATAGAATCAGAAATGACCGAAAGAATTCTGAAATCAAGTATTTCAGTAATGGAGGCATTCTGTGATGTGCGTAATAATCAAAGCTATGCTCATGACAATCAGGTATTAAATTACAATGAGAGCCTTCTTATATTTGGTCATGTAACTAATTCGGTTCGATTTATAGAAAAGTTAGAGAGCGGTGGTAAGGTCAAGCAAGAATCAGACAGTGAGTTAATTGATGAAATTCCGTTCTAAAAATAACATGCATTCGGACAGGGAAATCAAAAAGATGTCATTCCGTAATTCTTAAACACGTTTTCCTAAGTTTTTTTATACAATTTTACTGATTTAATCCAATACACAAGGTATTGTTAGTGAACAACATGGGGCATATGAATGTTTTTTACAATTTTTTTACCTGTACTTTTCGTTAGGATTTGTTCATAA
>JAJFLR010000018.1 GCA_021772565.1 Opitutales bacterium | reverse complement strand
TTATGAACAAATCCTAACGAAAAGTACAGGTAAAAAAATTGTAAAAAACATTCATATGCCCCATGTTGTTCACTAACAATACCTTGTGTATTGGATTAAATCAGTAAAATTGTATAAAAAAACTTAGGAAAACGTGTTTTAATAGCTCCCACCCAAGTAAACTACCGGCAAGCCCCTGTCCTACTATAATAAAATCAATTAATTTATAATTAATCACTAAATTCTTAATTTACTTTTTATAAAAATATAATCATTTTTGCACATACACATAAATTGCATAATACAAAAAAAGAGTTATCAATTAGATATCGTCGCTATCAAATTTAAATATAATTAAAAAGCCATGCATAAATTAATCAATAAGCTGTAGCAAATATCATGAGAATTAATAAACAAATATTTGTCAGAAATTTGGTTTTTGTTCATCTAATAAAAATAATTAGCTTTCTAATAGTATTCTCATTTTTTGGGTGTCAATCGGTAAAAAACTCTCTTTATTTATCTAAAGATTTTGTTTCATCGACTGACGAAAATATACAGATTGGCTACATCACTGGCGATATTAATTTATCTGATTTTAATGATTATTTTGGAAAAATATATGAAGCAATCGCTAAACGGTGGACATTGGAATCAGCTAACTACAATATTGATGACATTGATCATAATGCTAGAGTTATAGTCACGATAATTTTAACTAACGAAGGAAACCTTGATGGAGTGAAAGTTAATTTAAATGGAGGTGATGAAAAAGCATCAAATTTATGTAAAGATGCAATCCGATCATCAGTTCCATTTCCAAAATGGCCAAATAAAATGGTTAATAAATTAGGAAAAAGAACTGAAGTGAAAATCACATTTATCTATAGATAACAATTATTATTAAATTATTAAAAAGCCCAAACTGCCGGAATTACAATAATACTGACTAAAAAATAAATGAATGCTAACGGTAGGCCTATTTTTAAAAAGTCTCTAAATTTATAACCTCCCACACCATAGACATAAGTATTGGTTTGATAGCCAATTGGAGATGAAAAACTAGCCGACGAGGCAATACAGGCCGCAATAATAAATGGCTGCGGATTAACCTGTAACGATGCAGCAAGTCCTAATCCAAGTGGAGCCATCAACACAATAGTTGCTACGTTTGATAATATTTCAGTTAAAACTGCTGTCGATAAATAAAACAATGCCAATAAGACGTAAGGTCGCATTGACTCCGATATCGTAGAATTTACAACATTCACTAGACCGTTTGATATTAAGTCAGAAGTTCCGGTTTCTTGCATTGCCAAACCAACACCCAGCATACCATAAATTAAAATCAGAATACTCCATTCAATGGAATCATACCCCTCTTTAGGCTTTATACATCCTGTAGCGAAAAGTATAGTACAACCAATAATCGCTCCAGCAACTATTGGAATAATATTGAGAGAAGAAAAAACTATTATTGAAGCTAACACAGATAAAACAATCGGGCGTTTTTTTCTCATACTGATAGCAGCTGTAGCAGGTCTATCGAGAAGTAAAATATCTTCGTTTCGACGAAGATTTTCTATAGCGTTATCAGTTCCCATCATCAGTAACGTATCACCAAATTCTAAAGGAACATTTTCAACTTTATCACGCAAATTTATTCCTCGACGATGAATTGCCAATAAAATCATACGATATCTTTGCCGAAAATTAAGGTCTTTAATAGCCTTACCTGCTATTGTTGATCTAGGACCAATCACACCCTCGACGATACTGCCTTCATGTGCCGCAATTGTTTCAAGCCCCAACCCCATCTCTCCTGCTAAATCAAAACCCTCAACTTGTCTTGCATGAGCCAGGCCCGATGGCCGACAAGATAGCACGAGCCGATCTCCTTCCAGCAATTTAATTTTATTTCTGTTACCTTTCATGGCAACTTCATTTCTAATAATTTCAAGTACTCTAATACCCTTACTTTTAAGTAAGCCGCTCTCCTCAATAGAATGATTAGTGACAGCTGAACTTTTGGGGACAAATGCTTCAGTGATATATTCTCTTCTTTCTTCTTCAGAAAGTATTGCAGTTAAAGTTTCTCTCTTTGGCAAAAGTTTATCTCCTAAAAGAACCAAATATAAACTACCAACTATAAGTAATGGAACACCCACAGAGGCCAAATCAAACATCCCAATAGGAGCATAACCTGCTTTTTGAACGATTCCACTGGCTAATATATTAGTACTGGTCCCCATTAAAGTACAACATCCACCAAATATTGATGCATAAGAAAGTGGTATTAATAGTTTCGATGCAGGTATATCCATTTTACGCGACAAACTCAAAATGACTGGTAGAAAAACAACAACAACTGGTGTATTATTTATGAATGCTGACATAGCCGCTACGCTTAAAGTCATCACAAACAAAAACTTTCTGTACCCATACTGAGCAAAAACACTGAATCTATTAGCCACAGATTCAATAACACCACATTTCTCCAAGGCTGCACTAATTATAAACATAGCAGCAATTGTTAGCGGTGCGGGGTTAGCCAAAACGCTTAATAATTTATCAGCAGTTGGGAAATTATGAAATATAGGCAGGTAACCGGCTAATAATATTATTGCAAAAATTGTTATTGCAGTTTGATCGGTTGGAATTTTCTCCCAAACAAAACTGACCATTGCACAAACCAATAAAAAAATTAAAAATATTGAATCAATACTCATAAACTCGAAAAATTTACGCCTATATTTTGATCAAGATAATCCTGAAGAATTAATGCTGCTGCACTAGAATCAACCTTGCCACTTTGTCTTACTTTTTTATTAGATATTTTTAATTTACTAACTTTTTTAAAATCTGACTGAACTTGATGTGTTGTCAAACGTTCATCAATTGTATGAATCGGCAATCCAAATTTATTTTTCAAGTTGTCTATAAATAATATCACTTCTTTAGCTTTGAAACCTTGCGAACCATCCATATTATAGGGCATACCTATAACTATTTCAGTTATGTTTCTATTTTTAATAATGTCAGCAATATGTAACATGCGATCGCCAAAGATTTTTTCCGCAGCTGCATCTAACGGCAATGCTACACCTAGCTCATCACTGTAACTCAAGCCTATTCTTTTTTCACCGTAATCTATTCCAAGATATCGCATAGTGTTTGATAGTAAAAAAAATTAAAGCCGAGACTCAATTTAATTGTCTCGGCTTTTAAATTTTTAAATTTATGAGAGTAATAATAACTCATAAATTATATAAATCCTGCTAATTACTAACTATTTTCTGCGCGACTTAAATATTTGAATTAAAATCGGCAAGGTAAAAAATATAAATAACATTAGAACCGGATTTCCTATAACTGAACCCGGATTTCCAAAGCCAGGTGTAACATCGGCAGCTTTCTGCTGTGGTTGAACTCCATCAGTAGTATCTGTTGTATCAGTCGTATCTGTATCATCTGTCGTATCTGTGTCGTCTGCATCTGTATCGTCTGTCGTATCTGTTGTATCTGTTGTGTCATCTGTTGTATCAGTACCAGATGAGGAACCAGCGTCTATCACAGCTTGTACAGCCACAGCTACAGCTGCCTTAATTTGAGTTGCAACTGCTGGATCGAGTGCTCCAGCAGAGACATCATTCACGACAATATTTCCAGAATCATCTACAGTTGCATCTAAGGCAATCGATTCCGATGCACCAATCAAACTTGCGTCTAACCCGAGAGGAACATATTGCACCGTTCCATTATTCACGCCAATTTGGGCAGTTAACTTATTTCCCACTTTTACAATTGTAATTATAAATTGAGTACCTCTAATACCAGCAGATCCGACCGGTGTTTCAATATCAAATGTCGATCTTGAATTTAATTCTTTAACATGTCCAATCAACTGACCTTGCGCCAAATAAAGCTTCGTCTTAGAAGAATTATCGGATGGTTCCTTT
This sequence comes from Opitutales bacterium, assembly GCA_021772565.1. GTDB lineage: Bacteria > Verrucomicrobiota > Verrucomicrobiia > Opitutales > JAJFLR01 > JAJFLR01. The sequence continues at coordinate 13,870 of JAJFLR010000018.1, read as the reverse complement.
TTTAAGTCTGATAAACTAGTGCCAGATTTTAAAGATTTCTTTTGTGTAAATTTATTTATTTTTAACTCAGAATTGTTGTCCAAACTAACATTTGAACCATTAGAAAATAATAGAATCACACTACCGTTGTTGCCTGTAGAAACCGTAGCACCTTGTACTAACTCCAAATTATTTTCTCCTGATATTGAATTTCCGGATGGAAGTTTGACATAAACTTTACCCTTAACATTTGCCAGTGTTACTGTGCCGACTTTATCCGCAAATACTTCTACAGAGACTATCATGAACATAAAGACGAATATGTGGATTACTTTAATATATTTTATTCTGTTATACATGGAATTTTTGGTTTAATATGTTACAACTTCAATTTAGACATCAAATTAAGTGCACTCTTATGATCAGGGTCAAGTCTTAATACTTTTTCAACAGCATCAATTGATTCCTTTTTTGTATCTTGATTTTTACTTAGATAATGAGCATAATAATACCAGGCATTGGCATTATTGGGTCCAAACTTAATTGCCATTTCATAACTATGTCTGGCATCTTCTTTGAATTCTTCAATTAAACTACTGGCAATTCCATGATAAGCCCAGTATTCCCAATATTCGTTGTTAATGGACAATGCATTCTCAAAATTTGCTAATGCTGCCGCAGCATATTTAACTCGATTTTTTGGATCGTACCAATGTTTATTAAAAATTGTGAAACCTAAATCTGCCCAAGCATCAGCATTTTCAGCATCCCAATACGTAGCTAATGTTAAAAACTCAGCAGTATTTTTAACAAAATCCGGATTCTCACGCATAATGTCGTAATCACCAAACATTTTGTCCATGTTTTCTTTACCCTTAACATAATAAAAAGTCCCATAAAAATGCTTTAGACCAAAATATGCTAGTGTAACAGAAAGTATTATAAATAAACTCACATAAACGCCCTTCCATTTCGAAAATGTTGGCAAACTTAAGTTCCTGTTGGATATAAACTTAACGACTATTGCCAAGTATATTGCCACTAAAAAAACTAATGTAGGAATTTTTAAATGAAAATCAAAAAACAAATGAATCGCAAATCCGAGCAATGCTAAAAGAGTTCCCCCTAAAAAAAATTTTGACAATGGAGTTTTGCGCTTATGTTCACCCTTTGGTATAGCTAAAAAAGGCAACGATTTCCATTTAAGAAATCCTTTTATAAATATAATAAAAGCCGGTAAAACTACTAAAATTAACCCAATTATTCCAGAATCACTCAATGTATTCAGATAATCATTATGGGTATATCTAGCATTTTTATTCCATTTTTCAGGCCTATATTTTTCAAACTTCAAAGCATAACTCCCCAATCCACTTCCCAGAATTGGATGCTCCTTAAATATCTCCCATCCGGCTTTCCACATTGTTGGCCGAGTCTTTTCTCCTTTATTAGCAATGAAATCATCAACACGTACTTTTACCATCGAAGATGTCACATAGAGTGATGTCGATAATACTATAGTTGCTAAAACCAACACTAAAAAAATAATTACTTTATGTTTAATTTTTGACAGGCAAATAAAAGGTAGCATTAATATAACAATAAATGATGCTATCCATGCACCACGACTACCTGATAAAATTATGCCAACAAGTGTTAAGGGAGCCATAAAATAAGCTAATAAACGTAGTTCCAGTCTCAATAAGCGAGATGCCCCAACCAGAACAAGTAAGGGTCCTGCTAATAAAAGCATTGCTGCAAAGTGATTTGGTACCCCAAATGTTCCGCTGGCTCGTCCAAAATATTGATCAGCCTGCACACGCCCCATCGGCAGCCAATCAGGACGAACAAAAACTTGAATTATACCCATTGTTAATGAATACATAACTACTGCTGCCAATATTCCCATTAAAGCCCAAACATGCCATTTACTGCGAATATTATGAATGACTACCCAGTAAAAAACAGCCCCCTGTATCATTACCAGCAACTCTCTTTTAGCTAACCACGGCGCAGGTGTAATAAAAATATAACTAATGAACATATAAATTATCATTGGAAAAAATAATAATCCATATCCATTAATTTTTGGTGGTTCAGGATGTGATACAAACCAAATTCCATGTAATAATAACAAAATACTTACCATCCAGGTAATATTAATCATTGGTTTGCCAAAATCCGGAAATCCACCCAGTTGCTTAGTAACCACAAAAAATATAACTCCCAACCAAAGAGTAATTAGCCAATCCAATACATTGTCGGCACTACGCCGTCCAAAATAAATTATTCTAAAAAATCTAAAAACTTTTGAAAATCTAGCCATTATAAATATTGAAATATTACTTTTTAAGGGTTGACTGCACGAAATTAAAAATAGAAAAAAATATTTTATTAAAACAAAAAATAATTTATTCAATCTATAACTATAAAATTTAATGACACCACAAGAGTCAATTGCCCTGGCAAAGGAAAAAGAAGTTAAAGTAGTTGATTATAAGTTCTGCGACATTCATGGAACTTGGCAGCACTTTTCAACACCGATTAGTGAGTTAAGCGAAGAAGTCTTCGATGATGGTCTCGGGTTCGACGGTTCGTCGATTAGAGGCTGGAAAGGTATAGAAGCTTCTGATATGTTAGTAATCCCGGATGCATCAACAGCTATTATTGATCCATTTGTCGAAGCGACTACTCTAAGCTTTATCTGTGATATTGAAGATCCGATTACGCGCGAGCCCTACTCAAGGTCTCCAAGAGGTATCACTAAAAGAGCAGATGAATATTTGCAGTCTACCGGTATTGCAGACACTGCATTTTTTGGTCCTGAAGCTGAATTTTTTATTTTTGATGATGTTCGCTATGAATCAACATCTAACCAATCGTTTTATGCAGTCGATTCAGTTGAAGGTGTATGGAATACCGGAAAAGATGAATTCCCAAATCTTGGTTACAAAATCCGTCATAAGGAAGGTTATTTACCAGTTTCACCATCAGATAAGTATATGGATCTACGTAATGAAATGATGCTGACAATGATTGACTTGGGAATGCATCTGGAAGCACAGCATCATGAAGTTGCAACTGGCGGACAAGCGGAAATCGATTTACGATTTGATGATATGCTGAAAATGGCCGACGATGTTTGTTTATACAAATATGTTGTTAAAAATGTCGCCTATAGAAATGGCAGATCGGCAACTTTTATGCCCAAACCAATTTATGGTGATAATGGTTCAGGGATGCACACTCATTCATCGCTCTGGAAAGAAGGCAAACCGCTATTTGCAGGTGATGGTTATGCGGGATTAAGTCAGGAGGCTTTATGGTATATTGGTGGTATCCTAAAACACGCTGGTGCATTGTGTGCTTTATGTAATCCAACAAACAATAGTTATAAAAGACTCGTTCCTGGATTTGAAGCACCTGTAACTTTAGCTTATTCAGCAAGAAATCGTTCTGCAATTTGTCGAATTCCTACATACAGCCCAAGTCCAAAAGCTAAAAGAGTTGAGTTTAGATGCCCTGATCCATCTGCAAATCCATACTTGGCATTTCCAGCATTATTATTGGCCGGATTAGATGGAATAATCAATAAAATTGATCCAGGTGAACCAATTGATAAAAATTTATATGATTTACCACCGGAAGAAGCTGCTAACTTACATTATGTTCCTGATTCACTTAAAGGAGCAATGGATGCTTTAGCCGCTGATCATGATTTTTTGTTGGAAGGCGATGTTTTTACCAAGGAGTTTATTGATAATTTCATCGACCTAAAAATGGGCGAATTTGATGAAATTAGACTGCGCACACATCCATACGAATATAATTTGTATTATGATGTTTAAAAAATAAGATATTTTAATTCAAAATTTAAAGCTGACAGAATAACAAGTTCTGTCGGCTTTTTTATTTTATGAAAATAATGAAAAAAAGAAATCAGTAGTTTTGATAAAACGCATTTATTTGATTATAAAAATCAGATAATACCGGTTTCATATTTTCATAAAATAGAATTTGGTTGGACGGAATTTTCGGTTCATCGGATACAACTACTTTTTTCAAATTATCCGGAACTGCTCTTAAGTCGCCCTGATATGTACCCCATTTGTCTTCATGAGCATTCTTTTTATAGATACTCGATTCGTGAATTATTTTACCATTCAATGAACTCGTTATCTTAAAATTAATTCCAGCAGTTGACTCAATTACTCTGTTATACAAATATACCTTTCCCTGAACATTTCCAAAAACTTCTTTAGGCGGATTATCTTTTGTGTAACCAATAACTATATTTTCTTTAATAAATGAATCCACGTCCTTTTTTGTATCTGTTTTTTCTTTAATAAAATCATCGATAGTTATCTGAATAACATGACTATCAGCATTTGTTTTTGAGTTATCTGATTGATTCAAAAATTTAAATCTCAAAAATTCATTTTGTTTTTGATTTTTAAAAAACGAAGCAATCGAATTCACGATACTTGCATTTTCCAATTTAGTGTTGGTATTGGATATAGGCAAAACATTTACTGTTAAAGTTGCTCGTTTTTTTGCATCAGCTATTTTTGAATCAATTTGACGCGAATTTGGTAAATAATTTTTAGCAACATTAAAATGCTTAAAAGCGATTTTAGCATCATCCTTGGCCCTCGATTCCAAAAATTTATCCCCTTGATCTATTCGTGCTTGTGCTGCTTTTTCAGATGCTTCCAGCATTTCATCATAATAAAAAGTAGGATCAGGAATGATATTTCTGGCTGATTGCGACGATCTAACAGCCTCTGCAATTTTATTTAAATGCACATAATTGTTAGATACTTTCTCCCACCGAAATTGTTGAGATGAATTTTTAGCAATTTCAATATTCTCCAAATGATATTGTTCTGCTTCCGGGTAAGCACGTTCTAATACAGTTGTGGCTTTCGGATTACCCGGATCACTTTTTAATCTCTCGGTAGATTGATAAACTGCAGTTGCATAGTTTCCCTGCTCCAATGCATTCTGTCCTGTAGTACATCCACCCAATATAATAATAATATTTAATAAAAAAACTAATTTAAATTTATCCATAAATGAAAATTATTGTTACAAGTTAAAGATAGACATTTAGTTGTAGAATATAATATTTTATGATTCTAAATTCTTAGTTTAAGACCGTGCAATTTAAAAATATTAAATAATGCCCTGGCCTATTTATCTTGCCCTAAAGCAACTTTTTCCAAGTGGAAAACGAATATCTCTTTTTTTCGTTATGTCAGTTTGTGGCGTTATGTTGGGTGTCATGCTTCTGGTAATTGTCGAAAGTGTAATGGGCGGATTCGGCGAAACTTACAGAAAAAAAATTGTTGATACCAGTGGACACCTGCAAATAAAAACCAATGGTGTTATGTACGATGCAGATACAGTGCTTAATTTGCTCAGTAGACAACCCGAAATAAAAGGAGCCGCACCTTTTGCAGGAGGAGTCGTTATGCTACAAAATGGATCTCATCCGGCTTTCCCATTTGTGCGCGGCATTGACATCAATCTCGAGAGTACCGTTATTTCTATCGATAAATTTTTAGTTGTGGGAAAAATTGATGATCTAGACGATGACTCAGTTTTTTTAAGTTCTTCACTGGCCACATCCATCAACGCCAGAATGGGTTCTACCGTCGATGTTTACACGCCTATTATGCTAGAGAAACTGAAAAGTGATGAAGTCCTTTTACCGCGCGAACTCAATGTAACAGGAATCTATCAAACCGGCTGGAATGATTTTGATAGCAACACAATGATTGTTACATTACGATTAATGCAGGATCTCTACAATCTTAGTGATGCCGTTCACGGAATTTCAATCAGACTGCATGACGGAGTGGACGAATTTAAATTTGCTGAAACAATTAGCCTGGATCTTCCTGAAGACTACAGAGCTGTTACCTGGATGGAAATGTATCAAGATTTTCTTTGGGTGCTTCAATTAGAAAAAAATCTAATGTTTTTTCTTTTGATTTTTATTGTTTTAGTAGCTGCATTCGTCATTGCAATCGCACAACTACTTACAGTTATCAGAAAAACACGTGAAATCGGATTACTCTCCGCGATAGGGGCACGTCCGATTCATTTAATGGCCTGTTTTTGTTTTCAAGGATTTTTTATAGGAGTTTGCGGAACAATACTCGGAATTATTTCTGCGATGACTGCACTTCACTTTCGCAATGGCATAATCGATTGGTTTGCTGGCATAACAGGTAGTCGCGAAGCCCTGGAAAAATTTTATCAGTTTTCTGAACTACCGGTTCATTATTCTATGACTGATTTTTTAGTTATCTCAATTAGCGCATTAGTGCTTTCAACATTAGCAGGATTAGTTCCAGCTTGGCGCGCTTCTCGATTAAACCCTGCAGATGCCCTACGGAATGAGTAAAGACAATAACATCCTAAGCGCTCGTCGCTTATTTAAAGCCTACTACATTGGGGATTCAAAAATTGATGTATTAATCGAAGTCAATTTAAACATCGACAGAGGCGAAAGCGTTAGTATAAGAGGTGAGTCCGGTTGTGGAAAAACAACGTTGCTCAATATTTTAGCTGGAATAGAACGTCCAAACTCTGGTGCCGTTAATTGGAAGGGCAAAAATATTTTTACCCAAAAACCTGCTCAAATGGCAGATTGGCGATCAATATTTTTTGGTATAATATTTCAGTCATATTATTTAATCCCAGAACTCAATGCATTAGAAAACGTATATATGCCAGCCAGAATAAGAGGAGAGTTAGGCATTCCGGAAGAAAACCGAGCACATAATCTGTTGGAAAGAGTTGGATTGAGAAAAAGAATGAAAAGTTCAGCAACAACCTTGTCGGGTGGCGAACGCCAACGTGTTGCTATCGCTCGAGCTTTGATGAATAAACCTGCAGTAATTTTTGCAGATGAACCAACTGGAAATCTGGATGAAAAAAATGGTGAAGGCATCATGGATTTAATCCTGGATATTTGTGAAGAAGAAAACACTGCATTAGTACTTGTAACCCACAACAAAAAATTTGCCAACAGAACTGACAGGCAATTTTCTCTTCACGAGAGTAAATTAGAGAATATCAGTTAATCTTATATCTATTCTACGAATAATAAAACAGTTAGTTTCTTGTCACGTTTTATAGGCATTTGCCATTATGACAAATTAAAATCATAATACATAGTTTATACCCTAACAGGACTATTGTTTGCCAGAAATGGATCCGCTCCTATGGTTCCCATAATACTATCCAAATATTCCGGTGACTTGACTTGTGTTAGCATGTCATGAGAATATTTCAAACGTTGTTCAAGGTTCAGGGTTTCTTTATTAATTTCATTTCCCGGATCAGAAAGATATTTCACAATATAATTAATATGTCTTTCCCATAAATTAACGGCTACACTCTGACGATGACTCAGTCTCTCCGCATACCAATCACTTTTCAACAGATACTCACGGGTAAATAGATAACGTATTTCAGGTGCATTTAAATCCTTTCCATTGTAATGATTTTCGAGCATTATATGTAATAGAACTTTAAGTGGTGGACAGGCAAAGCTTATAGAGTCATCATCAAAATAGAGTTTTGCTATACGCTGATGAGTGCTGACTATATTATCCATCCCATCTGAAAAAATGTCCATATCCTGCTTTTCAGGTCGCAGCATCTCATCTGTAAATATTGCACCGGGATCGCTAAAAACTCGTCCGAAAAAAGTTTTAGCAAATCGTTCTGTTATACGATATCCAAGACGACTCATCAATAATTTCTTACCCCCATACTCGATATCATTACACTTTTCCAAATAACTGTTTTTGATGAGAAATTCTGGATTACGTTCCTCAACTTTCATACGGCACCAAATTTCGGGCACGAGCAGGCTGATGTCATGAGCCATGCGATATCGGGGGCCCACATATCCTGCTGCAGTGAGAAAACAATCATAGCCGGTTATTATGTAAGAGACTAGTGCGTTATTAAGGTCATGGATGGGTAACAGTGAATTAAATGGCCCCTTAGTTAAGGCCCCCTCTGAACCAGCGCCAGTTGTAGAAGGTGATTTCCCTGTTATACTGGCAATATATTCCATAAATAATTCCGGCAACTCCATATAATGAATCGGATTATTGACAGCTAACGACCGTATTCCCGGCTCGGGAGGATTGTTTCGTCGCCCAGGTAAAACCGCGTTTACGGGAAATAGTACCGGTTCATTTTTAGGAACTCTACGATAAAGACGAATTCCTAATTTTGCCAAATATCGCTTTCTCGGGTTCAGTAAATCTGAACGATTTTGCAGGTAACGGGGATTTTTACTTGGAGTGCCATTTACCAGACGAGGATTAGCTGAAGAAACAATGTAATGTGGTCTGTCATCCGATTCGGTAAAATCACGAATCAGTTTGCCCATTGGTTCAGTAAAATAATCAAAACGAATTGCATCTTCAACCATCTCCTTTGCCTCGCTTCGAGTTAAAGGTTGAAAATTGGAAATAAAATTATCAGGTTCAGACAGTTCCAGTTCTGTTTGTTTATCATAACCACGATTAACAGCATCATCCGGTCTTTGAAACAACCGGTATTCACAGTTCTTAACGAATTTCACTGATGCATTTTTATAATCCGAATTAAGGAACTTTAAACTTGCGGCAGGAAATGTGATAGAAGCAGTAATATCATCTTCAAATTGAATTTTTTCAGCAGGATTAAAATCCTTTCTCAAACCAAAAATGCGCCATGACCCATCTTCGGCATAACCTACACGTAAATAACTGGTCAACAATTTCGTACTGCGGTATTTTAATTCATAACCAGGCTTACCATTAATAACATCCACATTGAAACGTTGACGCCAGTCCTTTTCCCAGTCGTGGTTATAAAACCTTTTGACCAGCAAGACCAGCTCTTTTATGTGGTTGGGAATACAACGAAGCCACTGATTATATTCATCGCTATAATCAAAACCAGGCGTAAGCAGCTTTACCACAGATCCAAGCGACCGTTCTGTACTGAGCAAAGGGCGTCCTTTTGTCTTACATTTTTCGGTATTTTGAAACCGCTCACCATATTCGCGATATAAAATCTGCTCCACTAGATCAAAGTCTTTTTGAAAGTCATGCACAAAAATGGGCCCATTAATTATGGCGTCTGAAATTGATTTCGAAATCTCGGATTTTCCACCACCCGAAACGGTACACGGCTTATGACAGAGGGTACCTTCAGCACGTGTTCCCACCAGGCGCCAACGACGTCCTTCTCCAGGCTTGAGCATTTCAACTTTATAACCTGAAGGGAGTACATATGTCACATCTGGAGAGAGTTTAATAGATTGATTTCCAGTGCTGGTCTTCCACAAAATGTTCAGATTGTGTAACGTAATACGTGAGCTCTCCGGAAGATAAACGATATCGGAATATTTTTTATCAATGCCAAATCCCTCAGGCTGCAGATCGAACAAGTCCGGATAATTGTGCTTGTTTTGTTCCAAAGAGTGATCGACTTCAGATATATAATTACTCAACTGAAAGTCTTCACCAAGATCATAACTAGGAAACGCTAAAGCACCACCGGCATGCTCTTCTTCACATAATCCATAGAGATTTGCCGCATAGCTGATCTGGGTTTTAACTTCCTTTTTGCAGTATCCAAAATAATTATCTGCTATAAGTGTTATAATCGTTCCTCTTTCATCCCGAGCTGTGATTTTAAAGGCATTCCCGTTATTATACAACTCACCCGGGTCTTGCCAGTAAACCCCATCTCTCTTCTGGCGATCACTCGCCTCATCGAAATGAGGCAGCCCCAATTCCTTTTTTGTTAAATGAGTTAAATGGGGTGCAAGAATAACACAACCAGTATGGCCGGTCCATTGATCAACATCAAGTCCTGCATCGTTTATCGCCAAATAAGGATCACCGGCATTTCCAAAAATTGTTTCTACAAAATCAAGATTGCTAACGAGTGATGCAGGAGCAAAAAAACGGATTTCCATCGACTTTTCAGTAGAGAATTCAGACACTTTTGGACAAACTATCGGACGTAAAAGTAACGAGACAAATAATTCCGCCTGAGATTTCTGTGTAGATAAAAATGGTAAATAAAGTAGTTCTTTAGGAGGATTTAATGCTACCGCAAACAACCGGGCAAATGTATGTTTAGGTACGGCAACTTTATCTGCACCGATAGGCAACCCCCCTTCAGTTACATGAAATACACCCTTGGTGGTACGACGATCATTCACAGGATTGTGTAAAACACCCTGTTTAACCCGGTAAGAATTAACCATGTCAGATTCAAAATGATCGCTGTCCGGAGAGAGTGAAAGTGCTCTTGCTAAACCAGGTCGATCCAATACAAATGTTCTGGATGGTAATTTCAATTGCTGCTCGAGAAAAAATTCGCCTAAATAACTATTTAAAAAATCCTGGATCCGCTGATCTGCAGGACATAAAAAATTTAGCAAAGACTGATCCTTTGCTCGATAATTTGCCAACAATGATTTGCTTAATTGCAGATAAGGATAATCTTCTTCTTCTCCAAATATCGGACACCCTAGCGCTACTAATTTGATGTTGATGAATTCACGAATTTGTTGTACGTTTGACAAAGTATCGTTAGTATTAGTCATAATCGTTGATATACGAGTGAATCATTAAATTGGTTAGTAAATGATTAATACTATTTTTTCTTTTTATCAAGTAGACTTTAATCAATTTTTTGCAGAGTATCACTTCAAGTTAAAATTATTTCGTTTTCATTTATATGGACATCGAGTCCAAAAATTTTTTTCTTTGTAACTACATAGCATGACAAAAATGTTTAATTCAGCTCGCTATCAGCATGGTGAAGCCGTGCGGTTATCGGTATCGGTATCGAATGATCGATTGCGATACCGATAACCGTTTCACTGATACCGATAAATATCATTTTTTTAATTGTCCTAAGTAATTACTTTTCTTTTTCTTTTTCACACAATTAATTATAACCACTCGACCAAAAAAAAGGGAAAAATTATGACAAATAAAAACAGCATCGATTGCCTCTACTTTTCACAGGAAGACCTCCTTAAAGCTGGCTGTCTGGATATGAAGATGGCAATGAGTGCAGCAGAATCCGCCATGCTTGACTACCGGAAAAACAAAATCCTTTTTCCGGAAAAAATCGTTCAAATTTTTAATAATGATACCCAGGAACGTATCAATTGCCTGCCTGCAACTCTTCTGAATGAAAAAATATGTGGTGTTAAGTGGGTATCTGTGTTCCCATTCAATCCCGAAAAGTACGGTATCCAAAATCTTTCAGCCGTATTTATACTATCTGAAATTGAGAAAGGTTTTCCCATCGCTTTCATGGATGGAACACTTTGCTCGAACATACGAGTGGGTGCAATGGGGGGTATTGCCGCAAAGTATTTAGCAAGACAGGACTCAACGAGCATTGCTTTTATTGGGGCTGGAGAACAGGCCAAGATGCACCTTATCGCTATGAAGACTGCTGTTCCCTCAATTGAGGAATGCCGTATCTCGGCAAAGTATGATCACGAAGAAAATCAGTTTGTAGATGAGATGGGACGTCTTTTTCCAAACATCCGATTCACTACCGCTAATACAAATGCCCAAAAGGCCATAGAGGGTGCAGATATCCTTGTTACTGCCACCAGTGCACAAGCACCCCTTCTCAAAGCGAAGTGGATGAAGCCGGGATCTTTCTACAGCCATATCGGTGGCTGGGAGGACGAGTATGACGTCGCTAAACAATGTGGGAAAATTGTCTGCGATGATTGGGAAACCGTAAAACATAGAACACAAACTCTTAGCAGGATGTACAAGGACGGCGAACTTTCAGACAAAGACATTTACGCGAACTTGGTAGAAATTGTCGCAGGAGAGAAGAGCGGAAGGGAAACAGCCGATGAACGTGTCTACTTCAACGCCGTTGGTCTGGCCTATGTAGATGTAGCGATTGCACACGCAATGTACCAAAGAGCTAAAGAGGCAGGAATAGGACAGAAAATTAGTATCCAGGAGACTATGATTTTCCAACACAAGAATTTAGTAGATTGGATTCGATTATGATCCAATGGAAGACAACTAAATCATATCGATAAATGCTCCTGGTCTTCTCAACACGGAAATTCTATAATTAATGAAATAATTTCACAATGTCGATATTTAGAAGTCTATGTAATTATTTTTTAGCTTTACTCACTAATAGAGACTCTCTTTTTATCTCGTGTAAAATTAAATTAATAAATCTAGTTCAACATGCCCATTTCAGAACATCGAATAATATTAAAATATGCCGACGAACCCGGCTATTCGAATGACATTGATTGCTACATAAAACATGGTGGCTACGAGATGCTGAAAAAAGCATGTTCGATGGAACCGGAAGAAATTTGTAAAGAAGTTGAGACTGCAAGCGTCCGCGGTCGTGGCGGTGCTGGTTTTCCGGCAGGTCTTAAATGGAAATTTCTCGATCGAAAAAGCGGAAAGCCGATTTACCTTATTTGTAATGCCGACGAATCAGAACCCGGAACCTTTAAAGATCGACAAATAATTCATAAAGACCCGCATCAACTCATCGAAGGTATGATGATTGCCGCCTACGCCACCAACACAAAATTGGCTTTTATCTACATTCGAGAAGAAATGCCAGAGGGCGCTAAAATTCTTGAAAAAGCAATTAACGATGCCAAAGAAAAAAATCTCGTCGGCGATAATATTTTAGGTTCCGGCTATTCGTGTGAAATTCTAGTACATCGCGGTGCAGCAGCATATATCTGTGGCGAAGAGACCGGCCTCATCGAATCCATCGAAGGCAAACGCCCTTATCCGAGAATCAAGCCCCCCTACTTTCCTGCAGTCCTAGGAATTTATCAGTGCCCAACAATCGTTAATAACGTCGAAACACTTTGTAATGTGAAACATATTATGGAAATGGGCGGTGCTGAATATGCAAAACTAGGCACTCCAGGCAACCACGGAACCCGCATTTGGTGCGTCAGTGGACAAGTTCAAAAACCCGGATACTACGAATTTGAATGCGGAGCTTTGACTTTGGGGGAATTGATTTTTGACGTCTGTGGCGGCCTCCGGCCAGGTCGCACTTTAAAAGCAATTATTCCAGGCGGATCATCAGCAAAAGTTTTGCGAGCCGACGAGCGCTTCAAAGGAAAATTAAAAGATGGAACAGAATTTGATTGGTCAATCAACGACATCCCGATGGATTTCGACAGCTTTCTTTCAATTGGCACAATGTCAGGCTCCGGAGGTGTAATAGTGATGGATGACACAGTTGATATGGTTGAAGCCCTCGCCAATATTAACTCCTTTTATGCCCATGAAAGCTGTGGTCAATGCACCCCATGCCGCGAAGGTTCACTTTGGATGAAAAAAATAACATCCCGCATGAGCAACGGCGGCGCACGCAAAGAGGATGTCGATCTTTTAGCGTCAATTGGGGATCAAATCGCAGGACGAACAATCTGCGCATTTGGCGAAGCTTGTGCCTGGCCAACCCAGAGTTTTATTGCAAAATTCAAAGACGAATTTTTAGACAAAGCTGACCAAGATGAGAAAGAAAACAAAAATCGTGAACTCCGTCTGGTTTAAAATGAATAAGTTAACTCATAAATTTATACCATCATATTCGGTATCGCTATCGGTATCGGTATCGGTATCGAGAAATATTCAATAGCTATATGAGTTTTGGGCATGAAAAGTTAGATGTTTATCGATTATCACTCGAATACGTGGCTTGGGTCTTTGCAATTTCTGATACTTTGACAGGGAAACATCGACATGCAAGAGATCAATGGCTACGTTCATGCCAATCAATCCCATTGAACATCGCCGAAGGAAATGGAAAAACACTTACGAAT
>JAJFLR010000017.1 GCA_021772565.1 Opitutales bacterium | reverse complement strand
ATTATGGGAACGCAGTCAGCACCCACCGCCAATACAGGTGTATTAACCTGTCGGACTTAGAGATATTAAAAAACCAGAGGCTTTCAAAAACTGTCGGTTTAAGCATGTACAAAAAACAGGAAATAGCTAAAAAAGCGTTATCAAAAAGGGGAAAGAAGATGAAAATCACTGAAGTATTTAAAGGATAAGAGTATTTTTCTAAGGGGTCTGTAAAAAAATATGTAAAATAAAAAATAATCTGTTGAAACTTTTTTCGTCTATCCTTATCGCTCAATTTAGGTATTATAAACATTAGTTTCTAGGCCTTTGAAAGTTGTCCCAAAGTTGATCGTAGTCGCTGGCTCAATGTTTTAAATAACGAAAATGATATCTTTGGACGAGAGAGTAACAGTTCAAAAAAATCATCACGTGTGATAATCAATAGTTGGGATTTTTTGTGAGCAACCACAGTAGCTGATCGTTTCTCTTCATCAAGTAGAGACATTTCGCCGAAGTATTCTCTCTCTTCGAGTATTGCGAGTGTAACTTGCAAATCATCTCCAGTGACAACTCGAACACTTCCTGTTTCTATCAAAAACATTGCATCACCATCGTCATGTTCTTTAACAATAGTTTCTCCGGGTTCATAAGTTTTCTCTTTAATAATCGAACTTATCCATTGAAGATCTATACCTTCGATGTCTACAAAAAGTGGGACACTCCTCAAGAAAAGGATCCGTTTCATATTTAATTTCATTTTATCCATATCCGTCTCTTCATCTTCTGTAATATTTCGATCACTGCAACTGGATAATGCTAATAAGAAATTGGTTTTTAGCATGTGATCTGTGTCTAAGCTATACGATTGTCTTTTTTGCCATGCTATAAGTGTTTGTTCTAACTTTGGAGATTTGCTTTCACTTATCGAGTAAAGTGTGCAACTGTATACCCATGGATCCTGATTATCAAGTAAGATTTTTTTAAAAACCTGATCTGGATTTGCTAATTTATCATAAATCCAGATCTCCGACAGGTCGCCTTCCAGTATAGTAGCTAAAATGCGACCTTGGTCACAACTACCTTCGAGAACTTCTAACGCTTCTGCGCGGGCACGCTTATCAGAACTCTTAAGACCTCTTTTAGCTATCTTAATTGTGTCAGGATCCGCGAGAAACTCCAAATAATCTAACGCGACATTCTCACCGCAACTAATTGATCGAGTTAGTGCATCAGATAAAACTAACGAAGATTCAACTTTCATCAGTTCACTTACATAATTTGCTATAATTCGTTGTTTTTTAATTTTAGTTAATAATGCGTTTAAAGCGTGTGCAACTTGTTCTAATGTTTCAATTGGAACTTCGTTATTACCTTTCTTTATATTCTTATTCCGTATAGACATTAGAGCTATTGCAGTTTCTCCTTCGAAAATCAGAGAGTGTTCGGTAAATTTTAGGAGATCTAATAACACTTTAATACTACTGTCATCACCCAGTCTACCAAGGCAGTAAACGATCTGCATTTTTAACTCTAGATCGACAAAAGGATCATAAAGTTGTGCCTGTAGTGGTTCGTTTGCGGCCTGTCCTATTTTGACTATTGCCTCAACAACATGCAATCGCAATCTAGTATTGGTTAAGAGTTCGACAATTTGTTCGATCAATTCATTATTATATATTCGCCCAATCGCTTGAATTCCACTGATTTGAACTTCTTCATCTGACGATTCAATTAGTTGCTTAAGAAGTGGCATTAAGTCACTTGATTCCAGTTCACCTATTACGTAGGCTATCATTGTGCGACTGTTCGTGGATTTATCTCTTACTAGTGACTGAAGTGAATTCATGCCCATTTGATAACGTGGTGAATTACGTGGAGTATTGAGAAACGATATTATCGCCTCAGCTCGTACATTAGCATTGGGATCTTTTAGATATGCATTGAGGATATATAATTCAGCTTCCGATCCTAGTTTAGCAATTGTGCGGACTACTGCTGCCCGAAAAACAGTATCTGAAGATTTCAAATGCGGAGCAATTAGTCTGATGGTTCCAGGAATGTTGAGCTCTGTTAAAACCGATAAAGTTTTAACCCTTACAGTTGGTGATGATTGAATCAAAGTATTACAGAGTAATTTAATCTGAGCATCAAATTTTGTTTCCTGTAAAATACTGAGTGCGAATAGTGCAACTTCATCGTTCTTGGAAGAAAGCGATCTCACTAATTCCGCTATTGTTTTTGGATTTGTAGTATGGCTCAGTTCTGATAGAGCTGTTGATTGCAGACCTTGATTCTTGGATCCTAAATTATTTACTAACGCTTGAATGTAATGAGTCTTAATTCTAAATGCGAGTGTTAGCCAAATCAAACAAGTTCCAAAGAGTATACCTGCTAATTGAATCTCGGATATATCGAGAACGTTTACAACAAACATCAGGAATAGACCCGCAATTATAATTCCAATTGGTTCGATGGTTCCTGAAATGATTGCACGACTAATTCCTCTTTTCTCTTCAGGCACGGCATTGTATAACAGTTGTGTGGCTGAATTACCAGTTGACCTAAAAACAACTTCATCACTAGCACTTGCGAAAATTGACGAAAGTGTTCTGAAAGTGAATATCGATTGAGATGGGGTGGGTGTAAAATACGCTCGAAAATTTAGCAATATAGACCCGATCATCATACTTGCAGGATGCACTAAATTTACGATACCGACACCGAACCTTTTCAGCAAATATTGAGTTAAGAAAAGTTGAAGAATTAAACCAATAAGTGAATAAAAACTGCTGATAAGTCCCAAAAATCCTGATAATTTATCAGCGTCTACAAAAACTTCATTGAGGGTTTTAAAAAATAGATAATCTACTATATAGACAGCTATTATCATAGGAATAGCCACATAGGAGAGTGTTCGAAGTAGAGGAGTTTGCCAGACACTTTTTAAATTTTCTTTGAAGCTGACTTTATCTTTATTTTCTTCGTTGCCATTACTTGTTGGCTTTGACTCGACAATCTGAATTCGCAGTGCTATCGGTATCGTCAAAAACAGAAGTATCGACCACACCAGAAATAAATTGGTGGTACCAATTACGGATACTACAAACTGAATAGAGATTCCACCAATAATTCCACCTAGCAGACCGGCACCACCAACAAGCGGAAAAACTCTTTTTCCCTCTCTTGCGTCAAATACACTATTGGCGACTGTCCAAAAGTGCATGATGATCAGAATATTCATTATAATCTCAGATCCTGCGAATATAAAATAAGGCACTAGGGGAATGCCGCTAGAGATCATAATTCTTAGAATTAATATGACAGTTCCAGAAAAAGCCAGTAATGAGCATAGAAACTTTAGTCTGGGCACTCGATCCACGATGATTGCGTAAATCGATGCAATTAACACAATAGAGAAAGCGTTGATTGTGTACATTAATGGCAGTCCATCAGGGCCAACTTCTTTTAAAAAAAAGGAATCGCGTCCGGCTATTCCATATGCCCAACCGAACATCAGCATGAAATTTACGCCACTCAAAGATATCATGCGTGTAAATTCTTTGTCGGAGATACTGAGTAGTTTAGTAATCCTGGATTTAATTGGCATAGTGATTACAGTATTATATCAATATCCGTGTTATCTGCCAATAATAGTAGAGGGGAATGCAGGAAATGACGGTCATATTAGTAAGTACCGGTATAATTTAATGAGAAATTTAATAGAAATCTGGTTACACCTTAAGTAAAAACAGTTTATAAATTAATAGAAGGATATGACTCAATTAAATTTCTAATCAATTTTTACTAGGATGAATTTAAAAATATCTAGTACTAAATTAGTTAAAATGCAACATTTGTTAAATATATTTATTTACACCTATTCAAAAATTTAAAGGGATCAAAAATCAAAAGATGACATGGGGTTGTCAGGAGAGAATATACCTGCATACTGACAACGCCTACGTCATCATTTCAAATTCTCAAAACCTGAGCACGTCTTTCTTTAAATCAAAAAGAAGATTATACGCTTCAACCGGTGAAACTGCATCTTCAATAATCTTTGGGTTGGATGATAATCTGATAAATCCTATTTCAGAAACAGAGCAAGTGTGCCAGCCGTCATCTTTTATTTTGTGAAACCAGTTCTGCACCAAACGATGATGTAGGTGACTTGGCCAGACAAGAGCAATAAGTGCGTTAACATCGAGTAGTCTCAAATTTCGTCCTCTGCTAATTTAACATCCTCCAAAGTTAGTATCCTTGCATTTTTACTAACTTTAAATGTTGGTATTCCTTTGCTTTTCACCGGTTTACTAAAACTGCTCATGCCCTTTCTAGCCAACTCTGATATTACACTGCCAACAGATTTCGAACGAGTCGAAGCTATATTTTTAGCAGCTGCAAGAATATCATCATCAATACTTAATGTTGTACGCATAAGAACATCAAAACATCAGATGTTTATATTGTCAATATGGATTTTCAATTTATATTATCCTGTCAGTAATTGCATTTAAAACAAAAAACCCCGGTATTTGAATAACCGGGGTTTAGATTTTTTAAATTATTTTCTGCCTATTATTTTTTTGCCCGCGTTTTATTTCCTGGACGACGGCGATAGTAGGCCAGTCCGAGAGCGCCGAGTCCGAGTGCAGCAGCGTATTCGGATGGTTCGGGAACAGCCGTGATAGTGATTGACGTGATCCCCGAGTCGTCTTGATAACTCCCGCCAGTAAATGTTAAAGTTGAGGTTGAGTGAACCCATGTAACATTGATAAAGCCAAACTCACCATCACCATTTTTAAAACCGATTGCCCCGAAGAGACGATCAACGTTCCAAGGGCTGTATATCCCATTGCTCGAGGCGATGAATCCGACAACGCCATCGGAGCCAGCACCGTCAACTGTGTCACCGATACCGTAGTATCGGGCGGTATCGTTGTTGTTAATCGTGTTAGTGTTAAACACGTAAGCCCCACTGCTCCCCTGCAAAAAGGCGCGTGAGATGGAAGTGTCACCTCGGAGTAAGATATAGTCGTCAGGGTCTGCGGAGTCGGACAGAATGAGGTTGCCACCGAAACCGACACCCAAGGTTCCACCACCACCCGCAACTACGGTTTCACCAACAATTGTGCTTACATCAAGAGCCATTATGGTGGCTGAGCAAATCGCCGTTTGTCCCAAGACACCCGACAACACGGCCAGGCTCTGGGATCCCAGCGTATATTTCTGCAATCTGTTCATTATCGGTTTCCGTTGCTTTGATACGTTGTTCATTTTTTTTTATTTGTAATTGTTTCATATTTCTTCCTTTCGTTTTGATATCATTAAATGTCTTCTGACGTTGTGCCAAAAGATGTGAAATTTCATTAAGCCCTCCATTCAATCAGCTCAGCCATCGGTGCAAATATATGGTAATTGGAACCGACTCTCATGTCGCGCATAACGCTTAATGAATTGTTCAGCAAAGCGCGGTATGGTTGTTTTGGATGGATCGGCAACACGAAAAATTTTAAAAAAAGTTAACCACTTATCTACACTAATTGAATAAATAAATAAGTGTAGATTTGTGAAATTAGCGGAACGAAGGGTTTGGCAAAGCTGTTTTTTAATGCAATTCCAATCAAACAGTATGCTTGAGACTAAGGGATTGGCTGCAAGTAGAGTTGCCATTAAATCTGCTGAAATCTGAAATCTAGAATTAACTAATGCCGACGGTGTAAGCATATTCTCATAAAAGATTATCAAGCGTGAAAGTAAATATTTATATATTTCGAGGAATTATTTCACCAACTTTTTACATAACAAAAAGACAACATGAGAGTTAAATTATTACCATCGCTCATTAAGAGCTCTATTGTGTTTATTGATATGAGATGTGAAATCGCGGACGACTGGGACAGTCGTCCCTACCAAATTTACTGTAATCGCCATTTGACTGCAAATTCAGTAAATTCTCAAATCCTTTGGTTACTAAAATTATCCGTTATTTCGGTAATTTATTTTGGTAGATGCTATAATGAGTTTTTATTAAGATTGTGATTTTGGTTAGTATAATTTATAAGGTGTGGCTGTTTATTAAAATTCGGGGATTTGGATTTTTATAAAATTTACTAAAGAGTCTTTTAAAAACTTAATGCGAACTGTACTTTTTTATATATTAATTATTTTCTGCTTATCTACTATCCCTTATAGTTATTCTGATATAAAAGATGATATCGACTTTGATCTGCTGCAGGCAGAATTATTAACTAATACTCCAACCGGTGCAGGAATTGCGGTTACTCAAGTTGAGGCTAATGAAGATCAAACTTTGACTGCATTTCTCTATGCACCAGTCATCACTGGAACTTCGACAAATACAGAATTTATCAATAAAAATTTTATTGATGAATCGAATCAGTCGACAGGAATTTCAGGTCATGCAATAACGGTCGCCAGAAATTTATACGGCAATCAGACAAGTATTGCACCGGGTATCAATCAAATTTCAAATTACCTGGCTGGTGATTGGTTAGCTTTTGGTTTTTTAGAACCACGTGGTAGGGAGCCGCTAATTGAATCTAATCGCATTCAAAACCATAGTTGGATTAGCACATCAACGGATGACTCTAGTGATATTAATAAATTGCAGAGACTCGATTATGCCATTAACAGAGATGGGTTTTTAGCTGTTGTTGGTCTAAACAATGGAACTGGGAATGTAATTCCAAATATTTTAGCTGCATCTTATAATGCTATTTCCGTTGGTAGGTCTGATGGAAATCATAGTGGAGGAACTACTCTTTTAGACACTTCTGGACGAACAAAACCTGAAATTGTAGTTCCGGCGACAGCTACCAGTTTTGCCGCTCCAGTAGTCTCAGCAGCAGCGGCATTATTGATGGAAGTCTCCGATAACAATTTGAGTCTCTCACAGATAGCAGGTAATGCAACAAAACCTGAAACTTTAAGGGCAATATTACTTGCCGGGGCAACCAAAGATGAATTTAGCAATTGGGGTAGATCACGGCAAAGACCGCTTGATGAAACCTATGGAGCCGGAGAACTGAATATTTATAATAGTTACAAAATATTAAAAAGTGGTGAGATTTCATCTTCTACAGAAAGTGCACCAATATTTATAAATAACGTCGGTTGGGATTTTGGACAAATCGAGAACAGCAGTAATCGTCGTTATTTTATCGAAATTCCACAGGGAAAGAGATGGCAGAAATTTTCAATAATTTTAACCTGGAATAGGACAATTCAAAAAAGTGGTTTTGGCACTCGTTGGACTTCTGCAACCAGCACACTTTCAGATTTATCGTTAAGACTATTCAATGCAGATAATTTACAACGGCAAGACTTGCTCGATGATAGCGATAGTTTGCTCGATAATTATGAACATATATATCGAGTTAATTCGCTGACACCCGGTCAATATGTTATTGAAGTAGTATCCAGTTTTTTCAGTCAATCGGAAACAGATTATAGTATTGCCTGGCACAGTGAATCGTATGATTCAATTGAAACTTATGCTGAGTGGCAGAAAGTTAAATTTGATGCAAATCGAATGGAATCTGATCAACTCACAGGTGCCGATCCGGATAGGGACGGTATAATTAATTTAACGGAATATGCTTTAAATCTTAACCCGGATATTGCTGATTCTGAAAATTTACCAAAATTAATTCAAACTATGGAAGACATGAATGGATTGGCTACGATTTTTAGTTATAATCGAATTTCGACTGCAAAAGATTTAACTTATACAATAATGACTAGTCCGGATCTAGCATTTTGGAACCAGCCGGATTCTGAATCAATTGAAGTGATAGTTGTTCCATCAGAAATTACATCATTGTCTGAAACTGTAAACATCAGATTAAAGGATTCATTGCCTGATATGAAGCAATTATTTTTGAGATTAGAGATTTCTCTACAATAAAAAGCTTTACATAGTAGTAAAAATTCATGTTTTAACTCACTTCGCAAAATTAATTACACTTTATGGGAAATCTAAGAAAAAAGAGAATACGTAAAATTGCTAAGCATAAACGTCGCAAGCGTTCGAGATCAAACAGGCATAAAAAGAAAAACGTTTAATGCTATATTCTATTCTCTATCTTGGATAGTGATTGAAAGCAGGGTGCAATTTGCTAGCGCATTCACCTAGGATAAATATTTATTTTTAGAGCTTTTGCTCTACTGTAAACTATCCTCCAGGAGAAATTGTGAAGTTGTAAGTATCAGTTACCCGTTTAGCATCATTACCGATAAAAATAATATATTAAATGATGAGAGTGAGTATTCTCCAGGTGGAAAATTAACTCATATTGTCGGTCAGGAAGTGAGTGTTGTGTTCTGTGAGGTGGTGCGTAAAGACAAGTCAAATAAAACGATCTTTAAAGATTATTTTATAAAATTGGATGATGAGATAATGGTGATATCTGTTATTGCTCCTTAGAAGATCATTACTGCGGTTATTGAGAATTTTCAAAGTTTGCTACATGGTCTTGCATTTGAAACTGAACACAACTCCATTGAGGCTTTTGTGCGAAAACAGTAATTTTTGCAATTAGTTCTATAAAAGCATGTAAATAAATTTTTAATCTACCAAGATACGTATCAATATTGAGCTAATGCTAATTTTTTTGCTTGTAACATTAAGGCTGATGCAGCTATTTTAAATGTTGGTTTAACTTGAAAACCAATAATAGCTAATCAATTGAATTATTAGTAAACTAACATTATTAAAATATCTTTTGCATTCAGCTTAATAACACTACTAGATATTATTTATCATTTATATGAAAATTAGATGCGTATACGGATGTTTGGAGACAACTAATATTTTAATTTACAAAAAATCATTTGGATTTCATATTCAAAATTAACTGAAATAAAAATACCCCATTTTTATGCTCTCAAAAAAAACTAAAGGGCTATTCATTGAAATTAACGACTACAAGACACTTGTTGCGTTAACTAATACTTTGAATACACCTCTGACCATTGAAAGCATTAAGGAGTATACTACTGATGAGGGACTTGAACCAGTAACTCAATTTATAAATGAACACATAGACAGTAAAGGTCGATCTTATATTCATGGACGATGTTCAATCTATCCAAAAACCAGATTTCTGCGAAGGTCTACATTGGAAGCACCCAACAAAGCGAAAGCAGAAGGTTTCTTTCCAAATTTACTTAAAGATCAGTTTAGAATTGATCCTGGAAAAAATTCATTCAAAATTCTTAATACCTCAGATGGTTCAGAGTTTGATGTTGGGGGCAATTTGCTCAATCAAAAAGATATCATATTTTGTGGTGCAGCTAATAGTGAGTTGAATACTTTTCAGGATCAGCTTGTCGAATCGAATATTTTTCCGGATCGTTTAGAAATTGGATCAGTAGTTTCACTCGGTGGTTTGATGCATTATTCTAAATGGAAGAAACTGAAATTACCTACACTAATTTTAGAGATTACACCGACTAACTCCAATGTATTTATATTTGATAATGAAAAAGTTGATGTCTGTCGACCTATACCATTTGGCATTAATAGCATGTTTTCTGTTATACGGGCAGAACTAGGTCTGAAAGACGACGAATCAGCCAAAAAGTTGTTTTATTCCAATACCTTTGATTTTACTGAATTGGGGACATCGTTGTTGCGTAAAATGTTAAAAGAGCTTCAATCATCAACTGGGTTTTATGAGGTTCAGACTGGTCAGACTATTGGGCAGATAATTTTACCGCTAATCCCGAAAAATTTAAATTGGATACATAATACTTTATCATCGTCTCTTGGTGTTGAAGTATTGAAAATAGATCATCCGGGATGGCTTAAAGCACTTGATGTTACATTAGCTGAATCTGTTAATATTGAGGAAATTGATGATAGATGGATTGGTTTGTTTAGTCTTATTGGAAATTATAATAAAAACATAAGTGGCGAAGCTAAAAAGTAAAAAAAAGGTTGTTGTAAACAATTGGCATCCTGATTTTCGTAATTTGGAGACGTTGCCGGATATTAAAGCTATCCGGACGGATTTCATATTCAATATTATCGCTGTTAGTTTATTCTTGGGTCTATTTATTGCTGTTAGTTCTCAGTTTTATATTAGTAGCAAACTAAAATCTGAAGTAAAAGATTTTGAAAAGAATATTGAGTCAAAATTAGCAAACGATAATAAAAATCTAAGACTTAATGCAAAGTTCTCTAAAAATTATGCTTATCTTTTGGATGTAATAGATTTTACGAGTGTAACTGTTAACCCGGATAAGCTATTTTTGGTTTTTTCAGAAACCATTCCTAATGAAATGATAATTGAAAAAGTTTCAATTGCAGATATTACTATTAAGGATGGTAAAAAGTCTATAACTACAGTGGCAATTCAAATTGGAGGATCTATTAATGGTTTACCTGAAGAAGCGACACAAATTGTCTATGATTATATGAAAACTTTATCTGAAGTAGATATCCTGAAAGATAAAGTGAGTGAGAATGGTATAAAATTAAGATCCTTAAAGCGAAATCCAAAATTACAGAATTTTTCATTTAATATATCTATTGAAACAATTCCACCAAAAAGTAATAAAGATAAATAATGAAGAAGGAAGAACTCATAGTTAAGTTTAAGCAATATCCTGTTGCATATGTCTGTTCTGCTTTATCTGTTGTCCTGGCAATTATTTTTTACGTAAGGTCAGGTGCTAATCCTGAGATTGAAGATAAACGTTTTGAGCTTGAACAGGACTTAAAAAGAATTGTGACAAATGAAATTAGGTCAACCGATTTACCGGCGCATTTGGAAGATATTCAATCGATAGTTGAAGAAATTGATGATCGGTTGATGAGAAGTGATGATAAAGCTATTAACTATAAGTTTTTTTATAAAATTGAAGAAGAGACAGGAGTGAATTTAAAAAACATTAGTCAGTCTGAACAAGTTCAAGTGTCAAAAAAGAAGAAAGCTAAAAAGAAATCGAATTCTAAATTTCAGCCAATAAAATTTACCGTGTCAATTACCGGAAAATATAAACAGATTCTGAAATTTTTGTACCTGATTCAAAATGGTAAATATTTTACAAGAATGATAGCTTTTGATTGCAAGTCAGTCGGTGGCGATGAAGTTGGATTAATATCAGTGAAGATTGAAATAGATATTTTGGGATTATCATGAGTTTAGTAAATAGCATTCAAAAATATAGTTTTTATCGAATCATAGCATTGACGTTATGCTATATTATATCCGTTAGTGTTTCTTGTGCACTTGATCAAAGTAAATTAATAATGCTTAAAAAGAAGCGTGAGCAAATTATTGATTCTGCAGACTCTGTGTTAAATCCCGGTAATAAAAAATTTGATGAAATTCTTGAAACTATAACTAACCCGTTTGAGGCATTTGAGGAAGAGATTGAAGAAATAGAGGAAGAGGTCGATGAAGATAGATCTGCTATTCCTGAAGAGGTGGAAGAGCCTGAACCTGAAGTCAATAAATTGGATGACGATGAAGTATTAAAGATTTTCGCGAAAAGCCTTAACCCAACTGGAACCATGATTCTTGGGAATCAAAAAATTATGCTCCTGAGAAACGGCAAAGCCATTAAAATTGGTGATACAATTCCTACGACTATTAAAGATGAAGATTATCTTGTTGAAGTTGATGACATTAAAGATGATTCTTTTACCCTGAAATTAAACTATGAAACACTCTCGATAAAAATTTATAAAATTGAGCCAAAAGGAAAAGCTATATTCGAAAAATAATATATCAAACACTGGATTAAACTATCATTAAAATTAAAATCTACTTAAACAAAAATTTATCATGATACTCAGGAATATCGCCATTATTATATTTACGATTTTAACTCTACTTACAATTGGAGATAGTTTCATTTTATTTGCCGAAGAAAAACCGACAGAGGTAGTCAACAAAAAAAATGAAACTAAAAATGAGGTTACTGAAAATAAAACACCTGAAGAACCTAACTTGCCCACTGCACCAGAATTAGATGTTGATGTACCATTAGGTGATGTAACAATGGAATTTCCCGGACAGGAATCCAGGGAAGCGTTAATGAGTCGAAGCGATGCAGAAAAGATTTCTATTGATTTTCCCGACGAAGAAGTTCGCACAATTATACGAAATGTTGCTGATCTTTATGATTTGAATGTCGTTATTCCGGAAACACTGGTGGGTAGCACATCTTTGAAATTACGCAATGTTACCTGGAGGCAAGTGCTCGATGTTATTCTTGAACCAATCGGCTACACATACATTGAAGACCGTAACATCATTAAAATCAAAAGTACTCAGGAGCTTTTGCAGGAACCTACTGACACTCGCGTATTTGTAATTAATTTTGCTGACGCTACAGAAATTCAAGAATCCATTGCTCCGTTAATTGATTCAGGAATTGGCGGAAGAATTCAAGTAGACTCTCGAAGTAATTCACTGGTTATCACTGAGCGCCCATCTAGAATGGATAACATTCAGGAAATTATTGATCGTTTGGATCGACCCACTGCGCAAGTTTTAATCGAATCAAAGTTTATCGAGGTTACTAATCGTGATACAAAGAATATTGGTGTCAATTGGCGCTCCTTAAATTCGTACGGTTTAAATGGTGGACCGTTTGAACGAAGCTATACTAAAAGATCTGGTAGTACTAGAAGTAGTACAGATGATAATACAAATAGTGATGGTAATACTGTTACTAAAACAGTTACTGATACATT
Organism: Opitutales bacterium; assembly: GCA_021772565.1. Taxonomy (GTDB): domain Bacteria; phylum Verrucomicrobiota; class Verrucomicrobiia; order Opitutales; family JAJFLR01; genus JAJFLR01. Next base: position 74,075 of record JAJFLR010000017.1, on the reverse strand, counting down.
CGACCTTACTGGTGACGATAAAGTACAATTTAAAGATGAAACAGAATCTGTAAATGCAGTTCAAAATGTACTGACAAAGGCATCGAGTTTAATTTTTAATTCCACTCAAGGTAGAGCGGATAGTGCAGTATTTTCTGCTGATGCATTTGGAGTCGTCTTAAGTGCATTGAAGTCATTCAGTGAGGTTGAGTTAATCAGTAACCCAACGATTGTTACGGTAAACAATACTCAGGCTCAAATTAATATTGGTGAAGAGTTTCCTGTTCCGGCTTATACCTATAATGAAGAGAGGGGCACTTTTGAAGTCAGTGGTTTCGATTTTAAACCGATTGGTATTATTTTAAAAGTAACGCCTCAAGTCAATAGCGCAGGATTTATTACATTAAAAATTAATCCAGAAATTAGCACTAGAACAGGAACAGTTTCTTTTGGGGGTGAAGCTAATGCCAGTATCCCCATTATAGCCACTCGTAAAACTATCAATACTGTAACAATTAAGGATGGATACACGCTTGCAATTGGCGGACTCATCGAAAAGACAACAGAGAACAATAAAACACGGGTACCATTTTTTGAAAATCTTCCGGGCATTGGAAAGTTATTTCGCAGTAAGTCTGAAAGTGAAAATCGAAGAAATTTAATTATTTTTATAACAGCTAAAACCCTTAATCCGGATGGCAGCACTTATAAGGATATTTTTTCGCCTGATGTGCTCAATGATATGAATATCGATGCTAACGAAATTCCGGGATATGATATTCCTGCTGAAGATTTGGAGATGTATGAGAAGATTCAAGCAGCCCGTGATAATGTCAGTCAATTGAAGATACGTTCTAAAATGAAAGCTCAATTAGAGGGTCTTAAAATAAAAGGGCAAAACACAGATTTTGATATAGAGGACACAGGCAAACCTGTTAAAAAGGAAAAGGTCAATTGGTAATTCGAAAAATTTCGAAGATATGAGGTCTAAATTTAAATTGTTCTGCATCATTTTTGCGGCGATATTTTTTACAAGTATTGTTAATATATATGCTATTAATGACGTTAGTGGTCAAGCTCGATTCAGTTCTGGTAGTAATCATTCTTTATATGTTGATAATGATAAAAATCTTTGGGCCTGGGGTAGTAATCTGAGTGGTCAAGTTGGTAATGGAACTAATACTAATGTAATTGAACCTGTAAGAATAACTGATGGGGATACAAATTCAGAAAATGATACTTGGCGCTTTGTTGCGGCTGGAAGTGAACACTCTTTAGCAATAAAAGATGATGGTACTTTATGGGCTTGGGGCAGTAACCTGACGAGTGAACTTGGTGATGGTACTATAGAAAATAAAAATGCACCAGTACAAATTAGTTCAGCAAATGATTGGACACATATTTCTGCTGGATCTGGATTTAGTATTGCTCTAAGGGGAAATGGAGTTCTGTTTGTCTGGGGCGATAACGGTGTGGGTCAATTGGGTTTTGATCCTATTCGAAATGTGACAAAGACAACACCCACACAAATTGAGCAAAATCAAACTACGCGTTATACTGCAATTTCTGCAGGTGGATTTCATGTAATATCGATTGATACATTAGGTCAACTTTGGAGTTGGGGAAACAATGGTAATGGTCAATTGGGACGTGTAACTACTCAAACAGCACAAGTTTTTACTTTAGGGAAAGTTAACGATGATATAAACTGGAGTAAAGTTTTTGCCGGAAATTTAAATTCTTTTGCTATTAAAACCGATAGAAGTCTATTCTCATGGGGGAATAATGGAAGCGGTAAGCTCGGAATTGGCAATACAGTAGCAAGTGTCATCACGCCTACAATAGTCAATGCTCCAAACGGCAAAAAGTGGTTATCTGTAGCAACCGGGGATTTACATACTATTGGTATTACCGACAGTGATGGTAAAACTACTACTGAAGCGGATAGAAAAGGAGAACTGTTTGGCTGGGGCGGAAATCTAAACTTTATTTTTCAATTGGGAATTCCTGAAGTTGGAAATAAAAGCACACCCTTTCAAATAGGAAGTTTAGTTAATTGGTCAGCAGTGGCCGCTGGTTCTATCTTTTCTGCAGCACTTAATGAGTCTGGTAATGTTTTGACTACTGGCTCTAATGATTTAGGTCAATTAGGTAACGGCACCATTTTTACCACAAAAGCAGATGAAGGGTTTCAATCCTCATTCGTCGGTGTCCCTGATTTAGTAATTAAAAACATAACTGTAATTCAGGATGATCCGAGCCCGGGTGATGAGATTGATCTCAATATATTTTTTGAAAATAAAGGATCGGGAAAAATTTCTGCTACTGACGTAATAAAGTTAGATATTCGATTGAGTAAAGATTCCTTGTATGATCTCGCAGATATTAGAATTGTTGATACTACTGATACAGCAATTGATCCAACTACAAATCCAATTAGCGTTAGTGGTGAACTACCTGCTAATAGAGAAGCAGTCATTGCTACTAAAGTTAGATTAAAATTCCCAGATAGTGCTAGTAACTTAATTATAGATGGCGATAACTATTTTGTTTCGGCTCAAATTCTTTCAATTGAAGATAGTACTGGGGCAGTTATTGATGAAACTGTCACCACTAATAATGGGGGTGCATCCACAGTTGCGATTGATTTGTTACCTGATTTAAAATTGGCATTCGATAAATTTACTCTAATTAAGGACAGCAGTGTAATAGATTTAACTACCAATGCTAACAACCCTGTATTGGTTGAAGGAGATGTTGTAGAACTAGAACTGAGTATCACAAATACCGGTAAAGGTGCTTTGCCAATATCTAGATTATTTGATATAGATTTTCTGCTCTCTGAAAATCAAACTGTCAATGACAGCGATGATATTCTTTTAAAAGAGGATGCTGTTTTCCCAACAGATTTTACTATTACTTCAATTAGTAACCCAAATTTTTTAACCTCAGTTGCTGCGAAAGCTACAGTTAGACTTACTGCTAGTAATTTACGTGCCGGTTCTTTTAATCTAATTTCAGTTTTAGATGTTAACAATGATATTCCTGAATCAACAGAGGACGTTGGCATGGGGGAAGAAAATAATCTGACATTCACTACAGTTCAACCGATTATCGTCAATGGTTCTACATCATTCGCAGCACTTGACCTTGATGGAAATACCATTGGAGTTACTGCAGCTGATGTCCAATTTGGCGGTGATAAATTATGGTTTGGGCAAAGCACCGTTACTAGCGATGGTGTCGATGCAGTTTCAAGTCCTTTTTTGGAAGTAGGAAAAGAAGCCTATATTGAAGTTAAAAATATTGCTGGCCCAACACTCGTAGAGTTTCAATGGAAAGTAGATTCAAACAGAGCTGAAAATTTACTTAAATTTACTGTCAATGGAGTTGAGTCAATTGACCCAACTGACGGTGAGGTAAATCATGCAATCTTTGGTAAAGTTGGATTTAAAAAAGTAACTGCTCTTTTGCCATTTGCAACAAACACAATTCGTTGGACTTTTGTCAAAGGAGCTGAAGGTGATGGATTTGATATTGAGAAAGGTTGGGTGGATTCTGTGGTTTTTGACAATACTAACGCAAATTTTCTAAAACCGGATTTTGAGTTGGATATTGTTAATTTCAATTTGAATGAAAACTTAACTGCAGGGACACTGAGTTTAAATGTTGAACTATTTGGACGCAATGTGGGTGTTAATTCACCTTTACCCGGAAATCCGGACTTTGCAGTATTTCTTTCCACGGATGCAGAATACAGTCCTGATATCGATATAGAACTTATTCCGGATGTTACAAGTAATCAATCAGTGGGCTCTAATGATCGTTTTGGCTATCTATCAGTTTTTGATTTAATAAAAATCCAAACCGGGGCCAATAAAATTCCTCAAGGTGATTATTTCCTCATAGTTTTAGTAGATCCAAAAGATGCAGGGGGTACGCTTTATAATCCAAATAGTCCAACAGGGTTTATTGGTAAAGTCGATGAGTTGGAGGAGATAAAAAATAATTTGTTTTCATCTTCAACTGCGGGAATAAGCATATCTGAACGTCCTGATTTAGTTCCGCAAACATTTACTATTACAAAACTTGGTACTACAAACCCAAATGAATCTTCTAATATTTTGGATATAGGAGAGACAGTTGAGTTTAATTTCAGTATTAAAAATACCAATGGCAATTTAGCTGAAACTTCCTTTGTCAGTAGTTTAATGTTATCATCTGACAATCTATTTGGCACAACTGATGATTTTACTATTACGAATATTCCTGAGACTGAAGCTTTTAACACAGATCAAACGCGCACTTACATTGAATCGATACAATTACCCGTTACAGCACCATTTGGCGAACCATTATTTCTCGGCATATTAGTTGATTCATCAGGCGTTATAACAGAAAATAACGAAAACAATAACGCTATACTTAGCACGCCTTCAGGACCATTTTTTATATCAGAAGTTAATTTAGCAGTTGCTGTAGATTTAGATTCAACGCATACACTATCTAATAGATTTGTTGGTGGAGCTCAGAGTTCTGTTTATCCATGGTATGGTCAAACAGATGACTCTTTTGTCGGCAATTCTGCAGGTCGTTCAGTTAAAATACCAGCGAGTAACTCTGCACACTTTGAGGTTTCTATTGAAGTTATAGTTCCAACAGATGTCAGTTTTTCATGGAAGGTCTCATCAGAAAAAACTACGAATGATCAAGGTGTTGTTAAACAGGATGAATTGAAATTTTTTATAGATGACACAGTGCAGGCATCAATTGCCGGTGAGTTAGAGTGGTCGACTGTTACTTTTAAAATAGAACCAATTGTCGGTCAAACTACCCGGGAATTACGTTGGTCTTATGAAAAAGATGCTTCTATTGATGAGGGTAAAGACGCTGGATTTGTGGATAATATCACAGTCGTAGCGAATCCGAGATCCGATTTAATTGTTTCATCGGTTACCTCTGATAAAACTTCATACTCAACATCGGAATCAATTACTCTAAATTTAAAGGTAAAAAATAATGGTGCAGGAGATATTGCTAATAATCAACAATTTGTCACTCAATTTCTTTTATCTACGGATAGTCAATTTAATCAAGATACTGGAGCAACACAGAATGATATAATTCTCGGAACTGAAGTAATTACTTTAAATTCTGGTTTAGCTGTTTCTGCAGAAACAGCATCTTTGCCATTTACATTTGATATCCCTGATATTGAATTTCCGTTTCAAGAAAATTTCTTCATCGGTATTCGTTTGGATACAGCCAGTCAAGTTGACGAATTAAATGAGGCTAATAATAATAGTTTTAGTACTACACAAGTTACTGTAGTGCCGCTGATAAAACTAAACGAAACATTAGAAACTTCTTTACTGCAAAATATTGTAACCAGTGGTGCAAGAAAATTTTTAGGTGCAAATGTTACGGGTACTGCCGGTGGTTCAGCTGCACAGATTACAGGACTTACTAGCGGGCAGGAGTCTGTTCTTGAAGCGTCAATTACCGGACCTGTACTGCTTAGTTTTGATTGGACAATTCAAAATTCACTTTCGTCACAAGACATTTTCAAATTTGAATTAGACTCAAAAGTGATGGCAACCATTGCTAACGATTTGCCGTTGACAACTGTTAATGATATTTTAGTACCCGAAGGCAGTCATCAAATAAAATGGACTTATAGTAAAGCCAGTAGTGCATTATCGGATTTTGCAGCAGTAGACAATATTCAGACTAAAACTGTAAATGTGAATACTGTCAGTAGAAACACTGAATTTAATCAGGCACTGGAAACTTTTACCGGCTTTGATCCACCACCTGTTTGGGAAATTGGTGGTGCTGGAATATTTTTTGCAAATACATCTGTAACCGGTGCTGTCGATAGTGACGCATTGACTACATCAAGACTGGTTGTTGATGAGGAATCTTTTGTTCAGACAGAATTTATCGGCCCAGGTCTGCTGACATTCAGATTTAAAGTTGAAAACTCACCACAAAATTTGGACATATTGACATTTCAACTTGATGGTGTAGAATTTGATCTTTCCACAATATCTAATGATGATACAAATAGTTTTAAAATTATTGATGTCGATCAAACTACTGTCGGTAATCAGGGTATTTTAATTCCTGCCGGTACCCATCAGTTGAAATGGATTTATCGAAAGAAAAGTAGTGAAATTAATGATTTTGCTGTCATAGATAATATTATTTATAACAGAACAGCTGTTCCCTCTGATTTTGAAGTAGAAAGCATAAGCACGACACCAGGACAATTTCTATTGAATGGTCAGACAACATTACCGTTTGAAGTTTTAATAGAAAATCAAGGAGGTGATTCTAATAACAGTGCGAGCCAAGCTAATGGCACTAATAATACTATCGTAGATGTTGAAATATTTTTATCAACTACTCAGAGCAGGACATCTGGAACAGTTATACTGTTGGGTATTTTATCCTTTAATCAAACGTTTGTTTCCGGGCAAAAATTATTTATCGATGATGATCTTCCGATACCACAAAATACAACCGCCGGTTCTTATTTTCTCGGAGCAAATATCGTTACTAACAGAACTGAAGTAAGCACTGCAAATAATATAAAATTTACAACTGCTCAAGATGTTACAATTACACAGATTCCCGATTTAACTGTGACTGATATCACTGTCGATGATAAGCGAAACTATTTTGAATCTTCATCGTTGAATTTAAATTATAATTTGAGTAATATTGGTGCGGGTGATATTAGTTCTGCTACAGCAATTCAAATTAATGTGTCACTTCAAGCAATTGAAAAATCTTCAGGTATCGTTCAGGATGGTTCTGTGCTGCTCGAAAATATTTCAATTCAGACTGCTTTACCCGGAAATCTTATTACTCAATCATCACCTATATCATTTAATCTTGTAACAACTTTACCGACAGCAACGATTATACAATCTACTATCCTGAATGATAATGCAGCGAACATAGAGGATTATAATTTCCGAATAAATATTTCTGCCGATTCTCTAAATGTCATTACAGAATCAAATGAAACAAATAATATTATTGCCTCAAATTTAAATTTTCTTATATTCAATACACCTACAGTTAGTGAAACTTTCCAATTATGGAGAGCTCGCTATAATTTAGATAATGTCGTTCCGCAAATTGATAATAATGAAGATGCAAAAAGAGACACAGATGGGGATGGGAATTTAGATTTAATAGAGTATGCATTGGATCTCAACCCTCTGGTGAGTGACATTGCTTTGAGAGTATTAATATCTAAGGTTAACAACCAGGATTTTCTCAGCACATCTTTTAACTTAAATCTCTTTGCTTCTGATATTGTGGTCAATGTAAATATTACAGATGCGTCGAGTAATTTAATAAAACCAGAACACGTGAAATTTAATCAACTGACATCAGCGCCGAGAAATTTAACCACTGAAGTTACAAATAATGATCCGTTTATTATTTCTGCGCTCAATCAAGGTTACTCGGGAAGAGTTACTGTAGTAGATGAGTTTTCATCATCCTTAGCAAATTCTCGAATGATGGTGATAGAAGTAATTCTTCCATAATATAAATATTTTGAATAAATAAATGAAAGATATAACTATTAATATTAGAAATATCTATAAACTGATAATTCTGTTGTTTTTAATAACGATATCTAATTTATCGTTAACTAATCTTTATTCAGCACAAGTTGTCAGTGCCGGTGAAAATCATTCTGTGGCTATTGATGCTGACGGTAAACTTTTGGCTTGGGGTAAGAATGAATTTGGTCAGTTAGGAAATGGTAATAAGACAAACCTTTCAATTCCGGTACAAATTGAAGGTAACGGAGGCAATAATTGGATAACAGTATCAGCCGGTTCTGATTTTACTATAGCAATTTTAAGTGAAGGTTCTACAACACAAGGCAGCTTGTGGGCTTGGGGACACAATAATATTGGTCAGCTCGGCAAAAATGATTTGGTTGATTCTAATGTACCGGTAAAAATTGGCACAGATACGAATTGGGTTTCTGTTTCAGCTGGCAGTAATCATGTAGTTGCCATTAAATCTGATAATACTGTTTGGGCTTGGGGAAGTAATAGTGCGGGTCAAACTGGCGTAGATTCTTCATTTGCCGCTAAGACAACGCCGCAACAAGTAATGCTAAATGGTGCTGCATTTAATGCAACTGCGGTTTCTGCAGGATATTTTTATACATTAGCGATTCGGAGTGATAATACTCTGTGGGCCTGGGGAACAAATTTTGAAGGCTCACTTGGTGTTGGGTCAGCAACTGCAAATTCATTTGTGCCGGTTCAAATTGGATCAGCATCAAACTGGCAATTTGTATCAGCTGGTAACGGTCATTCTTTTGCAATTAATTCAAGTGGAGAGTTATGGGCTTGGGGTAGATCTTCAGAAGGACAATTAGGAATAGGGTCAGTTTCGAGCAATCAATTTTTTCCTGTGCAGGTACCGACTGAAGGTGAAAATTGGCAAAATGTTTCTGCAGGTGTAAGGCATACTATAGGATTGAAAACTGATGGAACGATTTGGGCCTGGGGTAAAAATAGTTCCGGGCAACTTTCACTGGGTGACACTATTAATCGTTTTTTTCCTGTGCAGATTTCAGCTACCGGACAGCAATTCCTGTCCGTCTCTGCAGGCTTAGATCATTCACTGGTTTTTGAAACTGTTTCCGGTGAAAGTGTTTTTGGTGCCGGTGATAATACATTCGGTCAATTGGGTAATGGCACAAATAATAATTTTAATACGCTCTCACTTTCAGTACTAAATATAATTGATCTCATTGTAACTAATCTAGCCACTACTACTATTCTTGATAAAGTGAGTGAGGCGTTTAGCGTTCAGTTTACAATTAGTAATACTGGTTCAAAAATTGTCCCAGCAAATTCTAGCGTTAGGTTCGAATTGCGATTAAGTTTGGATACAACTTTTGATGCAGCGGATATTTTACTAGATTTAGATCCGGCAACTGTTGCAACAATTGATCCATTGATTATCAATGAGCAAATTTCGGCAAATGCAGTTCTTAATAAAACTGTTCAAGTTAAGATTCCAGATACAATCACTGCCAATCAATATTTTCTACTTGGAAAAATTGATGTAAGTGGTGTTGTTGCTGAATTTAATGAAAATAATAATACCGCTCAAATTACTGATTCGTTTAAAATATTTCCTGATTTACTCATAACTGGATTGACTGTAGATTTTGGCGCTACGGCAACACTGCCAACACCTAATAATCCATTTGCAGTAGAATTTAATATTAACAATGCGGGTGTGCTTGATGTGGGTGCTAATTCTGCTGTTCGTTTGGATTTGCGACTCAGTTTCGATAATGAATTCAGTGACAATGATATCTCGTTAGATTTAGATACATCAACCTCAGCAGTAATTGATCCGTTAACTATTAATAGAGCTGTATCCGCAAAAACTACAGAAATATTTACTCCTCTAACAGTCTTACCACCAACAATCAATCCAGGTACGTATAACATTGTCGCAAAGGTTAATAATGACAATAATTTGAGTGAATTTTTTACAGGAAATAATGATACAGCGACCACATCTACTTTTACTCTACTTCCTGAAATTAGTGGAAGAATCTTTAATATTCAAACTGCTAATAACACAATTTTGCCAACAGAGAAATTTTCATTTTCAGTTGAGTTAACTAATAACGGACTAGCTCAAATAGCAGCTAATGCTTCGGGCTCGTTTTTTATAAAAATAATTTTAACGCCAGATGAAATCTTTGGAAATTCAAATGACCTTGTAATTATTGAATCATTTCCTGTAACAAATTTAATTATTGCTGGAGACACTATAGAGTTATCGTTGACAGATATTGAGATACCAATATCTACTCCATTGAATACTTACTTTATTGGAATGCAAATTGATAGTACAACTGTTGTCTCCGAGAGTAATGAAGATAATAATAATTTTATAACTACTGGAAATGATAAAATTATAGTCACTGGTATTGAACTCAAAGATGCACTCGACATTCCGTCAGTTACTGTTAATTCAGTCACAAATAAAACATGGTTTGGTCAGCGTAATGTTTTCTTCGAAGGAGATTGGAAATTACTTGCTGCTGGAAATGAGCACAGTATAGCAATTCGTGAAGATGGTACATTGTGGGGCTGGGGAAATAATACTTCTGGTCAAGTAGGGATAAGTTCAACAGCAGCAACCATAAATAATCCAAGTAAAATTGGCAGAGGACATTGGCAGGCTATTGCTTCTGGAGCGAACCATGCACTCGGTATTCAATCAGATAGTACGTTATGGGCATGGGGGGCAAATGTATCTGGACAGTTGGGAAATAATACGACAACGAACAGTAGTGTTCCTGTTAAAGTTTCTGTAAATAATTTATTGTGGTCTAAAGTTGCTGCAGGTGATAACCATTCTTTGGCATTGACTAACTTCAGTGATTTATACGTTTGGGGTGATAATACAAATGGGCAAAATGGTAATGGATCAACAGGGGGTCAAGTAAATGTTCCAGCGTTGATCAATATATCTTCGAGAGATTTAAATACTGCTGCATTTATTAATGGGTCTGGTAGTTTAACTGGTTTTACAGGAAACACGACAAGTTGGTCTGGTAATCATACTCAAGGTACAATAAATACAGTTGATCAGCAAGGTACATTTGCTATTAAGACAGGACAACGTGTCATTGTTAAGTTTAACATTCCTACTTCGTTACCCTCATCTTTTATAGTAGCAGGCGCGAGTGTAGCAGACAGTGATGCAAATCCTCTCAATGTGACTCTTAATAGCATTGGTCGGAAAGTTAATTTTGGCATTGGTGAAGGTGTGTCAATCGATGAACCCGGTGACTATGAGATATTATTTGTTGCAACAAAAGATGTTGCTGATTGCCGAATTACATTCCATGTGAGTTCAACAAGCAGTGCCAGTTTGTCTGTAAATAATTTTAAAGCATATTTTGCATGGAAATCTATTGCTGCTGGAGGCAATCATGCTTTGGCAATCTCAGATACAGGAAATTTATGGGCCTGGGGACTCAATACGGTTGGTCAGTTAGGTGATGGCTCGAATACTTTAAGAAATTTTCCTGTAATGATTGGCAATGATGTTGATTGGGTTACTGTTTCTGCAGGTGCGAATCATTCGTTAGCACTTAAAACTGGAAATACATTACATACTTGGGGTGCCAACGATATGAATCAATTGGGGGATGGAACAACAACAAATAGCAACGTGCCCAAAACAATTACTGTTACAGATCAAGGCAACACAATATTGTTTTCTCATTTGGATGCAGGTGCTGATCATGCAACAGCAATTTCAACTAGTGGCACAATATGGGCTTGGGGTTTAAATGACTCAGGACAGTTAGGCGACAATACTACAATCAATAAAAATATTCCGGTTAAAATTTCCACCGAAACAGATTGGGTAACATCATCATCAGGGGGAAATTTTACTATTGGCATACGTGATCTAGCAGAAGTAAATCAAATTGGACGACTATTGAGTTGGGGTAAAAATACTACCGGACAATTGGGATTAGGAACGACAGTTGATTCACTCTTACCCACAACAACAGCTAATGATTCAGCAGTGCAAAGTCCATCTCTGTTAAATGGTGAAGAAGCTGCATTTGAAATAGAAGTCGCAGGCCCTGTATTTATTTCTTATTTTTGGAAAGTTTCATCACAAAATCAGGAAAATTGTTTAAAGTTTACCATTGATGGTGCCCAACCAGCATCAAATGGCCAAATCTGTGGCAGTATTGACTGGCAAAAAGTAGAGCATATTCTACCGGCTGATTTAAATAAATTACGGTGGACCTATTCACAAGGTGTTGCCCCAGTTGCAGGTATTGAAGATGTTGGTTATATCGACCTGATTGAAATTGAACAAATCGTTATTCCGGATTTTATTATTGAATCTGTTGATTTTACCGGAGGTATTTTAGTCCCGGAACAAAACTCACTCGATGTTACTGTTTTAGGTAGAAACCAAGGAAAATCAGTTGAACTACCTGACAATTTTAAAGTTAAACTCATTTTATCACTTGATAGAAATTTTGGAAATGACGATGATATATTAATCGGTGATTTGGACCGCATCAGTGAATTAGATTTAAATGACAGATTTGTTTATAAAACTACCAGGCAAATTCCTAAAACGACTCCAGCAGGTGATTACTATGTTATTGTAGTGGTCGATCCTGAAGAAATAACGACAGACAGTATCAATGGACTAGTTGTAGAGTTCGATGAAAATAATAATATTTTTGTCGCACCCGATAATAATATTACTATTCAGCCACGACCTGATCTTACTCCATTAACAATTACTCATAATCCATATTTTCCAGAATCAGACATCGATAAAGAAAAAAACTTTTTCTTACATGGTGAAACATTTGAAGCAACTTTTGATTTTGAAAATCGCGGGCTTGCTGATATCCCTTCACAACCCTTCTCAATATCACTTGTAGTTTCTAGAAACCGAGTATTTAATACTGAAACGGATTATGTTTTAGCTACTGTAACTGATAGTTCAGGTCTGCCGGTAGGACGTAATCGAAAATTTAGAGAGTTTATAGAACTTCAACCTGATTCTACTATTGGTGAACTTTTATATTTAGGTGTCATTATCGATGGCAATAACAATATTATTGAGTCTGATGAAACTAACAATACATTGGGAAATGTTGTCATTGATCAATTTGTATTTTCAGAAATGTCTATTGTTGATGCTGTTGATGGTATTGCCGGACGTGTTGTGACTAATGGAACATTTGATGATTTGGGTAATCGACTTGATTTACCTTTTTTTGGTCAATCTGCAGATACATTTGATGGTGTTGATGCAGCTAGAAGTATAAATATTAGAGATGCTGAAACTGCTTCATTTCAGTTTACTGTAGATAATACGATTGATAGTGTCGTTTCCTTTGCATGGAAAGTTTCTTCGTTTGGACAAACAGCTGACGGGATTGTGTTATTTGGTGATGGACTTTCATTTTTTATTGATGGTGAAGTAAAAGCATCTATTGCCGGGACTGATGAGGAGGACGAATTATGGCGAGTACGTAGTTTTGCAGTGCCTGCTGGACAGCATGTATTGCGCTGGGCTTATATTAAAAATGATGAACATACAGCTGGCATGGATACAGGTTGGGTTGATAATATACAAATCGATAATCCTGACTTACAATTAATAAATTTAGCTTTAACTGATTCTGTTCCAGTTGGTGGCTTTATAAGTGGATCTTCTACTGATATTGGAGTTACTTTAACTGTATTAAACTCAGGTAGAGCTAATATTCTTAATACATCACCATTTACTATTCAAATTCGTCTTTCACCCGATTTGGAATTTGATGAAAATAACAGCACAAATAGGAATGATTTTATCGTCAATACTTTTCAAGTTACTGATAATATTCCTATAAATGGCAGTATGGTTTATACCAAGAATATTGATATCCCGCGCAGTATAGCCATAGAGCAGAATTACTATTTAGCTGCACGAGTTGATTTCCTAAATGATATTCCTGAAAGTAAGGAGGGAAATAATGATGGGTTTACATCTTCTGATATTATTGCTGTAAAACCAAGCATTGATCTTGATACCGCATTAGATTTTACTTCCAGTTTTGGATGGAAGACCGGTGGTGCTGGCACATTTTTTGGCCAAAATAATACTTTTGCTACATCAGCTGGTAATTCTTCTGCAGTTCAAGTATCTAGTATTGTGGCAGGTCAAGAATCATTTTTAGAAACTCAAATTGTAGGCCCAAAAATTTTAACCTTTCAATGGAAAGTTTCTTCAATTGAAAATTTTAATAATCTGATTTTTAAAGTAAGTGATGTTGAAGTAACAAGAATTTCCGGTGATGTTGGATTTTCACAGTTTCAAACCTTTATACCTGCAGGAAATCAAACTATAAAATGGGTTTATTCAAAATCATCCAATTTAGTTGAAAATGGTATTCTTGATACAGGTTTTGTTGATTTAGTTAATAGCCAAGTAATTGTTAAACCTGACTTGCTCATCCAAAGTTTAGTCGATACTGCGGGAGAATATATCGTTGATCAGCAGGATACTATTGATGGTGGAAGAATTCCGGTTACTGTAATTGGTTTAAATAGAGGTGCTGATATTCCAAGCAGTGCCAGTGTAAGTTTTGAAAATGTTGATATTCAGGTTCGTTTATCTGGAGACTTAATTTGGGGGAATCAAGATGATATAATTTTAGGTGGTAGTTTATCTTTGGTAAGTAGTTTAGACTCTGGGCGTCTACTTCAATTTGGCGGATTTCTTACCATACCGAAAGATACACCGGTCGGATCATATTATTTAGCATCCTATATTGATTTTCTTGATAACGTAGATGAATTTTCATTCGATTCTGTTGTACCTTTTAGCTCGAACGATAATAATTTAAAATTTTCAGAGACTCGCTCAATTTCGATCTTAAGGTTGCCAGATCTTGAAGCGGAGATTCTGAATATAGATACGACAAAAATTTATTATCCTGAAACTCCTTTACGTATTCGCTACAATATTAGTAATCGTGGGTTAGGGGATGTACCGGGAAATGTGAAATTTAATCAACGTATTGTTTTGCATGGTATTTTACCGGCAGATTTTACTGGAACTGCTGAAGAGATTTTGAATGCGTCTACAGAGATTAAAGATTTAGTTGCTTTTGATCAACAAGCATTCTTGCCAGGGAGCTCATTACTTAATCCGGGTGGCTCGGCTCTTACTTTTGATTCTGAACTAACGCTACCTGAGGCCTTGGAAATTTTTAATGATATGGGAGCAGAAGATCCAATATCGACTTTCATTTATTTTTTAGTGTTTAGAGTTGATACTGCAAATGCTATTAGGGAAATGGATGAACGCAATACCCTTATATTTTTAACGTCTTTTAGAATAATAAATATTAGGTTAAATTACACATTTGGAGTATGGCAGTCATTATACAGTTTACCGGTTACGACATCTTTAACTACAGATTCTGACAGTGACAGTTTGTCGGACTTTCAGGAATACGCTTTAAACTTTAATCCATCACTTCAGGATAGTATTGGCGTTCCAAGTAGTTTTGGCATGTCGAGAATTAATGGCGAAGATTTTTTACGCATGTCATTTGATATGCTTAAGCGATCGAGTGATATTATTTACATGGTAGAAATTTCAAATGACGGGGTAAACTGGAATTCTATCCTAGATATCCGACCGCCATTTACAGCTGTCGATGGGAGTCAAAGTCTAACTGGTATTGGTGGATTATTGAGTCAGTCGTTAGTCATTGGAGTTTCTGATCAAAATTATTCTGCTAGAATAACTGTCAGAGATAATGTTCCGGTAAACAGCGCTCAAACAAGACTGATGCGTTTATCTGTAGACCGAATTTCGAATTAGGAATTAGAAATGAATAAGAAAAATTCTCACATTCCAAAAAATAAAGTGATAAGAAATTTCTTAACACATTCTATAATAGCTACTATATTGTTATTTGCACCTAAAACTATAGATGCTTCAAAAATAGCAGCAGGAAGTTTTTATTCGACTGTTATTCAATCGGGAACTCCAGATGCTTTGTGGTCTTTTGGCTTTAATCAGTATGGACAATTGGGCAATGGTAGCAACACAAGATCGCTAGCCCCTGATCAAATTGACAATAATACGAGCTTTACTCATATTTGTTCGGGTGCAAGTCATGTTTTAGCTATTAATAGTAGTGGAGAATTACATGCCTGGGGAAGAAATTCGGCTGGACAGTTAGGTCTGACGAATACTGTAAATCAAAATACACCGACTAGGGTAGGCACTGATACTGGTTGGACTGCAGCTTCTGCAGGGTTTCAACATTCAGTAGCAATTAGGAATGATCAAATTTTTACTTGGGGTGCTAACAGTAGTAATCAGTTAGGACTCAATTCAAATACTGTTTTTATTAGTAGTCCTACTTTGGTAACGGGCGGTCCAACTGGTGTTGTCTGGGTTAAAGTAACAGCCGGTACTTTTCACTCAATGGCTATCGATGCAAATGGTGCTCTTTGGGCTTGGGGAAATAATGACAGTGGTCAATTAGGTCTTGGAACTAGTACAAGTAGCGCTGCTATTCCAACTCAAGTTGGAACAGATTCAGACTGGGCAGAAGTTGTGGCTGGTGAGTTCCACACAATTGCACTTAAGCAAGACGGATCGGTTTATGGCTGGGGCAGGAATTTTGAAGGCCAGTTGGGAATTGGTGCAAGTCAGCTAAACTTTTTTACGCAGCAGTTAATAAATGTTCAAAATACTGTTGGAAACTCTGTCAGTATAAAGTCTATTTCTGCAGGGAAAAATCATACGTTAGCAATTGATGTGAATAATAACTTGTGGGCTTGGGGGGCAAATTTAAATGGACAGTTGGGATCTGGTGGTAATTCAGTGCAAAGATTTCCTTTGTTAATAGATAGTAGTGGAAATTGGGATGAAATAGTTGGCGGTGAAGATCATTCATTAGCATCAAAATCAACAGGGGCAGTCTTTTCAACTGGAAACAATACTAGCGGACAATTGGGGAGTGGAAGCACAACTAGTAGAAACACTTTTGCTGAAATTTCTTTTAATGCAGTAAGTGGGCCAACCAATACAGATTTTTCATTTACCACTGTTAACATTTCAGCTACCAATCCTAAACCGTTACAGAGTATAGATGTCTCCTTTACTGTTTTAAATTCAGGTGCCACTTATACACCTGTATCCGGAGTACCTGCAAAAGTTCAATTAGTTTTATCTACTAATTCCGTATTCGGTGATGCCGGGGACGTTACTGTGGCGACTTTTAATTTAACATCAGTAATCAATAGCAATCAGAGTTTTATATTTACTTCGTCTACTAAACTACCAACCGGTATTGATGTTGGAAATTATTTTTTTGGATTTAAGGTTGATTCAGATGAAATTTACACTGAGGTAAATGAAAGCAACAATATTAGCTTTACAGATAGTTCATTTACTTTTCTACCAGACTTAACTGTTCCATTAGTCACAATTTCAGATAATGATTTAATAGCTGGAGAAAATATTACCCTTAATATGAGGTTTTCTAACACAGGAAGTAATTTGGTTTTATCTACTGGTGAATCTATAAATTATAGAATACTACTTTCGACGGACAGTTTAGTTGATGGTTCTGACATACTGGTAGCTAACGATACATTTTCTTCCAATATAAATTTTAATTCGACAGTTTTTATTACCAAAGCATTTTCCTTACCGGCTTCGATACCTGCTGCGGCATATAAAGTTTTGGTTGTTGTAAATCCTGATAGCACAATTACAGAATTGAGTGATGGATCCAACATTGGTGTTGCGACATCTGAGATTGAATTGCTTACCGATCTTGTTATCCAAAATCTGGATATTAATGCAGATCAGTTTATTCCCGGAAATGCTGTAAATGCCAAGATGAATATTGTCAATCAAGGTGGCGATTTTGTTGCCGGCAATTCAGTCGTTACTATTCGAGTTGTCTATTCTATTGATCAAACGATCGATCAAAATGATGTGACGATTGGAACATTTACTTTTAATAATAATATTTCATTTGGTTCTCAAGTTTTGGTTGGCGCAGATCTAACGTTGCCTGATATTGATTCTGGCACTTATTTTTTGGGTGCAATAGTTGATAGCTTAAATGTAGTTACAGAAAAAAGTGACAGCAATAATTCTGCATTTCTTGCGAGTACAGTTGAATTGTTAGGTGACTTAATTGTTACCGGTATCGATCTAGGGGGACCCATCACTGTGAATCGTAATGATAATTTAACTGTCAATTCACTAACTGTTCAAAATTCTGGAAATTATGCTTATCCCTCCGGAACTGTGGTTAATCTAAATATGCTGCTAACATTAAACAGTATTTTAGGTGATACCGATGACCTGCCTTTTGACGTAAACATAACTTTTAATGATGGCATTGCCAAAGGTGAAATAAAAACTGTTACAGTGCCTTCTCCACTAATCAAATCTGACACGCCTCCAGGAAATTATTTTGGCGCAGTCTTAATTGACCCTGCCAATTCTATCAAAGAAGTAAATGATAGTAATAATACAAAATTTACGACCAACAATGATATTACGGTTAACGCACCAAATATTCAAACAGCTTTACAGGATCATATTGTTTTAGCAAATCGGCGTAGTCTAGATATTACATTGACTGGAAATGGATCGTGGTTTGCGCAGGATTCTACGACAGAGCCAACTCAACTTGCTGGTACTTTTGCTGCGCAGAGTGGTGCAATAAATGACGGTGAAACTTCTTCAATGGAATTTGATGTGACCATAACTAATCCAGCTACTGTTTCTTTTTTCTGGACTGTATCATCTGAGTTTGTCGTCGATAAATTAAATTTTACTGTAAATGGATCATCCATAAATGGTTTAATTAATTCCGGTACTGTAAAAGAGGAAATCAGATTTATTTCCGGAATAGATAAAAGTAATGGAGGCGAAGATCCGCTTCCATGGCAAAAAGTAACGTTTGAGTTAGACCCGGGTGTTCATCGACTAAAGTGGATATACTCAAAAGATGCCTCAATTAAGTCAGGTCTTGATGCAGGTTTTGTTGATGGCTTAACTATTACCGAAGCCACCGGATCCGATTTCACCCTGACTGATATTTTATTTGATACTGGAACTTTTACAGTAGGTCTTAATTCAATAACGATCACTGCGACTGGCAGTAATCTAGGTGATGCGTTTCCCGGCGGATTGCCCGATGCATTCAGAGTTGAAGCTCGTTTGTCTCAAACACAAAATTTTGATGATGGAATTTTACTTGGAAATTTGGAAATGTTACCGAGCATCAGTGATAATAGTATTTTCGTATATCAAAAAAGTTTTTCTATCACTAGTGCATTTGCTTCTGGAAATTACTTTGTTGTCTTAAAAATATTTGCTGATACTGTTGCTGTTGCGGGTAATGATGATGTACCTGAAGTTTCTAAAACTAATAATATCAAAGCTTCAACAACAGCATCGGTTGAAATTCAAAGATTGCCTGATCTATTTGTTCAAAGTGTCACTGCTGATGAAGGTCTATTCTTTAAAAGCAATGCTGATTTAATCGACGTTAATATTGTAGTTAAAAACATTGGAGAAGCTGACATTCCTGTCGGACAACAGGCTAGAGTTAAAGTTATTCTTACGGCAGATACAACTTCTGGAAATTCAGATGATATAATTCTTACAGAATTTAATGACAGTTCTGGTTTAGCTTCAAATGCCACACAAACCTATGAAGTTGCAGCTGAGATTCCATCTTCAGCCGTAATAGGTGTTTCTTATTTTATCGGTGTCACTGTTGACGAGCAGGAACAGATTGTTGAAAAAAATGAATCAACAGCGAGCAATCAAAAGTTAACGGCTCTAAATAAAATTGTATTCAGCGAAATTCAAATCGGTCAAGCAATCGATTTACCTAACCAGCAGTTTACCTTTAGTTCTGATGCAGCTCCGTGGTTTGGTCAAACGACTATCTTTTTCCCTGGAGAAACTGGTAATACTGGTGCTGTTCAGAGTTCTAGAATAAATGATTCCCAAAAATCATCTTTTCAAACTGCACCTTTTTCGACTCAAGAAGATACTGTTGCAATATTTTATTGGAAGGTTTCATCTGAGCAGAATGATAAATTAAAATTTTACATTGATGGAATTTTACAAGGTGAAATCTCCGGTGAAGTTGATTGGACGTTAGCTAGTTTTCCACTGCAGGCGGGTAACGATCATATTTTAAGGTGGGATTATGAAAAAGATGAAGCAATTTCTGCTGGTAGTGATGCAGCTTGGGTTGATGTGCTGGCATTTGAAGTACCTGACCTAACACCACAGAATTTAAATGTAACTGTTGGGGTGACACCGTTTTTTCCAAGTGACTCTATTCCTATAAGCTTTGAAGTTAAAAATCTTGGCATAGGTAATTCGCCGACTGAAGGTTTTAATTATCAAGTGTGGTTGTCATTAGACCCAAACCTGGATACCGGATCTGATCTAAAATTGTTAGATCAAGTTTTCAATGCCTCTACATTGGCCCTGAATCAATCAGTAACAGTTGATTTGACTGCTCCGGCCAATTCACCAAAAGCACCATCTGAAATTGGTCAGGCGGCATCTTACTTCATGATTATTGTTCTTGATTCATCTGATGTTGTGCCGGAAGCAAATAACAATAATAACGTTTTAGTTTCATCATTAAAAAATATCACCCTTCAACCATTGCTTTCTCTGGAGCAAGCTTTGGATACAAATTTAATTACCGATCCTGTTGTCACATTTGATACAGGCGGAGGGGGAAACTGGTTTAGTCAACAAACGACTACAAGTGATGGGGTTGATGCAGTGCAAAGTCCCGTACTAACTGCCGGTGAAGAGTCATTTATAGAAACAACTGTTCCGGGTCCACGAGTCTTGTCATTTGATTGGTTAATTCAATCTGATAGTCCAAATAATACTTTGAGAGTATTTGTTGATGGCACCCAGAAATTTCAGATAAACGGCAATTCGGGTGCATTCGAAACAAAAGAAATTTTTCTATCAGCAGCTTCCAATGTTGTGAAATGGACATATTCTAAGGTAACTCAAACAACTAATGCCGATACTGCATATGTTGATAAAATATCATTTCGCGATGTAACAAAACCAGATTTTATTTTTGGATCAGTAAATTTTCCAAGCGGTGATTTTATTGTCAACAAAGATCAAATTGATATTACATTAATTGGACGCAATCAAGGTGTGGGTGTCAGCCCCCTCGATCCAAACTTTAAAATTTCAGTCTATCTATCATCCAATAATAGTTTTGAATCAAATTTGGATACTCTTCTTGGTGATATTGGAACTTTTCAGGATATTGGTTCAGATGGTCGTTTTACTTATCGTACAACATTACCGTTAAATCAAAATTTAGTTCCGGGTAATTATTTCTTAATACTCATACTTGATTCAGCAAATAATTTGCAAGGTGTCGTTGACGAAGAAGATGAAACGAATAACGTTTTTGTTTCTTCAGCAAATTCAATTAATGTGATAAAGCTACCAGATTTAAGGGTAGTGAATGAAGGGCAAGATGTTCTTACTTATCTGCCTGGTAAATATATTACTGATCAAAACTTCCAACTCAGTTTTAATGTCATTAATGAAGGTCTTGCTGATGTCGTTGATCCATTTAAAATTAAAGTTTTGCTAACACCGAATCGTGCGTTGACCGGTTCTGAAAGTTTATTGATAGAATTCGAAGAGTCTGAAGGATTACCAATAGGTCAAAAAAGATTTTATCAAGTGACAGTTGAAATACCGGGTAGCACTGAAATTGGCAGCTTTTTGTCGCTTGTTGTAGATCTTGATACGTCAACAAATATCAGTGAAGCTAATGAGACTAACAACTCTCTAATTTCTGAAAACGAAGATATCTTTGTCCAAAATGTAAAGATCGAAGATGCTGTTGATGTTGTGGAAGGAGTAGAATTTATTACCAGCACTAATCAACCTTGGTTTGGTCAGTTTAGCGATTCATTTGACGGTGAGGATGCCGTTCAAACAAAAAATCTCGGCGATAATGAAACATCATTTTTCTCAATAACAAGAACATTTCAAAGTAATTCAAGAGTATCGTTTTATTGGAGAACTTCATCAGAAAGAGTTTTTGTCACGGGTGATGGATTTAAAGAAGACTTTCTTGTCTTCACAATTGATGGGGTTGAACAAGGTAGGATATCCGGAATCAATGAATGGGATTTAGTCAGCTTTCCTGTTACTGCTGGTTCACATGTTTTACGTTGGGAGTATATTAAAAATGATTTGGGTAAAGCCGGTGATGATGCAGCGTTCGTTGATAAAATTTCATTTATCGTACCGGATTTATCGTTGGACAGTATTACAAATGTAGCTAACCCCAATAACGCACCAAATCCAACACAGTTTGTCACTGATGATACAATCAACTATACGATTAATATCAGTAACCCTGGAATAGATCCTGTGCCGACAACACCTGCTTATACAGTTGAGGTTCGCATTTCGCGTAATCAAACTTGGGGTGACGATGATGATCATGTCATCGATCGATTTACTGACAATAATGGATTGGCTGCAGGGATTTCTACTAACTTTAGTCGAAGTGTTAAAATTCCAAAAAATGTCGCTATAGCAGGCAACTATTATATTGCCGCAACAGTTGATGTCGACAAAGCATTGGAAGAGGGTGATGAAACAAATAATGAGTTTTTCTCTGTTTCTGCTCAACTGAGTATTACACCGGCAATATCACTCGATCAAGCGTTAGAGTTTCCTGTAACGGCAGCTGAACAACTCTTACTATGGAATACTGGTGGCAATGGTACCTGGTTTGGGCAAAATGTTGTCTTCTTTGATGACAGTGGAACCGGTGGAACTAATAACGATGCCGCTCAAGCTTCTGAAATAGGCTTTAATGAAGAAGTTTGGATGGAACGTGAAATTGATGGGCCGGCGCTATTAACATTTTCTTGGAAAGTTGATTCACTCATCAACTTTAATTTCTTGAGACTTATAGTTAATAATATTGAGAATAAACGAATCTCAGGAAATGTTGATTGGCAGCAAGAACAAATTTTTATACCTGCAGGACGCCAAAAAATTCGTTGGGCGTATACAAAATTTAGTAGCTCAACAGCCGGTTCTGATACTGGTTGGGTCGATAAAATTGTAAAGACTCCTGTAACAGTTCCGGATTTAGCAATTACAACATTTGAAACAACTGCCGGAAGCTACACACTCGATATCCCTGAAATTGTCGAACCGGATAGAGATAAATTACCGATAACTGTTGTCGTTACAAATTTAGGGACAGCATTATCTACAGGTGGCACAAATCTTGATTGGGCAGCGTCAGACATAGAAGCACGACTTTCTATTGATAAAGTTTTTGGCAACGAAGATGATATAATTCTAGGACAGTTTGCCAGAGTAGAAACTTTTGATCAGGGTGAGCGTTTGGTGTTTACCGGTCCCATCACATTAGGGATAAGTATCCCTGCCAACAGTTATTACTTAGGGGTTCGAGTCGATGCCTTTAACAAGGTTAATGAGTTCGATGAAAACAATAATGTAAGATTTACTGATACTAGAAACATAACGATTGTCAGACTACCAAATATTTTTGCTCGATCAGTCTCAAATCGAATTGATAATACAAAAATTTATCATCCGGAAGCTGCACTTGATTTTCAGTTTGATATAATCAATAACGGGCTTTCAAACATTGAAGGTAATGTTGTTTTTAATACCGAAATTCAACTGCAAGCAATTAAAGAGGTTGACTACCAAACATTGTTAGAAGGAGATGGTATTGTCACTGCTGATGAAGTTGATGAATTAATTAATTTTTCAACTGAAATTATTAAATTTGGAAATTTTTCACACCAGGCATTTTTAAGAGGACGTGTTGATGCTGCTCCCTCAGGTGATTTTTTAAAGTTTAATTCTGTTTTAACAATACCCACCAGAGAATTGATAAAAAGCAAATTATTAGGTGCTGATGATTTATTAACTGATTATGTATATTATTTGGCTGTCTTGGTTGATAGTGGGAATGCAATTACTGAATCAGATGAACGAAACTTAAGACTATTTGCCTCTCGTAGATTTTCAATTGAAGAAATTCCAACGGCCCAAAACTATGATGCATGGGTGACTCGTTATACAGCTCATAAAACAACCAATGCCGGATTGTTTCTCGATAAAGTAAACTTTAATGATACAACTACAGCAGCTGATGATGATAATGATGGGATTTCAAATTTTGAGGAATACGCCTTCAATTTAAATCCGCTAGTAGCGAATGCTGTAGGTAACGATATTCACCGTGCATTTGATTTTATTACTGTTGATGGCAGCGAATATTTAAGCCTGACATTTGATGTTTTAAAATCTGCCACAGATCTTACCTATACAGTTCAGGAATCGACTCAAATTTTAAATCCTGTTGATTCATCACCATGGACATTAGTAAAATCGTTGGTGTTAAATGATGGAGGCCAGCCAAAATTTATCGATGTTGATAAATTGAATGCAGAAATTACCGGTGCTGTTCTCTCTGCTTCTGATCAGGGATACACAATTCGGTTTACCATTCGTAGCAATACACTGACAAATCAAGGGCAGTTGTTCATGCGGTTGATTGTGGAATAGGGTAAATTGAAATGATGTAATTTGAAATATTGGGTAAGTCAATCTGGGAGTAATTGATAAGGGTGAGCAAATGGTCAGCAAAAAACGTGATAGCATATCGTCCAATAATTTTGATCTCCAATAGATGACCGACATTGTCTTTATCTTGGTAATCTCCACTCTGAGACGGATTATTACCGAGATGTCTAATAAATTCCATTAGCAACTTTTTTTGTTTACCGCTCTTTGGAGACCCGGTTATGACATTTTCATTAATATAAACCGAATAAGGCTGCATTGATTACGAATCGTTAAGTCGTGTTTCAAATTCGGCTGGAGTCAGCCAATGTTCAGAATTTTTGTCTTCAATTCGACGTTGTATTTCAGACATGTATTCAGAATCTTGTCGATTGCGAAGTTGTATAATGTAAGCCGCTAATTCTCCCTGCTCATTGAAATTCAAGGCTTCAGTTTGTTTTTTTAACTCAGATATACTCATAAGATTAATTTAACTCTTATATGAAATTTATCAATACAAATAATATGCCAACAAGCAACTCTTTACATACAACAAATGGAGCGGAACAGGTTCTTAGAACAGTAATCTTTTCCCTCCTTTCAATGTCGTCGGCCTATACCGAATCAGTGTAGGTACTCTATGAATTACGGAATGACTCCATCCTTCTCCGCCAAGCACATACCAAATAAAACCCCGATTTTCATTAAATCGGGGTTTGAATCTTTAAAATACAGAAATGGAAGAGGTCGTCACTCCATAACTCGGTTTCAATTCTTCGGCCGGGTTTTGTTTCCGGGACGACGGCGATAGTAGGCGAGGCCGAGAGCGCCGAGGCCAAGGGCGGCAGCGTAGTCAGACGGTTCCGGCACGGCTGTAACAACTATCCCGGTGGATGCAGTTGATTCATAACTACCTCCCAATATTTAGTGATAGTTATTGGTTTAAAACTCCCTGCAACTACGCAGTGAGACTGTGAAAATTTGTTCATTGCATATAACGTCCAACCTTTACGAATTATCGCTTTCATGTAGTAATTCCAGTCAATCAGGAAGGTTGACAACAACGGATTAGCTGTGGTGACAGTGGTGACAGCATTTTTGAATTTAATCAATGTGATTAGAGCAATCAGTTTAAAAAGTGAGGACTGTATAAATCTTGTAAACAAGTGTCAAAGTCAAGGGAATTGGAAAGATTTAGCAACTACTTCAGCATGACTCCAAAATAGATATGTTTTTCGGTATCAGTATCAGTTCACCAAGCCGAAGCCTATTAGCAAAGGCTGGTGAAACGGCTATCAGAATCGCTTTCGCGAAATCCGATACCGATTCCCGATAGCCGCATGGGTTCACCCTGCTAATACCGAAATGGATGTTTTAATCTTTTATACATACTGAGTAGTTACAATATTTTACCGGATTAGAGATATTTTAAGCATCTGCCATTAGATATCGGTAGATGTTATTAGTCTAGGAGTCAGTATGCTGAAGCAATACTTGACAACAAGTAAAATTGTTTACATTGTAAACATAATTAATAAAAATCATGGCAACAACAGTCGTATCGGTTCGTGTATCTGAAAATTCCAAGACTAGATTGGAACGATTTTCCCGTTATATGGGAAAAAAACCGTCTGAGGCTGGGGCTTTACTATTGGAAGAAGGACTTAGGAGATCTGAGCATTCATATATTGATTTCCGTGCATCAAATATAGGTAGGCAAGCTTACATTGAAGGCACGCGGCTTCCTGTTTGGTTTGTCTTTAAAACTTCACAAGAATTTGAGTTTTCAGTTAATAAAACAGGGGAGCATTTTCATTTATCAGAGACCAAAGTTAAAGCGGCTTTGAATTACGCTGATAGATATGCTGATGATATTAAAACAGCCATTACTGACAGTGAGGCTGCTAATGACATTGTCGCAATACAATCAATACTACCTGATACTCAATTAATAAATATTTAAGGTTATAATATGGCTTTAGTATTTTTGCTGGATGAACACCTTTCTCCAAAAGTCGCTGAAATTACAAAATCACTTGGGGCGAATTTTGACGTAAAGTCTGTGTTGAAATGCGAACAAGGTGATTTGAAAGGTGAGTCAGATGAATTCATTTTGAATTATTGCATTGAAAAGTCGTTTGTGCTTGTGACTTTTGATGTTAACACAATTCCACAAATTTTGAAGTCGTGGTTTGATATTGGTAAAAATCATGCAGGCATTGTTTTTGTCAGCACTAAAACTTTACGTTCAAGTGATTCCGTTTCAATTGCAAAAGGGTTGATAAGGATTGGTAATGAGAAAAGTAATAAAATACTGAAAGACAGTGAATGGCAGAATCAAATAATATTTCTTCAGTGATATTTTAGTTGTTAATGTACATTAAATAAAAATTAGTTATATATTAACAAATGAGATGAACAAAAGCGACAGCATCACCTTTGCCACGTTATTTGCGAATGCTGTAGGTAACGATATTCACCGTGCATTTAATTTTATTACTGTTGATGGCAGCTGAATATTTAAGCCTGACATTTGATGTTTTAAAATCTGCCACAGATCTTACCTATACAGTTCAGGAATCGACTCAAATTTTAAATCCCGTTGATTCATCACCATGGACATTAGTAAAATCGTTAGTGTTAAATGATGGAGGCCAGCCAAAATTTATCGATGTTGATAAGTTGAATGCAGAAATTACCGGTGCAACTCTATCGGCATCTGATCATGGCTATACTATTCGGTTTGCTATTAGAAGCAATACGCTGACTAGTCAGGGCCAGTTGTTTATGCGATTGATTGTGCAGTGAGAATTTTAATTAAATTCTAAATCAGCACTGAGGCATAATGTTATTTAGAGTTATAGAGAAAATTGTCATTTAATAATCTGAGTTATTTTTTGTCTTAATACGAAATCGTACTTTATTTGCAATATCGCTACATGCTCAAATTAATGTCTTTATACCTAATGACAATTTTGAGGATCCATTACTCACAGATGGTGGATTTTCATCAACGATAACAGATTGGACTAATTCAGGCGATACTGGTATTTTAGATCCGGTTATACCAACTACCGTCGATTCAGTTCCATCTGGAGAAAATGTTGTTTTTATAGAAGGGGGTGAAGAATTTTCGATAAATCTATCAGCAACTTTACTGGAAGGTGATTACTCATTCAATTTCTTTGTAGGTAATCGTTCAGAAGGCGGTCTTGGATTTGTTGATGTGACTGCAGAAGTTATAGCACAGCAAACAACTACAGTGTTAGGGACAAAAACAGTTACTGAAGCAACCACTGCAAATGGGCAATTTTCCGATAATACGATTAATTTTACAGTTGCTGGCGGAGCAACAGAAATCGGTGACAATATAAGGATTAGGTTTTCTACCACAGGTCAGAGTGTTACACAGCAATCTCTTGTTGATAATTTAACGCTTACTTTAGTTCCTGAACCATCAACATCAGTTTTGTTATTTGGATTGATAGCAGTTGGCATTTGCTTTTTAAAACACAGATAGATTTCAATTGATTACTGCTTATTCTATTTAACTTTTGGGCTTGGATTATTGTTTCGTGAAGTTGCGGTAGTCGATATTTAGTATTTATATAATTCTAACTAATTGTTGTCTACTATCAGTGGGATTAATTTATGCCCATCGTATTCTACAAAATCCATAATAATTGTTCCATATCTCGCTTTGGCGTTATTTTCTAAATATTTTTGTAGTCTTGTGTTCATTCCGCCATATTTAAGTCCACCACCGTTTGCAACGTCACATGGATTAGTACGGGAAGACCCGGAAGTAAAGTTTAAAAACCAGACATTAGGATCACCTCTTTCAGCTTCATTTAATAAAGAGCAAATTTTGTCCCATTTTCCATCCATACCGGGTTGTGTATACCAAACAAAGTAACAGTCTTGAACTCTAAGTTTTTTGCTTGGGTGATCATCATTTATCGTGAATGTTTCATTGTCTTTCCATAAACTAGGTGAGGCACTGATACCGAGATTGCCATTTCCATAACGTCTGATAATTACAATTTTTCCTCTGACATCTTTAAGCTTTGGAGTAGTGCCTCCCAAATACCAATAGTCACGATTACCTTCCATATACCATTTTAAAGTATCCTGAAATGAACGCGTATTATCAGTAGCATTATATTCTTCTTTGATGCTCATAATAATTGTTTCTTCCGGATGTTCCTTTAGAAACTCGATGCAAACATTTCTTACACCTTTACCAAAATTTATATCCTGATAAAATGCACCATGGTGGATAGCGAATACATCTTCAATGTGGCGACAGCGGATATCTAAAAATCGAACACCGGCATATAATTGTGCTCGGAGATCCAGAGTTTGACATTTAACGGGCCAGCCCTGATTACCCGGGGCTAATGCACAAGTATCATGAGTTCCTGGAATGTTAAATTCAGATAGTTTTTTATTGTCATCTATATCCTTCATCCAGTCTGGTCTTGGACTCCATAGACTAGAAACGTATTGTCCATCATCACAGTTGGGAGGATTGCCATAACCCACTATAAAATCACCTGCTCGTCGACCATGACGTGCTTCGCGCAGCCTGCCAATAAAGAGGCAAATATTCTTTTCATGATCAAATTTAATTTCAGCAGTTGCTTTAACTTCTGATTTTCCACTTTTAAGTTCAATGTAATATCTGTTTGAATTCGCTATAGATAAGCCCTGCTGTCTCTCCCAATCACAGCCGTTTACCTTAGCATTAAAGCCGGTAGGCATTGGTTCCCACCAGGATTGCTTTCTTGTTTCACAGTCGTATATTGCAGTCATAATATTTCCTCATTAATATTGGTATGGTATTTTAGTTTACTAAATTTATTGATTGAGAAATATCTACTCCAAAAGATAATCCAATGAATCGGGGTCACCGCGGACTAATCCTTGCGATAAATTTCCATCGTCGAGAATTTCATCGACTTTAATCATTAAATCCTGGCTGGCGTTAGAATTGGCTAAAATAAGCGTCGGAGGGTTAACGCCATCTCCTTCATGAAATGCGTAAAAACCACCAACAGAAGATTCTCTAATCCAGGCTGCGGGCAAATCACCTTCCATGCCGGTTGGGTATGAGCCTTCAACCCAATCTGAATCCGGCCATTCGCCTTCCTCTAAATTATAAGACTGAAAGGCCTCGGCAAATTTTCTGAAATTATTTGCCAATGTTGTCGCTCTCGATTGTGTACTGACTTTGTTAAATGCTGTGACTGCCATGGATGCCAACAATCTAATGATAACAACGACGATCATGATTTCAACTAATGTGAAGCCGTGATGTCTAGATTTTACTGAGCGAGGTGAGTTCATAATTCAAAAAATCTGTGCCGTAATATAGAGAATATTACATATTTCGTCAATTTGATATTTAGGCTAAATCTAATTTTAAAATTTTATTGATAAATAGACTCATTCAATTAAGAATTTTGATAACCAGTTATTTTAGAAAATCATGATTCCTTCATTAATAGTTTTAGTAGTTATCGGGCTAATATTTATTGGCCTTTATAACGGTTTGGTTTCTAAAAAAATCAAACAAGTTACGCGTTTGCCAGTATCGATGCATTGCTTAAGAAAAGATACGATTTGATTCCCAATCTTGTTTCAACTGTTAAGACTTACATGCAGCATGAGCAGAAGACACTAACGGATATTACAGAATTACGCAGCAAAGCAGTTGCTGGAAATTTATCTGATAATGAAAAAGTAAATCTCAATAATAAAATTTCCAAGGCAATGAGTGGCATAATGGTTGCTGTTGAAAACTATCCTGATCTCAAGGCTAATACAAATTTTTTGCAGCTTCAGGGAACACTTAACGAAATTGAAGAACAAATCTCTGCGGCAAGAAGAGCTTACAATTCTTCTGTGACTGATTATAATAACGCCATAGAAATGTTTCCTACAAATATAGTTGCCTCAATTATGAACTATAAATTGAAAAAGCTTTTTGAAATTAGTGAGCAGGAGAGGCAGAATGTAAATGTTGGAAATCTATTTAATCCCTAGTTATTCTAATATTATATGAACACACTTGGGGATTTAAGAGAGTTCTATAATTCCAAACTACTACCTGAACTTACTGATCTTGAACAGAAGCGTATCAAGATCGTCAAAAAACTAACGAGTGTGGGCATTTCAATTGCATCAGTTATTTTGGTTGTTGTTGCTTATTATTTTAATCAGATTGACGCTAAAGAGAATTTGATTGTAGTACCATTGATTTTAGGCGGATTAATTTTTTCAGGATTCTATTATCATTATACTAAATGATACCGTAAGGAATTTAAGTCAGATATAATTCTGCAGTTAATAAAATTTATTGATAACAATTTATTTTATACAGCTGAAAGATTTGTTTCAGAATTTAATTTTAAAGAGAGTCATATTTTCAAGAAACAACCCGATAGATATAAGGGTGATGATCACGTTAAAGGAAAGTTAGGTGCTACAGAGATTGAGTTTTCAGAAATACATGCTGAATATAAAACAACTACAAGAGATAGTAAGGGTAGGCGACAAACTCAATGGCACACGATTTTTAAAGGATTATTTTTTATCGCAGATTTTAATAAAAATTTTCAAGGACGCACTGTCGTCTTACCCGATACGGCTGAGCGTATGTTTGGCAATATTGGAAAAATGTTTCAGTCGTGGAATTTCAATCGCGACGAATTAATAAAATTAGAAGATGTTGAGTTTGAAAAACAATTTGCTGTCTATGGATCTGATCAAGTTGAAGCGCGTTATATTTTATCAACTAGTTTAATGCAAAGAATTCTGAAATTTAAAAAAGAGAGTGGGAAACGTATTCATTTAGGATTTGCTCAATCAAAAATTTATATAGCGATATCATATGATAAAGATCTCTTTGAGCCACCAATTTTTCGGTCAATTCTGAATTATGATATAGTGAAAGGTTATTTTGAGGACTTGGATTTAGCGATAGGTCTGGTCGAGGATTTGAACTTAAACCGCCGTATTTGGAGTAAAAAGTAAATTTTAGTAATACTTATAAATTCCCGTTGTTATATAGTGTCTGCCAAAATAAATTGGTCGATGTCGTTTTCTCGGTACCGAAATAAATCAATGACTGCAATCAATAAACGTAAGTCAGATAGATTGCCACACTCTGCTATTGCAGAGCTCGCAATGACAATTAGGTTTTTACTTTGTCATCGCGAGGAGCAGCGCGACGTGGCGATCCATGATTATTTTTTGTTTAATTGTAAATATTTATGACATACCCATAATTGATGATTCGTTTCGGTACCGAGAAAACGACATCGACCAATGTATTTTGTCAGTTGGTATAACATTGATAATGGAAACATGACTTTCCTTAAATTTTTAAAATATTATTTGACAACAACTCGTAATTGAAATTGAGTCTCAATATTAATAATTCGGTTAAACTGTATGTTCAAAAATCAAATGAATAATTTTTATAAAGTAATTATTGTTTTCAGTACACTTCCTATTCTTTTAATAGGTAAAGATATCCCTACTCAGAAAGAAATGTGGGAGGTTATCCAAAATCAGCAAATGGAGATCAAAGAACTCAATGATAAGGTAGAAGCTGCGGGTGACGCCATTGAGAGTTCACAACCAGCAGCAAGTGGTGGTTGGTGGGATAAAACTCAAATTGGTGGCTATGGAGAGTTGCATATGAACTTGGGGCAAAATGATCAAATCGACTTCCATCGTTTCGTGTTATTCTTTGGCCACGATTTTGATGAAAAAATTCGTTTTTTCTCTGAATTGGAGGTCGAACATGCGTTTTCTGGAGATAGCAATCCGGGTGCGGTTGAATTAGAACAGGCTTTTTTAGAATTTGATTTAAATGAAACGCACACGGCAAAAGCGGGTTTGTTTCTTATGCCTGTTGGAATTATGAATGAGACTCACGAACCCAATACATTTTATGGGGTAGAAAGAAATAGTGTTGAAAAAGCAATTATACCTAGTACCTGGTGGGAAGCCGGACTTGGATTAACGGGAAAATACGATAGTGGTTTCAGTTATGATTTGGCCGTTCATTCGGGATTGGACGTTTCAGGCAGAGCTGATTATAGTATACGGGGTGGTCGTGGTAAGGTTGCCAAAGCAGATGCTCAATCGCACGCATATACTGGAAGAATTAAATATACCGGGATTCCGGGTGTTGAGCTAGCTGCTACCGGTCAATACCAGACAGATATTGCACAAGGGACAGCTATCACTACAGGTGGAACAACGTTTGATGAAGATGTCAGTGCCGTATTAATTTCTTTTCATGCTGATATTCAGCGAGGCGGATTCGGACTTAGAGCTTTATATGCACGATGGGACTTGGACGGTGCTGGTCCAGCTTCTATTGGAGCAGACGAACAGGTTGGCTACTACATTGAGCCATCTTATCGATTTGAAACCGATAAAGGTGACATCGGCCTGTTTGCTCGCTACCAATGGTGGGATACCCGTGCCGGTAATGCTACTAATACTGAAATTGCACAAGTTGATGTTGGTATAAACTACTGGCCTCACGAAAATGTTGTTCTAAAGATGGACGTAGCATTTGAAGATTTACCTGCTGGGGGTAATGAAGAAGAAATTATTAACTTTGGTGTAGGTTACCAATTTTAATTTATCAATTTGTATTAATTATTTTCATAGTTCAGTAAGGGTTAATTAGGATAAGGGATTTGCTTATTTTTAGGAATTTGTCATTCCGGTTTGAATCCCTTATCCCCTTACTTTTATAATTTACGATGACGACCACTACTATTATGAAACGCCATTTAATTTGCTGGATTATCTTGTTGGTACCACAGTTTCAGTTTGCCGAAGATATTTATCAGGAGCCTAAGGAGTTTATATCAGAATCGTTTAATAATACACCTCCTGATCCTCAAACATTGTGGTTAACGAGAGATTTAAAAGCGGGCGTTAAAAAGATTTTAGGACATAACTACTCAAGTTTCAGGATTAGATATTGGGATGATGGAAATAAATCTCTTTGGATTTTAGAAGAAATTGGTAAAGTTAAGCCAATAACAACAGGAATTGTTGTAAGTGATCAAAAGATAGAACGAATTAAAGTATTGATTTATCGAGAATCTCATGGTTATGAAGTGCGCTATCCTTTTTTTACTAATCAGTTTAAAGATATCAAACTCACTTCAAAGAACAGACTAACAAAAAAGATTGACGGAATTTCCGGTGCAACTTTATCAGTCAATGCTCTTACAAGGTTGACTCATCTTGCACTATATCTTGATCAACAAATTTCTCATTAAAATAGAAACTAAAAATAGAAAACCTTCAAAATTATTAACTGTTAAAAAGTCTCTGCGATGGCACCGAAGGTTAGGTGCAACAATTGCAGTGTTTATTGTTTTTATCAGCCTGACTGGTATTGTTCTCAACCATAGTTTGTTTCTGAATCTCCATGAGATTAAGCTCAATAATCAATGGCTTTTTAAATGGTATAATATGGAGTTGGAAAGTGAGATAATAGGGTATGAGCTAAATAATAAATGGATTTTATGGATGGAAGACACTCTGTTTTTAGATGGAAAAACAGTTGACCAGTTTTCTGCGATTAAAGGTGCTGTAACACACCAGAACATTATAATTGTCGCATCATCCACTGAAATAATATTACTTACTGTTGAAGGTGATATTATAGAAAAGATGAGTTCATTCAATATACCACCTGGAATAATTCAAAACATTGGTTTATCTAAAGAAAACTTTTTATTGATCAAAACAAATGACGAATATTATCAGTTTGATAAAGAGTTTCTTCAATGGGAAAAAGTGGATGGCATTGAAGCAAATTGGTCGATGCTCTCAAAAAATGAAATTCCAGAAAGTATAATGAATAATATAAAAAATGAATATAGTGGTGAGGGCTTAAGTCTTTATAGAATTATTCTCGATATGCACGCCGGTCGTTTCTTTACAAAATTTGGGATATTTTTTGCAGATTTCGTTGCACTCGGATTGATATTTTTAACTGTTACTGGAATTTATAATTTATTAAAAATTAAATCAAAATAATTTTATGAATCAAAAAATTTCGAGAAGACGTTTTATCAAAATTGCCGCAGCTAATTCGGTGGGAATTTTTTTCGTAAATAGTTCAATTTCTGCTAAGTTATTTTCTAGTAACAAACCTATAATCTGGAATGGTATTGTCTTGGGTACAGATGCATCTATGACTTTGTATCATGATGACCAAACCATTGCTAAAAAGCTTTTAAATGATTGTCATAAAGAAATATTAAGATTGGAGAAAATATTTACTCTCTATGATAATTTATCATCTCTATCTCAATTAAATCAAAACGGTTCAATTAAAGACTCACCACCTGAACTACTTGATATTTTTACAAAAGCTAAAGCGTATGGAGAATTAACAAATGGGGCGTTTGATATTACGATACACCCATTGTCTGAACTTTACTCCAGTCATTTTAATAGTGAGAATCCTAATCCAAACGGGCCTTCAAGTGAGCAAATTAAGTCTGCAATCAAAAAAGTAGGTTACCGTGCTATTGAAATTCTAGATAACAGTATAACTTTTAAAAACTCTGGTATGATAATATCTTTAAATGGTATTGCCCAAGGTTATATTACTGATCGAGTAACTGAAATATTGAAAGATGCCGGCATGAAAAATGTCTTGGTTGAGATAGGAGAGAAAAGAGCATTAGGAAACCACCCTGAAGAGCGCCCATGGCAAATTGGTATTTCTTCATCCCAAAAATCAAATGTTCTAGTTGATTCAGTTAAACTAGAAAATCGAGCTATGGCGACATCGGGAGGATATGGAACTGTTTATGATGTTGATGGTAAATTTCATCACTTAATTAATCCGCGTGATGGAAAACCAGTTCATCACTATTCAAGTGTTACTGTTTTGGCATCCGATGCGACAACAGCTGATGCTTTGTCCACTGGACTATCGGTTATGAATTTTGATCAAGGACAGGAGTTATTAAAAAAATTATCCAATATAGATGCTATTTTTATTCTAAAAGATGGGACTCTTTTTAGATCGTAATCTAAAATAAAAATTCTGCACGGATAGTTGTCACTACAGCATCATCTAACGCTACATTACCACTTGGATTTTTGATATACTGCAAATCTGGTTTTAGAATTAAATTAGAATTAAACTTAAATTTGTAAAACAATTCGCCGGCTAATTCTGACGATTCATTAGAGCCGGATCCCGGTTCATCTGAAAATTGTACCGATGTAATTCCTATTCCCAGTTTGTCTTCAAACCTGCCAGCTATAAGCCCATTTAAAACAATACCTGCGCCAATATGATGTTCAACTTGGCTGACCTCTTTGTCTGCATATCCATACTGAAAAAAAGCGTCTAAAGTTCGATAAGTTTTCCCAACTTTTTGCAGCCATAAATTTTGATCAACTACCAGATAGAAACCATATGTTCCATTAGAAATAGTTTTATTAAATTCTACAAATTGAGCTGTGTGATACCATGAACCGAATCCAATTCTTCCAGCCAATTTATTATTATTATTTTGCCACATGGCACCTATCTCAGCAATATAGAAATAGTCAGTAGGTTTTTCGAAAAACGAATCCAAGCCGTGAGTTCCGGTTTTCTTACCTAGTTGGGTTGATCCATCATAGACACCAAAACTTAGATATCGGTTTTTTTGTGGATAGATCGAAAAATTTATACTCATGGCCGGGTCAGGATAGGTAGGGAAGACAAAAATTGTCGGACTGTAACCCATAGAACTATTAATAAATTCCACACCGTGATCAGTATAGGCGAAATCAGAATTCACGTCAGCCTTACCAATTTTTATTCGCAAAAAATCATCGAAAAAGAATTTTTCAAACCAGAGCTCTGATAAAATTTCAAACTCATTGTTGTCAATATTTGAAAAAGTCTGGAAATCGCCAGTATCATTATTGCCGTTATCACCACTAAAAATTTGAAAATCAACAAAGAATGTACCGTTGTCAAATTGAAGATTTTCAGCTAAATCAAAATTAAAACCAACATCAAGTAATCCTCTTATGGATGTATCTTGTCTAACACCTCCCGACAGATTAGTAGATATATCTAATGTATAACTGCCCTCGATGTTTAAAATATTTTTTAAACCCTTAAGTGGAGTCGATGCATTTATATTCGAAAATAATATAGCAAAGGAAAATATATTAATAAAAAGTGAATGTCTAAAAAGCAGTAATGTTTTCAATTTCTTCTGAACCATCATCATTAAAAATTTCCAGCAGATTTAATATTTCAATTTTATAGGCATATAACTAAACTTTTCTCATTTATTGCGAAGCAAAAAATTTCTCTTATAAAATATTGTCTCAACCCTGAATTCTTGAAATTTTGTTACCACTTGGAATACCTAATTAATAATTGATAAAATTTCTTTATCGGTAGCAGTGCATCAAGCTGTAGACTGAACTAATGATTTACAAATCGCCTATAGGTATCGCAATAGAAATATTTGATAACCATAGCGATACTCGTGTTGATGTAGATTTCGATATGAGGCTGATGGAAATGTGCCATTTTCAACAGCCTCCTTTGCTCCTCGCGATAACAGGTTGAACACTGTTGTCATGTTTTCTCGTGATTATGTCGTCCAGAAAAATCTGATCTCGGTAGCGAGTCTCGCAAGACTGGATGTGGCAATCTATCACTACTTTGTTTATAAAATCAGCTTAATTTCTTCGGTCATTTCTATTGCGAAATGCTATAACCCTATTAGTATTGTTGTAGGCCAAGGTGGATATGTTTCCCAATATAATACTTTTATTAAAATTAAAACTGTGCCTGTATCAAGTATGAACGTATTCGGAAATGGTTTTATCATTTTAGATGGAGATCCATTTCCGACTATGGAAGATTACACTGATTTTGGAGATGTGCGTAGCTTGGGTAACGCTGTAGAACAATAGTTAAAATTATTGGTTCATCAGCTTTTACTGTTTCTTCTCAGCCATCAATATCATCTATAAACCAAAAAGAATCTGTTACTTTTGATATCTCTTTTAACCCTCAAGGAATTGGGCCTCAAACAGCAACTGTATTCGTACCGTATAATGATTTAAGTAATGCCCCATATTCATTCGCTATTCTTGGTCGGGGTACTGGTTTAAATATTAACTTACTGAAAGTTGATGGTAAAAATGTCGAACTGAATTACTCAAAGCATCCTAACATGAATTATACAGTTCAATATACAGATGATCTGACACCGCCGATAAATTGGAAATCAATGCCGGTAATAGAAAATGAATTCAAACAAGTTTATATCAATGAGGATATCTCGAATATTCGCCAACGATTTTACAGAGTTATTGAACAAGAAAATAAATGATAATACTGATTCCATTAATGTTAACCCGGATTGATATTGTTAAGACGTTAGGTTTTTTTTGATGTTTTTAATTCAATAATTCAGTCGACTTAAATATTTATATTCAAAGTGATATCTTGACTCGATCCTTAAAGGGTATGAACTATTTTATATTATCTTTTAAATCTTAGAGTAGTCAATTTTCACAATTGTGTCAGAGCCGGAAAAAGGAGTCTCATTTTTACAGGAATCATTGAATGCCAATGAAACTTTTGATGCTGCACTAAGACCTTTATCATTTAAGGATTTTACTGGGCAGCCAAAAACTGTAGAACGTTTGGAAATTATGGTTGGCGCAGCTCGTGACAGGGGAGAGCCATTAAATCATATTTTATTGAGTGGACCGCCGGGATTGGGAAAAACAACATTGGCGCATATACTCGGTAATGAGATGGGTAAAAACGTTCGTGTGACTTCCGGGCCGGTAATTGAGCGTCCTGGAGACCTTGCCGGCATGCTGACAAATCTTGAAGAAGGTGATATTTTATTTATCGATGAAATTCATCGGATTCCAAAAACTGTTGAGGAATATCTTTACTCAGCTATGGAGGATTTTAAAATTGATATTATGCTTGATCAAGGACCGAATGCGCGAAGCGTCCGTTTGAATATTCAGCGTTTTACATTAGTTGGTGCAACAACGCGGTTGGGCTTGCTTACAGCGCCGTTACGCAGTCGATTTACTTTACAAACTCGTTTAGATTATTACAGCAAAGAAAATTTACTCTCTATAGTTAACCGAACATGCCAGTTACTCAAACTTGAGATTGATAATGATGGAGGCTTGGAAATTGCCGGTCGAGCTCGAGGAACACCTCGAATTACTAACAATTTAATTAATTTTGTTAGAGATTTTGCTCAACAGCGTGCCGATGGAAAAATTACAAAAAAAATTGCCTCACAAGCATTAGAGCTGTTGGAAATTGATGCTAACGGACTTGATGAGATGGACAAAAGGATTATGCGACTCATGGCTCTAAATTATAAAGGCGGCCCTGTCGGCTTGAGCACTATCGCAGTTGCAGTTGGCGAAGAGGAACATACATTAGGTGAAGTTCACGAACCTTACTTGATACAGGAAGGATATCTTCAAAGGACACCTCAGGGTAGGGTATTAACTGAAAAAGCTTATAAGATTTTAGGACTAACAGGTCCTGCTGAGAATCAGATGAAACTATTTTAATTTGAAAGGTAAATTATTTAACAGATTATTTATCTTATCAATTTTATCTTCTTCTTTATTTTCAGTTCCTTCATCAATATGTTGTTCCTCCTCAACTAAGTTATTTTTTTTCTGAAATATATTTAGTTTATTTAATCCAAGTTGGGCACCGATGACTTTAAGAAAGAGTTCTCTAAATGACGGTTTTCCAACAGTACCTTTAATGGTGAAATTAGGACCAATGAAAAAGCCTAAATCATTTTGTTGTTTTGAAACTAAGTTTATTTTATCAAGCTCACTGGCGAATTCACCTTTACCTCCAATCAATACCGGAAATTCAATTTTATATTTTTTGAAATCTACATTTTCTCTATAAAATATTTTACCATTACCTTTAAAATAAATTTCCGGACTGACTAAATTTATACTTGTGAGTTGATAGTCGAGGGATTTATCACGTCTACCAATAATTTCAAAATGATCGTAATTAAAATTTTCTACGTAACTTTTTATTTTATCAATCGATTTACTTAAATTATTAGAACTCAATTCTTTAATTTTTAGTTTATCTCCAAGGAAGCCAAGTCCTGAAAGTGCCGGTTGAGGTTCTGGTTCAGTATCATCTGGCATTCTAAAAATCCCACTTTTACTTACCAATTTAAAATCTCCCATTAATTTCTCGTGAATTAATGCTATGTCAGTTGCACTTCCATGAAAATTTGCTGATAAATTTACATCACCTTCAAAGGGTGGCAAGGTATCCGGATCTGATTTTCTGAAAAAATCTCCTGCTTGAAAGTCACTCAATACAATATTGCCTTTAGTAGAATACGCATTAATAACCGTGTTATCAAAAATAACGTCTGCAGTAAGTGTTATCGGATCATCACCTAATTTCGCTTCAAGTTTTTCTAAAGTTAACTTGTCTTTAGTAGCTATAGATTTTTGAACAATATCACTTATGATATAATTACCAGGTAGGATGACTTCCTTTATATTTGAGTTTATTTCGCCCTCATAACCATGCCAGAAAGAGTGTTTGGCATATTGTGGTATTGGATCTGCTGAAACGTTCTCGCTAATAGTTTCATTTGGTGTATTGATGCTTTGTAAAGTAAATATTCCGGCTATATTCTGGATGTCTTCCATGAATATTTTGTTGCCATTGACATCAAGTTTTATTGTCTGAACATCGTTATTAGATTTATAACTGGCTGACATCAACAAGTCTGAAGTCCCTTGAATGCTATTTAGTTCGATTGGAGCGTTTATTGAAACATCACCGTTACTATTTTGTGTCAGTGAGATATTTATCGTCGCGTTATTTTCTTTTTCAGGGCTATCTGCATATATTAGCCTATCGACTTCAATATTAACTTTAGCATTAATGTTATTATCGAAACTGACATTCGTATTAAAAGTTAAGATACCTTCATTAATTTCATTAGTTGGTTCAAAAATGGGTTGTTTAATTAATTTAGCGATATTTACATCGATCTTAGACTTTAAGGATTTTGGACTGATTTCAGGTTTCAAGATGACATATGCTTCCGTACTTCCAGTTGCAATCGTTCCTTCACTACTAATGATATTTAGATTATTGAGTTTTATTTCAGCATTATTCAGTGAAAGTTTTATTGTAGGTTCCAGACTAAAGCTAATATTGTTGATTAGTTTTTGAGTATTGTTACTAACAGAAATATTGGCAGCTTGAATAGGTTTATTTGGAGTAAGTGAAAATTTTTGTTCATCATATTGAAGAGATAGGTCAACATTGAGATTATCTCCTTCTAATTTGAAATCTTTTAATAGCGGATCCAAATAATTAATAGGTAGATCATTTATCTTTATTTTTAATAATTCAATCGGACTATTATTACCAACAAGTTTAATCTCGTTATAATCAATAGAGAAGGCTTTTGAGTTTTTAATATTAACAAGGGATTTTTCATTTTTATCTATAATTTTTAGCAATAGCTCATTTATCTTAAAAACGTTCTCATCCCCTTGTATATCAAATTTAGCAGTTAACTTGTCTAAATTTTTAACTGTTGATTGAATGTTATCAGGTAAGTTTTCACTGGCCAGAAATTGGAAATTTATCACTGCATTTCCAGTAGCCACAAATGATTTGTTATCACTGTTGATTGAATCACTGGATACTATAAATTCCAAAGTTGCAATATCCTGATTTTTAATGGCAATTTTGAAATTATCTACAATGGCTTCAGCTTTTCCTTCCTGATATGTTAACATAGGATTTAACTGAAGTGTAACTGAATCTAATATTTTTCTATTTTCCTGACTGACATTAATATTATTGATTGCAACATTTTGAGGTGCTCCGAATGTGATTACACTATTTTTGTGACTGAGTACAAAATTTGTCGTTAATGGATCACCTGTAATTTTGTAATCAGGGATAAATGCATCTATCCAATCTAAAGATAATGCATTGATATTCAATGTTAACTGGCCATCTTTAATATCGGGTATAGTATTGTTGTTGCAGCTAATGGTTAAAGGATCATTTAATTTTAATTTTATTATTTCAGTCTGGTCGTTTTCAGTAACAGATAAGTCGACTTTATTAACTACCAGTTGAGTTTTGCTTGTTGAAATATCACTTTCAAATTTACAGGCTAATTTTTTGACAAAATTTAGATCAGGGCAAAATGAGTTGAGTTGTTCAGCTTCGAATGAAAATTGATTATTAATCTCGCTTGTCATTTCATTCAAGTTGAATTTTATATTACCACTTCCGTTCAAACTTAATTCCGGAATACTTTTTTCAGAATAAAAAAACACCATTTCTTTATCAGTAGCATCGATTGAATATTTGCCTGAAAAGTTTTTCAAAGCGTTATCAAATTCTCCATCAAATTGAGCAATGCTATGATCATCTTTAGTTAATTTTATATTATAAATTTCTTTTTTCAGTTCTTTATTGTTTTCTAGATTTGCTTCTAGTTTCCAGGCATCCTCAACAGAAGATCTGGAAGCTATGAGGTTAGTTGTCATATTGATATTTGAAAAACCTGATGCTTCATTCTGTGATAAATTAATTTCACCGGTACATGTAATACTTTCAATTGGAGCTGATGCATTGATGTCATAATATTTTAAATTATAGGAAACAATTCCTGTTTGATTTGGTTTGATATTACCAGCAGTGAGAGTGAACACAGCATTTTTATTATCGGGTAATAATAATTTTCCAGAAATATGAACATTATCAATTTCAAATTGATATCCAATATCGGTTAAACTAAGAAGACCATTAAAATCAAATTTCTGATCATTGCTTAATTCTGTCTGCTCAATATTATTTGATGTATCGGTTGCTTTAGTCTCAGAGAATTCTTCTTTTCTCAGGTCTATAAGCACGTCAGCGAATATAATTTTGCTAATTGAAATTTTATCTGAGAACAGAGTCGGTGATATCGCATATTCGATTTCAATTTTTTTGACTGAAATTTGAGAATTTTTATAAGCAATCTTAATTTCATTAATTTC
Source organism: Opitutales bacterium (assembly GCA_021772565.1). Lineage (GTDB taxonomy): Bacteria > Verrucomicrobiota > Verrucomicrobiia > Opitutales > JAJFLR01 > JAJFLR01. Next base: position 31,733 of record JAJFLR010000017.1, on the reverse strand, counting down.
TGTATCACTAAATCCGGCTTTAAAATAATCTATATCGATATCAAGTTCAGGAGTGTCTCCTAGAATCTTTAATAAAGTCAGTTTTTGAACAGTGGGATTTAGAACAACGATAAATGCGACAGCAAAAATTATTACTATTGCTGACAGGGTAATTAAAATTGGATGTTTTTTCATAATATATTTCTAAATATTTTTTTAAGAAGCTAAATGTTGACTATATGAAAGTCAATTAACCGGCTATATAATTTGGAATTCATTTGAAATTTTTTTTAACTTGCTTGTTCCAACTTATATTTAATTAGTCACTTATGAGTAAACGTAAAAATTGTTATTCCTTTATTTCGACTTTAATAGACTTCAAACTTTAAAAATATTATTTGATTTAGCTTTTATGAGGAAATATGAAATTTCTAATTCCATATTTAAAATAGTTATATTTTGTATATCATCATTGTTTTTGAGTTCTTGTGCGTCATTGTATTATGATGGTGACGACTATAGGGTAATCGCTAATAAGATTGAAAATAAAAATGTTGGATTTGCCGGATATGATTTATTTTTTCCGGAGAATTATAAATTACTTTCAGATGATTTAAGTGATTTAGATAATAAAGAGTTAAAAAAACTCATTACGCGGATAAATTCTTCGTATGTCAGTAATGAAGGCCTTCGATTCCATTATCACAAAAAGTTCGTTTTTTTAAATAAGAGTTCAATTATTTATTTTTTACCTATATTTATTAAACAACCTTTTTCGCTAACCAATTTGAGACGAACGGAAAAAGAAGTTATCATTACAAAACTGACACGAAGAGGGTTGCACAACAATGACTCAAAAAAAGTATTTTCCCCTGAATTTAATTACAAAATTTATAGTGAAGATCTTCATAAAACTCATTCGATAATTGATAATAAGCAATACACGAACCTATTATCATATAGAGAATATATCATTTTGGGAAAACTGAATGATATATATATTTTATTAGGTGTATCTAAATCTGAAGATAGAACTCAGTTGCATCAGGATTTGGGTTACATGTTTCAGAATTTCAACGTTCTCTCAAAGAAGAGAAAGAACATTTAGTAATACCAAAATTGTTCTAGCTTAAATCTTAAGTATGGTCGACAAGTCTTTTTTCTTTAACTTTGTTGGCTTGCTTGCCAATTCTATCACGTAAGTAATACATTTTAGCTCTCATTACTACACTTTCTCTATCTACAACTACTTTTGTAATATTAGGTGAGTGTACCGGAAAAACTTTCTCAACTCCTTCACCATAAGAAATACGTCTAACAGTGAAAGACTCGTGGATTCCACTGCCTTTTCTTGAAATACAAATCCCGGCAAAAACCTGGACACGTTCTTTGTCTCCCTCTCGTACTTTTGTGTGGACTTGAACACCGTCACCGACTTTGAAGTCTTTACGATTTTCTTGTAATTGATGTTTGGTTATTTCGCCTATAATTGGATTCATATTTAGTAACTGTTTGATATTAAATCTGGACGTTTCTTTAATGTTTCTTCTTTACGGTAATTTGTACGCCAATTTTCTATTTCAGCGTGGTTCCCTGACAACAAAACTTCTGGTACTGCCATATCTCTAAATTCTGCCGGGCGCGTGTATTGAGGTGTTGAAAGTAAATTTTTACTGAAACTATCTTGCGCTAACGAGTTTTCTTCACCCAAAATTCCAGGGACGTAACGGCAAACGCAATCTACTAAAACTGCTGCCGGTAAAGTGCCATTTGTTAAAACATAATCTCCGATACTAATTTCTCGGTCAATAATAGTATCGCGGACTCGTTGATCAATTCCTTCATAATGTCCACTGACCAAAATCAAATGGGTTGAGCCGGATAATTCTTTGGCAATGCCTGTTGATAATTTTTCTCCATCGGGAGCGAGGTAGATAACGATCGACAAATCTGTTTTTAATTCTTCTATTGCTGCAAATAATGGTTCAGGCTTTAATACCATTCCGGCGCCACCACCAAAAGGTCGATCATCTGTTATACTATGTTTATCCGTTGCCCAATCTCGGATATTGTGAACTTTAATATCGATGATTCCGTTACTTATTCCACGACCTATTATACTTTCCGATATAAAACCACTGATCATCTCGGGAAATAATGTAAGTAGATCTATGGTTAATTTGCTTTTCATTTCGGATGATAGAATTCACAGATAAGATAAAATTAAAAAATTGAATCTACTTTTTTTCGTCTTCAGATGTTGATGATTCAGCATCTGGTTGAGATTTTTCTTCAACAGCTTTTTCCTCGGCATCTTCTTTTACTTCCGTACTATTTTTGGGTTCGGCGACTGTTTCTTGTGCAGATTCCTCAATTTTATTTTCGACTGCCACAGGTTCTGTAGATTTTTCCTCTTGTGCTACAGGTTCAGCTTCTGCAGTGGCAGCAGGAGCAGTTTCTTCAACTTTTTCAGATATAGCTTCTGCAACCGGCTCTGCTACTTTCGCATTACTTTTTGCTTCTTTATTTTCGGCAAATTCAGGATTTAGTAATATTTTCCTGGCTTTTTTGATCAACGATCTTGCTGTGTCGGTTGGTTGAGCACCTTCATTCAGCCAATGGTCAATACGATCAATCTTTAAATTTATCTCTTTTTCTGCACCTCTGGCCTTAGGATTATAAATACCAATTGTTTCAATGGATCGGCCATCTCTGCGAGCTCTCGCATCAGCTATCACCATACGATAAACCGGTGAATGCTTTGATCCAAATCGTTGTAATCTAATTTTAACTGCCATATCTTATATAAAATAATTCTCTTAGTTGTGTTGAAAAGGCGAGAACAAAACTGTTTTAATGCTTTGATGTCAAGTAGGTTTAATTATTTTCCAAAAAATCTTAAGAGTCAATTTGCATATGCTAACAAGTATACAATAAATAATGTTTGACAAACTCTGACTATTTGTTTAACCGATAGGCTTGTCAGCTTTTAAATAAACTTATGTACCTGAAATCGCTAAATTACAGCATCTGTTAACTATTAAATTAAAGTAATCATGAAAACTATAAATGTCACTAACAACTCTGAATTATGCAAACCTGCAAAACACCGCTTACAGAAATATTCTGTAGGATCAACTAGTCTGGTAGTGATATCTGGTGTATTAGGGTCAACAGCTATATGCTCAGCCGTTGTCGTCAACCTTAACCTGGATGGTCCTCAAGTCGATCAAACTTTGCTTGCTGGTGGTGGTGGAACAGCCGGAAACTCAGCCACTTACCTTTTCGATGTTTCTACTACCAATACGACGGATAATTTCAAATTTTATGGTGATCCTGCTAGTGGTAACAGAATTTGTTTGGTTGGTGGCATATTTACTGAGGGTACTGGATTTCCACCATCACCAATATTTTATTCGATTGGCTCAAGCGTCAATGGATCTGGAGGTGATACAGGTTACGGTTATGTCTATCGAGGTGATTCCGGTGGCGCTCAGGGTGCCTGGACAACTGATAGAATAGGCGCTATTGGGATTAAAACAGGCGAAAATCAACTCGGCTTCTTCAATGTAAGCTGGAGTGTGGCGGCAAAGACATTGACGATACTTGGTGGTAGTATTGAATCAACACCGGGAGCGTCAATCACGGTAACAGCACCTATCCCTGAACCACTTGAATTCACGGCTGCACTGGGACTCGGCGCGCTGGGTCTTGTATACTATCGGCGGCGTAAGGGAATTAAAACCCGAGTAAAGAATTAATATAAATAAACAATAACAATTAAGACTTTATTGAATCAAAATTTAACAAACTATGCTAAGTTTCGTTTGATATGTATTTGCATCTAAAACTAGTTATTATGCAATAGAAATGGCAGTTCTTACTTTGATGCTGGCAAAATTATGAATTACGAATTGTTTCCAGACAATCGACGATAATAGGCCACGCCAATTGCCCCTAACCCGAGTAACGCCGATGTTGAAGGTTCTGGTACAGCAGTTACGAATATCGAACCTCCCGCGTCTTCAAATGCACCACTCAATATAGTTAATGTCTGTGTTGCTGCTACCCATGAAACTCGTATATAGCCGGTTTCACCCTCGGCATTTTCAAAACCAATGGCTCCGTTGGGACGATCGACAGTCCAAGCACCCACATTTGTACCTGTTGATACGATACTGCCGGTTCCATTGCCTGTATCGGCTAACCCATTTACTGTCTGTCCGACACTATAATATATTGTCGATCCTGATGTGGCAGTGATTGAATAAAAATATGTATCACCTGAGCCACTAACATTAAGATTATTTCCGTTAACCAAAAAACTAAATTTATCACCAACATAACTGGATTGCGAAATATCTTGATCGACAGTTGAAGAACCACTGGTGCCAATACCATCCGGTTTAAATGTTAATCCGGCTAACCCGAACTCAAATTTAATGCCGTGATAGTCCTTGTGAACTTGAATAGATGCTTGCAACAACAGCCATGATTGCTAGACTGTGAGATCCAATAACGTAATGACTTAATTTGTTTTTCATGAGTATTTAATTGAGGTTTGAGTGATAAGATTTTTAAAAATATTATAGTAAAAATCTGGATAATAACGAGAGCACAGTCAACTTTGAAATAGTGGTTGAAATTAGAACAGTGGAACACATGATTGACTCATAAACTATTATTGATGAAAAATGTTCACCTGATCATTAGTTTGAATATTAATTATCATTTTATCTATGTATGATACGAGCTTGTTTATTAATTTTCAAATAATGATATAGAGTTCAAAAAATTTATTATTATTAATACCAATTATTTAATTGATGCCGTTTTATGCTCATACTGCGAACGATTCAAACAAAGAAAAAATATTAGACAAAAGTAAATGGCAATTACTAAGTCATCATGCTGAAGAAGTTGCAAAATTAGCTGCTGACTTTCTAAAAAACACTCCATGGAGTAAAACAGGTCGATTGCTTGGCATGTTGCATGATTTAGGTAAATATCAGGATCAGTTTCAGAATTACCTTAAAGACAAATCTTCAACAACTCCTCATGCATGGGTTGGGGCTGGGATGTTCTATCAAAATCACAAATGGCAATCTCCATTGATGGCTAACTGTATTGCCGGTCATCATATGGGATTACAAAATTGGACTGATGATTATGCGAAAGAATTGGAAGATAAATTAATATCAAATAGTACAGTTTTTGAGACCTGCTGGAAGACCTTTAAAGATGACAGTGATAAAAAACTAACTAAACCCCAAAGCTTCGACGAGTTGTCTGAGATTGATAGGGAAATTGCTACACGAATAATTTTTTCTGCTCTGGTCGATGCGGATTTTCTCGATACCGAACGGCACTTTAGAGAAACAGAAGGTAAGCCAATTAATCCTTACTTGCCAATTGCTATGACTGAATTGAGCAAACGTTTACGTAAATATGTCAGTAAGTTTAAACAAGAGAATAGTATCGATAAAATCCGCACTCAATTATTTAAAAAATGTTTCTCTCAAGGAGTTACAACAGAATCGGGTATTTTTTCACTAACAATACCGACAGGCGGTGGCAAAACATTATCTTCGTTAGCATTTGCACTTGAACATGCGATTAAGCATAAATTTGAACGCATAATTTATGTCATACCCTACACAAGTATTATTGAACAAAATGCTAAAGTTATTAGTGGGGCACTGGGAGAAGGAGTTGTTCTTGAACATCATTCATTAGCTGAATGGCGTCGGAAATCTGATAATTCGGATAAAGATGAAATAACAGAGATTTGGGAAAAGCGGGCTTCGGAAAACTGGAACGCTGAAGTTATTGTCACGACAAATGTTCAATTCTTTGAAAGCTTGATGAGTAATCGAACCTCTGCCTGCCGTAAGGTCCATCGATTATTGGACGCCGTTATTATATTTGATGAATGTCAAACATTCCCTTCTCGATTATTGAATCCAACGCTCAAACGTTTAAATGCTCTAGTAGAAATTGGTCGGACTAGCCTGGTCTTTTGCACCGCTACTCAACCCGCATTCAAGAAATCACTGAATCTAACAGATGGTTTTGAGAATATGAGAGAAATAATTCCCGAATCGATGAATTTGTCTGATCATGCAGAATTCCAGCGAACACGTATTATCAAACGAAATGAGCCATCTCCGTTGTCAATTGAATCATTTTGCGAAGAACTTATTGAAAAAGAAAAAAAATCTGGTTGTGCGTTTCAAGTTTTAGCTGTTTTTAATACACGGAAATCAGCGCAAGCAGCCTGGCGACAATTCCGTGATTTAAGTAATAATTCCGATGGCGTCTTTCATCTCTCGACTTTGATGTGCCCAATGCACCGTTTGGAAGTTTTGGCAGAGATTAAAATGCGATTGAAAACTCAGCAGCGTTGTATAACATTTTCCACACAATTAATTGAAGCCGGAGTTGATGTAGATTTTCCGCTGGCGTATCGTTCAAAAGGACCACTCGATTCCATAATTCAGACAGCCGGGCGCTGCAATCGAAATAGCGAATCAAAGGAACCATTGCCGGTTTTTGTAGTTGAAATTGAAAATGATAAGATCGTTAGTGACAACGTTTACACTACAGGAACTAATACCGCGTTTGGGCTTTTACATGATGAACAAACACAAGTTTCGGCTAATACGATCCAGAAGTACTTTCGACTACTTTATAACAGTGCAAATTTAGATGCCAAAACAATCGAACGTAGTGCAGAACGTTTGCAGTTTAAACAGATAGCTCGCGACTATCGTTGGATTGAAAATGATGATTCTTATTCAGTATTGGCTCCATGGAGTGAAAAGGGAAAAAAGTTAATTTTAGAGTTGTGCAATTTCCGAGATTTACCGCCGGATAGAAAACTGCAGCGTCAAATGGGGCCATATTCAATTAATCTTCGTAGCTCTGTCATTCGCGAGGCATGTAATAATTCATTGATACAAGAATTAAGTAACGGCTGCTTTGTTACTGAGAATGTAGCATATAATAAATTTATTGGTTTTAATAATAAAGCGATTGCACTAGGAAATATTTTATAAAACAATATTCACTTGTAAGAAAATTTAATTTTCATTGATATTTTATTTCTTATCAATGTTGATGAGCGGATTGAAACCTACTTATTGTAGCTATTAAGCGAATTATATCACCCCAAAAAAAATTTGATTTTTTTTGGGGTTTTTAATTGACATAAAATTTTTGTTCTACTAATTGTTGCTAGATTAAATTTTAAAAACCTTAAATAATTAAAAGAAAATGAAAAAAATTTGGATATTTATTCAACATGATTTAGCCATAATTAAAGATGATAATGAAAATTTTGTAGTCATTACGAATTTGAGCAAAAAGTTTAATCAACCATTTTTAGATATTGACAATAAAATTTTGGAATTAGAAAAAATATAAACACCAATATGAAAAAAATTCCAATATCGCTTAAAGTCTGGAGTGACTACGCTCTGTTTACTTCGCCTGAATTTAAAGTCGAGCGACTGAGTTACCCGGTCATGACACCTTCGGCAGCACGAGGTGTATTAGAAGCGATATTCTGGAAACCACAAATATTTTATGAAATCGACCGGATTCTCGTCTTAAAACCGATTCAACAAATATCTGTTCGTAGAAATGAAATTCAAGGTGTGATTAGTCGTCGTAAGCCTGATGAAATAAAAAAAGACCCGACGAATTTCCAGCCCTATTTTGTCGATTCTGCCGGACGAAACGATATTCAGGGTGAAAACCGCACTCAGCGAAATAGTATTATGTTGCGCGATGTTGCATACATCATTGAAGCCAGTATGACTGTTCGTAATCCGAATGCAGAAGACAATCCGAAGAAATATCAGGATATGTTTGAACGTAGATGTATTAAAGGGCAATGTTTCAGGCAACCCTATTTGGGAATTAAAGAGTGCGCGGCTTTTTTCTCAAAACCAAATGGCGACGAACAGGTGTTTGATGACAGCCGCGATTTGGGATTGATGCTTTACGATATGGAACGCGATCTCAGTTCGGATGCTGTTATTAAACCATTATTCAAAGAAGCTAAATTCTTGTTTGCTCCTGCAAAATTGGAAAAAGGAGTTTTGGACGTAACTAAAATGCGAATGAACCTTTTCAAAAAGGCTGAAGCATGATTTTTCAAGAGCTTCATAAATTTGCCCAGCGAGAGCATCTTCTCGATGCTATCGAGTTTACTTCTCAAAAAATTCGCTTCTCCATTAATATCGATATTAACGGTATTTATAAAAGCATATCACCTTTAGGGAACGGCAAAGAGGGTCTCACATTAGACATTTCTAAAATTCCCTCTCGTAATTCTAGAGCCATTGCATGCCTTGGTGCAGACACTCTGGATCGGGTTTTACCCGGGTTTAATCCTGAAGTAAAAGAACGCACGATCGAAACGCAGAAACTTTTTCTGCAACAGATGAAATCAATTGCGGCAGACACTCAACATCCGGGCATATTAGCGATTGTCGCATTTCTGGAATCGACTCACACTGAAACTGATGAACAAACAATTAGTGCATTAAATGAGTTAAAAGTATCAGCTGCTGATTGGATTACATTTCAAGTCGAAAATTTCGACGGTCTCGCAGTTCAATGGCCTGAACTCAAAGAGTGGTGGGTTAAGCAACAAAATACTGAAAAGCAAAATGCACCGCAGAAAAAAAAGAGTGCAGTTTGTTTGGTTACTGGTGAGCTGTGTGTCCCAGTTGATGCCCATGGTACAGGACTCAAAGTTATTCCCAATGGCAATACCAGTGGCGTTGCTTTAGTATCGGGCGACAAAGATGCATTTTCGTCCTATGGTATGAAGAAGGCAAGAATTAGCCCGATGAGTGAAATAGGTGTCGAAGCATACACACGCGCAATCAATTTCATGGGAAGGGATCCTGACTATCACTATCGAACCAAAGAAACTATCTATTTATTTTTCCCTAGTGAAGAAATAACCGTTCTCAATCCTGCTAAAGCAGTTGAGTGGGGAGGTCTTAAAGATGGTCTTTATGGAGATGATAATAGCATTGATGGGATAACTAAATCTTCAGAGGATAAACTTCCTGTTCCGATAGTAGCAGTTAAAGTCTACAAATCACCCTACGCCGGAAAACTATCAGGTGTAGCTGCTAATTCATCAACGCGATTTTATAGTTTAGCATTAAGCGGCAATGCGGCACGTGCTATCGTTAGAGGGTGGATTGATATTCCATTAACAGAAGCTTGTGCAAATGTTGAGTCTTGGTTCAATGAACTCAAAATTATTCTAGATCGTCCAGTGAAACTTGATAAGAAAATTCTTTCAGATAGAGGAAATTATTATCAAACGTGGCCGTTATGGCGATTGTTATCAAACTTTAAAACGAAAGGAAAAGATAGCGAAGCCGAAATGGCAAAATATCGTTATGCACTATGGGAAGCTTCTTTGCTGGGACGAAATAAGCCATTGCCAATAAGTTTACTCATATTAGTCACTAAACGAATAGGGGTAGAAGGTGATTGTAATCCGGAAAGAGCTGCGCTCATTCGTCTAATACTCAATCGAATTTATAAAACCGATAATCAATATCATAACACCAATAAATATATGAAATCAGAACTCAATCCACTCGATTCGAGTGTTGCATATCATTGTGGGCGAATGTTTCGACTTTTGTCACGAATACAAAAAGAAGCTCTTGGAGACCTGAATGCAACAATCGTAGATAAATATTATGCAGGAGCCTCCGCTTCACCAGCAACCGTTATGGGAAAACTACTGATTGATGCACAAAAAAACCATATCAGTAAAATCTCTAATGATAAAAAAAGGCGAGGATATGCTAAATGGTATGATACTCGATTAACTAATATTTCTAACGAAATAATTAAAAACCATGGTTTTCCGACAAACACCGACCCGGTTCAACAAGGAGAGTTTGCTCTCGGCTTCTATTTTGAAAATACTGACGAAGCAAAAGGTAAATCTAGGAGTGAAAAGACTGAAGAAAGTCAGACTAATGATAACAACTAAATTAAACTATTTAACTAACGAAACAATTAATTCAAAATATTAAAAATTATGGCTATACAAAATAGATATGACTTTGTTCTATTCTTTGATGTTAAAGATGGAAATCCAAACGGTGATCCGGATTCAGGAAATTTACCACGAATCGACCATCAAACTTTTCATGGACTAGTGACCGACGGCTGTCTCAAACGAAAAGTGCGCGATTATATTGTCGCAGCAAAAGCCAAGTCTGAAGAAGAGGCTGAAGCAGGCTTTGAGATTTATTTTCAAACCAAAGGAGGTAAGAATAAAAGGGTATTAAATCTTCAAAATGAAAAAGCATTTGAAGCGCTCAATCTTAAATCAAAAGATAAAAAGCACGAGGATCAAACTAAAGCACAAAGATGGATGTGTCAGCATTTTTACGATGTTAGAACTTTTGGTGCCGTAATGAGTACTGAAGTAAACTGTGGTCAGGTGCGTGGTCCTGTTCAAATGGTTTTTGCACGATCGGTAGACCCGATTCTTCAGCAGGAAATTTCCATAACACGCAAGTCAGTTGCCACTGTAAAAGAAGCAGAAAATCAAATAAAAAATCATGGCGATATAACCGGAACTATTGGCCGAAAATCAATCGTGCCTTATGGACTCTATCGGACTCATGGTTTTATATCTGCCAATGAGGCTCAATCCACCGGATTTGATGAAACGGATCTCGAGTTATTCTGGCAGTCGCTATTAAATATGTTTGATCTTGATCGTTCCGCCTCAAGGGGAATGATGGCAGCCAGACGTTTGATTGTATTTAAACATGATTCCAAACTCGGCAATGCACCGGCACATACATTATTTGAGAGAGTTAAAGTAAGTTTGTTATCGGACAATGATGATAAAGCCAAAAGATTCCCGAGAGATTTTAGCGATTATGTGATTGAGTTTGATTCCGAAAATTTACCTACGGGCGTAAGTGTAATCGAAAAACTTTAGACAAAACGATTTCAAGTCGATGCCAATTTCGATTCCAATAAACGGATGCGTAGGGCATTCGGTCGTGAGCTCAGCCGAACGGACACGCCTCCTTACCTTGAAACCTGAATCACTTTGCGGTAGGGACTACCCTGATATTAAATCGGGATCGTCCGTCTTTCGATTTCAAGATGTAGGCCAAATTTAAATTAGAAAACGTTCAGAGTAAAATGACGATTATCCCAATCAGCTCATTAAATCATTATCAATATTGCAGGAGACGCTGTGCCTTAATTCATATCGAATGCATATTCGTTGAAAATGAATACACCATCGAAGGAGATCAGGCGCACGAGCATGTTGATAAAGCAGGATTTGAACTTCGGGCCGGTTGGTTACTCTTGCGAGCGCTACCCCTATTTTCTGAAAAATTGGGGTTAACAGGCAAAGCAGATTTAGTCGAAGTACAAAAGCAAGGTAAAGAAATTATTGCAGCACGCCCCGTCGATTATAAGCGCGGAAAAAAACGAAAAAATAAATGGTATAACGACGCCATCCAATTATGCGCCCAGGCGTTATGTCTGGAAGAGATGTTTGGACTTTCTGTTGCTGCGGGTTTAATTTTTCACGTTAAATCTCAATCTCGATCAGAGATAATATTTGATAATCAATTACGAAAAAAGACCAGAGAAACTATCGAAGCAGTAAGAGATTTATTTGAAAAAGGGATTATCCCGAAGGCAGAGTTGAAACCGCAATGCGAAGGATGTTCATTGCACGAGGTATGTGTTCCGGAATTGGACGATAAAAATATTAATCGTGCATCTCACCAATTATTGAAAACATGACTCCGGTTATTCAAAATACTCTCTATGTTCTCAACTCGGGGCTCTATATTCATAGAGACCATCTATCGTTACGTATTGAAGAAAATAGAGAACTCAAAATGTCACTGCCTATTCACAACCTTGAGTCGATTCTTATTTTTGGGCACACTATGGTTTCACCCTCGGCAATGAAGCTCTGTTGGGAAAACGATGTCAGCATAAATTTTCTTGACGAAAATGGTAGATTACAAGCACGTGTCGAAGGGGTGCCTCGCGGTTCAGTAATGTTACGACGTAATCAGCATGAGATAGCCAGCGATCCCATCAAGAGTCAAATAATTGTCAGAAACATTATAGCAGGAAAATTGCGCAACAGTATATGGCTGATTCAACGTACAGCTCGGGAATGTTCAACCAATTCCGAAGTTGAGAAACTTAAGAAGGCAGTTTCAAATATCACAACTCAAATTCGGCTTCTAACGACAGTTGACACAATTGATGCACTACGAGGCTTTGAAGGAATGGCGGCGACTCATTACTTTGAAGTTTTTGAATTACATCTAAAATCGGAGCGACGTAAAAGTTTTTCATTTAAAAATCGAAACAAACGGCCACCACGAGACCGCATGAATTGCGTGCTTTCTTTTCTCTATGCACTTTTAAGACATGATTGTGTTTCCGCATTGACAGCAATTGGGCTCGATCCATTTGTCGGTTTTCTACATGCAGATCGACCAGGCAGAGAGTCATTAGCACTGGACTTAATGGAAGAATTTCGACCATTTGCTGATCGAATGGCCATTACTCTTATAAATAGAGGAGAGCTTCAGGAAAAACATTTTAAATTAAGAGAAGGCGGTGCTGTTGAGCTCACAGACTCCGGAAGAAAAAGTTTAGTTCAAGGTTGGCAAAAAAGAAAACAAGACGAGATAAAGCATCCCTTACTGAAACATAACTGTAGAATGGGACAAATACCTTTTATGCAGGCCAGGATTATGGCTCGCATAATACGTGGAGATTTACCAGAATACATTCCTTATTTATATAAATAATAACCGATGTTAATTCTCATAACTTATGATGTATCAACCGTTGAACTAAAAGCAGGATCACGTCGATTAAGGCGTGTCGCCAAAACATGTGAATCTTACGGTATTCGAGTTCAGAAGTCAGTATTCGAATGTCAGGTTGGACGTAAAGAGTGGGTTGAATTAAGAGATAAATTACTCAAAGAAATTGATTTATCAAAAGATTCATTGCGCTTTTATTTTTTGGACTCTAAAGCCAAAGATCATACAGAGCATCATGGTGTTGGACAACCTCCTAATCTTGAGTTAGATGTTTTGATTGCTTGAGCTTTTTAAGCAATGAATTATTTTTATTTTTATAATAAATGAGAATATAACCGATGCTCCGCGAACGAATTGCTTCAATAAAAACAGTCACATTTCGCAATATTGATAACACAATGTTAATGTTTAACTTATGTGTTCTGTTTCTATATTTGCCATTAAAAAATATACGAATTAAATTGTGTTCGCAAATATCATGTTGCAAGATCTTGGTACTAGGCTGGTTAAATCAGCCGTTATTCGTCTCGCCACCAAGGCGAGACGCGGATTGAAACTGATGCTTGATTCTCGTGTTGTTCAAACAAAAAACATTCGTCTCGCCACTAAGGCGAGACGCGGATTGAAACTATAAAATCGGACTTCTGGCGCATCACTTTTATAATTCATCTCTTTGATGCATATCACTTTGTTGGTGAGATGTCGATTCGCTGGTATTAAAGCCGAATGATTACATATTAACTAATCAACTTATATGCAACAATTTACCAACTAAAGCCTTTTAATTTTAAATCTTTAATTGGGTCAGTTTTAATTTTATTGTCTATCCGTTCGCAGGTTAAATCATCAATGAGAATATCCATCGGTTTGGCAGCGCTACAAAGTCTGGCTGCTAAATTTACACGTGCTCTTAAAACAGTATAACTTTGTCGATCGTCTGAAGCCATATTACCGGCAACTACTTTTCCTGGTGCGAGACCGATACCGATTTTTATTCTATATTTTCCAGAATTGTTGAGTTCCTCTCTGGCTTTTATCATAGAGATTGCACTTTGAACGGCATTGAGTGCGTCGTTGCCATAACTTTTTGGGGCGCCAAAAATTGCCATGATATCGTCACCAACAAATTTGTCGACTTCACAATTATATTTTGAAACTTCCTTTTTCATCGCTGTCATATGCTCGTTGAGCATCTGGATGTCATCGAACAGAATCTCTCTGATCAAAACCCGCAACCAGAGGTCCTGTATCGACAATAACTGATCGTATCACTTTCCAAAATCCTCCATGTGTTTGGGATTTGTTGATAGATCACCTAGCCCGCTATCGAAGCAACCGAGGTCATCCTTGACCAAGTCATAAACGGACAGTTCTTTTTTCCCTTTGGGCTTTAATCCCTTTTCCAGAAAATTTCGCACCAGCTCGGATTTCGATATACCTTGATTTTCCGATTCATTTCGGATTTGTGCATCGAGTTCAGGTGTGAGTTTTACGGTTAAAATTTGGAGTGTGGCGGCTTAACGCCACTTTGAACTCGTCACAGCAAAATCGTTCGAATAGCAGTGTCTGTCAAACCACCTTGTTCAAGATAGACTTATACAAAAAAATGTTTGAAGACAAAAATTGAGAATGGATATTCGTAAATTAACAGGTCAGTTTATAGGCCACTATCTGAGAGCTGAATCCTTTTAATTTCAAATCTACAATTGGATCAGTTTTAATTTTATTTTCTATCCGTTCGCAGGTTAAATCATCAATGAGAATGTCCATCGGTTTGGCAGCGCTACAAAGTCTGGCTGCTAAATTTACACGTGCTCCTAAAACGGTATAACTTTGTCGATCGTCTGAACCCATATTACCGGCAACAACTTTTCCGGATGCTAATCCGATACCAATCTTAATTTTATATTTTCCAGATTCATCGAGTTTCTTTCTTGCTTGCATCATCGATAAAGCACACTGAGCAGCATTGAGTGCGTCGTTGCCATAACTTTTTGGGGCGCCAAAAATCGCCATGATTTCGTCACCAACAAATTTGTCGACTACACCATTATATTTTGAAACTTCTTTTTTCATGGCCGTCATATGCTCGTTAAGCATCTGGATGACATCGGTCGGAGCCATACCCTCAGTTAAGGAAGTAAAGCCACGAATGTCGCAAAATAAAATTGTTAAATCACGGTCTTCACCACCGAGTTTCATTTTGCCTTTTAGCAGTTCTTCCTGGACATCTGGATCGGTAATTTTATCGAGAACACTGCGCATTTTTTCTTTTATTGCTAGTTCACTAGTCATCTCATTAAATGAATGAGTGAGTACCCCAAGTTCATCGTTACTGGTAACTGGAACCGGTATATCAAAATTTCCCTTTTTTACTTCCTTGGTGCCACTGACCAGGTTTAAAATTGGTTTGGTCATATTGTGAGAAGTAACTAAACTGAGTCCAATAGCAGTAGCTAATGCTATCACAGTAAACAGTATGACGGTTGAACGAATTTTTTTTAATAATAATTGCAGTTCATCCAAAGAAAATAACGATACTTGATAAAAATCACGAAGTTGAGAATTTTCACCTAATGATTTTGTGAAAATTAAGTGCGGGATTTTATCAATCAGTACTTTTGGAGGTTTGGAAATAATGCCTTTAATAACGTTTTTCGACTCTTTACAAATATTATCCTGGTATTCTTCTGGTATAGTATCTGAATAAAATTCCCCATCGAGATAAAGGCCTGATTTCATTGATTGAGTACTGACACCTAAAATATTACTGATGGAATTAACTGGTGCAGCGAATACAAGATCACCAATATGTGAAAATGTACCTGGATCAAATATTGGCATGATTAAAATTTCAAATAGATGTTTTTTCTCCATAATTGTGAAATTCAGATAACCAACATTATCGGTGTTGTCATCAGAAGCGTTGGTCAGCATATCTTTAAAGACTTGTGAAAGATTACTCTCGGGAATTCCCATGAGGTATCCGGCATTATTGGATTTTGGGGAAATATAATTTCCATCTGTGTCAATAAATCGAAACAACGGTTTAAGGTGTGAGTCATTGCTGGTATAACGCTCAACAATTTTGGTGAGTTCAAATGCTAGGTCGCTATAAAATCTGTCGATGTCATTAGCATTGAGAGCAGCAATTAATCTTACATTAGTTGTGGCATCTTCAATGGCATCTCTAGCAGCAGATAATCGAGTTTGTCGCTTATCAAAAAAGAGTTCTACTTGTTGTTGGAAAAGATTACTTACAAAATGCTGATAATTTTCGTTAACCTTTATTTGAGTTAGAAATAAAGTGGCTGTTGAAACAGCTGTGACTATTATTACAATGGCAAAGGCCAATTTTATTTTATAACTGATGTATAAACCAGGTATTATATTTTGGCGTGCACTCATTCAAATTTTTAATTTCTGTAATCAGATATAATAATTCTATTTTAACTACAAAGCACACAAAGAGTGTAAGGTTCTATATTGATAATTTATTTTTTCGAGCTGCTAAAGTTAATTTCCTGCTTGTCAGTTTCTTTAATATTAATTTTTTGACTCAGGATATTTTTTTCGTTTATCCATGCCTTTAATGTGTAATCACCGTTTGGGACATCTAATAATTTATAATTTCCGTCATCATCTGTAACTGTAAAGTAGGGTGATTCTAAAACAAGAATAATTCCTCTCATGTGGTTGTGAACTTCGCAAAATACTCTGACTACACCGGCTTTATCAAATAATTTAAAGGGTGGTATTTCATTGGGTTGATAGCGTCCAAGATCAAACGATTTTGTTGATGAGTAAGAAAAAACATTGTGATATGTGTTGTCATAATTGGGAAATGAAACTTTAGATCCAACTAAAATAGGAATAATTGCCGGATCGAACATCAAGTTTTTTTGACCCATTACTATAGCTTCAGAAGGGGGTGTGAGTTTTGACTTTTCAAATTTACCTTCAAGATAGACTATAGCTTTGGACGGCAAAATCTTTGACATGACTCCTAGTGCAGATTTGGCATACCTTTGATTTACCCTAGCTTTCTTTTTTGGTGTTTCGATTTTTACATTTCCATAAATCTCAGCAGCATCAGCTTCACTAAAATTTATACAAAATGATAAAATTATAGCAGATATAGTAATTATACCGGTAGATAGTCTTGGGAAATTTTTGAGAAAATTTGATTTTGATGAGATCATCAGTAAAGAATTGAATTTGAGGAAATAATTAATTGACTAATACATAAACGCTATTGTTATTGATGATTAATAATCTGAAGCAATTTTCTCAGCAAGAGTAAATTCGCGATTTAATTTTAAAATTCAAAATTAACCAAAGGAATAAAATGGCATATTCACTACCAGAACTAAATTATGCATACGATGCATTAGAACCGCATATTGATGCAAAAACGATGGAGATTCATCATTCCAAGCATCATCAAACATATATTACAAAATTAAATGATGCATTGAGTGGCGCAAATTATGATGCACCAGATTGTGTCTGTGAGTTAATCTCAAATATAGACAGTGCTCCGGAAAAAATTCGCGGTGCCATTAGAAATCATGGCGGCGGCCATTTTAATCATATGTTGTTTTGGGATATATTATCACCCGATGGTGGGGGAGAACCGGATGGAGATTTGAAAGTTGCTATAGATAGCTCATTTGGGAATTTTGATTCATTTAAAGAAGCTTTCAGCAATGCAGCGGCAACACAATTTGGTAGTGGTTGGGCTTGGCTCTGTGTTAAAGAGGATAATACGCTTTGTGTTTGCTCAACACCTAATCAGGACAATCCAGCAATGAAAGATTTAGTCTGCTGCCCAGGTAAATCAATTCTCGGAATTGATGTATGGGAGCACGCTTACTATTTAAATTATCAAAATCGTAGACCTGAATATATTGCTGCATTTTGGAATGTTGTAAATTGGAGTAAAGTTGCCGATTATTACAAGAAAGCAACTGGTTGAATTTTTTGTTAAAAATAAAAACCGCTTGTCTACTCGCAAGCGGTTTTTTTATTTTTGGATATAATATAAAATTTTAAAAAAATGCTTGAATCACTTACAGATAAAATTGGAAAAGCCGTTCGCAATTTACGAGGTGTTGGCAAATTGTCTGAGGAAAACATGGCTGAGGCGCTCAAGGAAGTGCGCAATGCTTTATTGTCAGCTGATGTTCATTTTCGAGTTGCTCGTGAGTTTGTTGACCGAGTCAATAACGAATGTGTCGGTAAAGAGGTTTTGAAAACGGTCACTCCCGGTCAGATGATAATAAAAATTATCAATGACGAGTTAACAAAATTATTAGGGGAGGGGACTACAGATTTAGTTGATAAAAAACCGTTGCGT
Source organism: Opitutales bacterium (assembly GCA_021772565.1). GTDB lineage: Bacteria > Verrucomicrobiota > Verrucomicrobiia > Opitutales > JAJFLR01 > JAJFLR01. The sequence goes on along the minus strand of JAJFLR010000017.1, from coordinate 13,517 downwards.
ATAATGATGGTGGGTCTTCACGGTGCGGGAAAAACTACAAGCAGTGTTAAACTTGCACGATTTCTTTTAAAAAAAGGTTATTCCCCAATGGTTGTAGCTTGTGATGTTTATCGACCGGCTGCTATTGATCAGCTTGAAACGTTAGCCGATACTGAGCAGATTCAGTATTATTCAGATCGAGAAAATAAAGACGTAGTTAGAATTGGTGCTGCAGCATTAAAAAAAGCCAAAGAAAATTCTAATGATGCAATAATTTTTGATACAGCAGGGCGCTTACAGATTGATGATGATTTAATCGATGAGATAAAAAATCTAAGAAAAAAAATCGATCCTGATGAAGTTTTGCTCGTGGCCGATAGTGCGTTAGGGCAAGAAGCAGTCAATGTTGCACAAACATTCAATGATGCAGTAAAATTAAGTGGCATAGTTCTTACAAAGCTCGATGGTGATGCACGAGGCGGAGCAGCACTTTCGATGAAATCGATAACAGGTGTTTCCATAAAATTCATGGGCATTGGTGAGAAGCCTGAAGATTTTGATATTTTTCATCCGGACAGAATGGCCTCCCGTATTTTGGGCATGGGTGATGTTGTATCGCTAGTTGAAAAAGCACAGGAAACTATCGATCAAGATGAAGCTGAACGTATGGCTATGAAGCTTCAGAGTGCTGATTTTAATTTGGAAGATTTTCTCGGTCAATTACAGCAAATGAAAAAGATGGGTCCACTCGGATCGCTTATGGAAATGTTTCCTGGTATGAGTGGAATGAAAGTGGGAGACAAAGAAGAAAATCAACTCAAAAGGACTGAAGCCATTATTCAATCAATGACCATTCGCGAACGCCAGAGCCCTCAAATAATAAGTGGCAGTCGACGTAAAAGAGTTGCTAACGGTTCCGGTGTTAAGGTTAAAGATGTTAATGCCCTTCTTAAACAATTTCAGCAGATGAGAAAAATGATGAAAATGATGAAAGGATCGAAGGGGAGAAAGATGATGAAGAAAATGGCTGGGATGGGTGGCGGCCCAGAAGGATTGCCCAATATGAAATTTTAATATTATCCTAGCATGAATTTTTCTTAAAAAAATAAGATGGCTAGGAATCTATATTTAGCCGATGGTATCAATATAGCTTGGGATGAAGTAGTTCGACCATGGTTTGAAAATACGCATAATAAAATTTGGCAGAATTCATGTTTTAATATTGTACTTGCACCGACGTTAGCTCAGGCAAATTTTTTAAAATTTAAGTTACTTGAAGAAAATATTTCTTGTTTGGGGGTAGAGTTCTTTAATCCAGGATTGCTGCGTAATTTCTTAGCTAAACAAACTGTATTACAAGAGCAGAATGTGTCACGCGAAGATATTAAGTTATTAATTTCAAAGATTGCTGCTCAGTATAGAGATTTTATTGCTCAATCAATATCTGATGATCCGGATAAATTTTTGCGGGTATATGACCAGTTGATATCATCAGGGTTTGAAGATGAGAAATTTGAGTTAAATGTGGTTAATGATATTATCCAGGAGTTAGGAAATTTTTTGCATAAGAGTAGTATTGTGACTTTAGAAAAATTGGATCGTTCAATTTATGATATTATTCAGAATAGTGATTCAATAAAATATAATGTTCTTATCTATGGGTTTAACGAGAGCCATTGGCATTTGGCTCAATTACTTTTTAATACAATATATAGTTCTGAAAATTTTGATGTCTGTTTATTTCACGGAACTGATCAACAGTCAGGCATGACATGGTTAGGAACTTGGGAAGAAAACTTTGGCGAATTTAATTATTTAAATGACGCACAGCACAATAAGGATTTTAAATCTCTCGCGGAAAATTATTATTTTAAGTCAGGGATATGTGAATTGGATCCGCAGGTGAACTATAGAATATCCTCAAATATCAATGATGAGTCTGACTCAGTAGTTCAGCAATGTTTAGAGTATTTAGCTGATTGCAGTTGTGGTCGTATTGGAATAATATTTCCATCAAATTCAATCTTATATCGTGAAGTAATTATTAGATTTAAGAAACTTGGAATCTCATATGATGATAATATTGGTTATTCGTCCGTATTATCAAATGAACATCAATTACTTAATTCCTGGATAGATTATCAAAAATCGCCAAAGCTTTCATCGTTGATTAATTTTATAAGAACAAGAAGAGTTGAAGGATTACAGACTAATGCAGATGTAGAAAATATTGAAAAGGAATTGAGTTACGCATTTGAGCAAACTGGAATTGATAATATTTCAATATTAGAAGCCTTTTTAGAAATTGATAAACCCGATTGTCAGGCTCTGAAGTTTTTAAAGACATATTGCCTATTGCCGGTTAACAATAGTTTCAAATTATTTTTGGAACTATTAATTAAAATATTTAATGAGAATAATTGGCTTAAAATTATAGACGACCAAATTAAAAACGCGTTGAGTTTTGCTGATTTTATGGATGGTGATATCAGTAAAGATATTTTTATCAAATGGCTTAAAGATTTAGTTGATTTGGGAAGGCGAAGCAGAGACGATAGTGGCAAACATCCTTTTTCCAGAATCCATCTAATGACTCTTGATCAGGCTTACGGCCAATATTTTTCTCATCTGATTATTACTGGATTAAATAAAACTAACTGGCAGGCAGAGTGTAAATCAAATCCATTGTTACTTGATAAGAAAATTGAAAGTTTAAATCAAAAAATTATCAAGCAAAGCAAGTCTGGATCAGGGCAAATTTGTGTTAAGAATAACTATAGTTTTTTGCTCTGTAATTCGGACTATCAATTATTGTCAGAGTTTTTTTTCTCACAGCTAATCGCAAATACAGAAAGTGGAATAACCGTAACTAGCTCACTTACAGATTTAGATCAGTTAAGTTTATCACAATCAGCTATCAGCGACAAACTTACTAAATTGCACTGGGTGGAAAAGGGTGAGTTACTATCAAATAGTATTATCGCAAGGATTAATTCAGAGACGAATGCCTGGTTAAAATGTAGTGTCGTAAATTCGGAGAAAAGTATTGATGAAGTCGAGTTTGATCAGCTAAAATTGGTTCATTCAATTAGACGAGATAGGGATAAAATATTTGGCGAATATGAATTTTCCTACCCATCTGATAGACGCCCCCCTGATGATCGATTAAAACTATCATCCAAGCAATGGGAGTATACTTTAACACAACCAAGTAATGTCTGGATTGAATCCATTCTAAAAATAAAAAAAATAAAAACTTATGAAGTGCAACAGAGTTGGTCTCTGGTAATCGGAAATTGGGTTCATAGCTGGTTGCTTATTTTTAGTGACAATAAATTTATCAAAAAATCCAACGATAATTTTATTCAGAATCAACTGGATAAAAAGTCTCAGGAAATTTTAAATAAAGTTTTGTTATCGTATAAAAAAATGAATCGTCAGCTTCCGGATTGGTGGGTCTCAAAGTGGAATATTGCACATCAGATCGCAAATTATTTTGCTTTGCAGTTACAGAGTTTTGATGACTGGCCCTTATTACTTTCTGAATACACATTGCCCAGATTATCAAAATGTGTGATCAGTGATACTGTATCAATTCCGATTACTGGTAGAATAGATATGTTACTATGTGGCAAAGGAAATGGAAAAATCACTCAAAAATTTGATGTTGATAATTCAATCGTTAATTTTAGTGATGATCCTGTTTGGATTATTGATTTTAAAACAGGTGGAGATTCAAGTCTTAAAAAATCTTCAATTAAAAAAGGAAAAGGACTTCAGTTGATACTCTATGGTTTGGCTTTAAAAAGTATGGGATTTCAGGATATTAGTATGTCGATTTTACTACCAAATAATTCTATTGAACCTCAAATACATATCTCAGATCTAGAAATTTTGGATGAACTTTGTCGCGCAATATCAAATATTCTGAATAAAGGGATACTGGGAATTAAAGGGCCAATGAAAAATGAATATAATTATAGTTTAAATTATCCATTGGCTACACTAACCATTGACGATGAAATTTTAAGTGAAAAGTGGAAAATCAGTCATCCATATCTTAATTAAAAAATGGAATAAAAGATGTTTTATTTGCGTCTTGTATATTATCAAATTTGTATTCCTATATAAATAAAAATTAGTTACATGAAAATAATGTTAAATAATATTTCGATTATCTTAATTAGTGTTTTGGCATTTCAAATGCCTATAATTACCGTTAGTGCAGATCCTTTAATAAGTGATTCTCAAAGGGCTAAGCATTTAAATTTAGATAATGATAAAGTTGCTCTAAGTGGTTATGACCCGGTCTCTTATTTTAAAGGAAAGCCGAGAGAAGGTAATAAAGGTTTAAAAAATGTCTATCATGGTGTTATATATTATTTTTCTAATCTGGCTAATAAAAAAGCATTTGATGCTAATCCTGATAAATATGAACCGGCCTACGGTGGTTGGTGTGCATGGGCAATGGCCGATGGAGGTTCAAAAGTAAAAATTGATCCAAAAAAATACAAAATAATTAATGATAAAAACTACGTATTTTATAGTGGTTGGTTAGGTGATACTTTAAAATCCTGGAATAAAGAAGCAGGTAAGGGTAAAGAAAAAGAGCTGATGAACAAAGCGGATAATTACTGGAAAGGCATTGTAACGAAATAATCTCAAGTTAGAAATTTGAAATTATTTAATACGTTATTGTTATTATTGGTTTGCTCGTAGATATGTGGTTAATTTAATTAGTAATTCGTAGTTATTAATTACATATTATTATTATGCCTTACCAACCAGATCAAAAATTAGCTACATTTATTCAAAATCTTCCCAAGACGGAAACTCATCTTCATTTAGAAGGTGCGTTGCCTTACCATCTTCTTCAGGAATTAAACCCTGATCGCTACAAAGATTTTCCAAGTTCGTGGGATGACGATTATAAATTTTTAAGTTTCCAGCAATTTGAAGATGAACTGATTTCTATGGCAATTGAATGGTACACAACCGCAGAGAGGTATCATGAGGCAGCAAAGATTATTTTCAAAAATCACCAGAATCAAAATGTCAAATATGTTGAAACTAGTTTCCATGCTGGAATAGTTGAATTTATTGATTCCAGTGGCCCTGAAATTATTGCAGCCATTCGTGATGCAGTCCCAGAAGGTTTGGCAGTTAAAATATTTATGGGCATGCTGCGTAATCAGTATAATGATAAAATGGGCTCTGTGATTGAAGAATGTATTACCTGGGAAGGTTTAGATGGAATAGATTTACATGGTCAGGAGCCTCTACCTATTGAGGATTGGACAAAACGTATTTGGCCAGCGGCAAGAGATAATGGAAAATTTACTAAAGCCCATGCAGGGGAATTTGGTGGACCAAATTATGTTAGAGAGGCTATTGAATTATTGGGTGTTAGTAGAATTCAACATGGGATAAATGCTGTGAATGACAAACAACTTTTGGAATTTATTAAAGAAAGAGATATCACTTTTGATGTTTGTCCTATCAGTAATGTAAAACTCGATGTCGTTCCAAATATGGCTGGTCATCCGATTAAGGAGTTATTAGATATTGGCGTTCGGTGTACCATCAGTACCGACGATCCATTGTCTTTTGGTAATAGTTTAAATGAAGAATATGCTGCGTTAGCCATTGATTTAAGTTTTACACAAAAAGAATTAGCACAAGTTGCGCGTAACGGTTTCGAAGTGGCATTAATGTCTGAGGAATTTAAAAATACTTATTTAAAAGAATTAGATCAGGTAATCTCTAATTGTTAAAAAAAACTATTTTCGTAGTACAGATCCTAAAAAGTTTAATATATCTGTTGTTTGTACTGCTGTCTGACCAAAATGTCTTGCGGTGGCCTCAGCTGCTAGTCCATGCCAAACAACTGCGCGGCATAAAGATTTATATATTTCAGCATTAGGTCTGGCAATTAAACTTCCAATCAGTCCTGCTAAAATATCACCACTGCCACCTCGTGCTAAAATCGGTCCACCAAAAGGGCTGATCATTATTGTTTTTCCATCTGAGATTTTAGTAATTGGACCTTTTAAGACAGACATTAGCTTCTGTTTTTTACAGAAAATTTTGAAATCGTTATCTGTGACTGTTTCTGATTTTGAATTAGAGATCCTATTATATTCACCAATGTGAGGTGTGATAACTACTTGACAAAAATCAGCTTTTCTTTTTTTAACTGCAGCAATTATATTTGGCTGTAACGCATCAGCATCAATAATTGTTGGTAGATTGATTTCCGTAATTATTTTATGGATTAACGAATTTGTTTCATTACTTTTATCCATACCGGGTCCAATTAGTATTGCAGTTGCACGATCAGTTTTCTCAATAATTTTCTCAAAGGTTTGCATCGATAAACCACCTTCAGAATTTAATGAGCACCCTGTCCACATGACTTCAGGTAAAGCAGCAGCCATTTTATTTGTGGCAGTTTCTGGAGCAAAGACTGTTGTAAGTCCAACACCACTTTTTACTGCAGCCATTGCAGACATCATTATAGCTCCAGACATATTTTTTGAGCCACCAATAATAAATAAATGACCAAATGATCTTTTGTCTGTTAGGGGATCCCGTAAATGTTTTAATGGATTTAGAATTGAGTCTAATAGTACTCGTTTACATTTTTGCTCAATAATATTTACTTTGAAAAATCCAATATCTAAGTATCGAATCCGTCCAACATACTTATTATTTTTTTCGTTAAATAAAGGTGATTTTACAATTCCTGTTGCGTATGAAAAATCTGCAATAAAACAGGAATCGTTAGGTACGTCGCTGCAACCGCTCGGTAGATCTACGGATACCTTAATCAAAATATTTTTATTATTATTAATAATGTCTAATAGCTCGGCTAAATTTTTTTTAATCGGCGGTTTAAATTGCATGCCAAAAATTCCATCGAGACAAATGTCATAATGCTGAATCGAAATTGATTTGAGTAAATTTGATGTATTTCTCCATGAATGCTGGGTGATATTTTTATGAAAAATATTTAATAATTGATTTAGAGCCTTTTTGACTAATGGCTTTAGCGTTTGGTCTCCATAAATTAAAACTAAATCAACAATTGAATCAGGATATTTTTCTAAAATTGTGTTACATGCTATTATGGCATCACCCGCATTGTGTCCTTTACCAGCCAAAATTAGAATTCTCAATTTGCCAGTAATTTCTTTGATTTCATGGAAGTCAGAGATAATATTTAACCCTACTAATTTCCCGGCACTGCGCATAGCGGTCCAAGTTTTAACATCAGATTTACCTAGTAATTCATTTTCAAAATCAAGTGCTTCATGACAGGATAGAATTGGATGACTATGATTCATTAATTCTGTATTTAAATAATATCCTTATATTTTTTTACCAATTTATAGGGTGATACACCAAACAGGTATTGAATCATCAAATAGGCATTTAAAAGTTTTTGTTTCAATAAACCATTTTCTTTAAATCTTCTATTGGATGTAATGATATGAGATGGAATTGATAATATACTTGTTTTTTTTCTAGCAACCTGAAAAAATTTAACATCCTCAAATAAGGACCAATCGGGGAATCCATTTAATTTATAAAAAAAATTTCTATTAACTATTATACCCTGGTCACCAAAGCTGGTAAATACGGAATCAAATCGTGATGTAAACTCTATCAGTTTGTGACTCAACTTATTTGTATCAAATTTTACTCTAAACGTTCCTACTTTATTATTTTTTTCGATAAAGTATTTATTAATTATATCTAATGCATTATTACTTAATTGTGAGTCTGCGTGAAGAAAAATTAAAATTTCCCCGTTAGCATAGTCTGCACCATCATTTAATTGTGTGCCTCTACCACGTGGATTACTAGTGATTGTACAACCTGCGTTTTTTGCAATTTCTATTGTCTTGTCTGAACTGCCTCCATCTGCAATAATTATTTCAGCCTCTGTACTGTTGCTTTTGATAGAATCAATACATTTAAGAATATAGTCTTCTTCATTAAATGTTGGTATAATTATAGAAAATAAAATAGAAGAATTATCCATATAACGATTAATCTTATCGAGTTAATCATTTATTCATCAGTACACAGCTTAAATTCTGTATCTCATGAATTTTTTATTAAAATTAAATTTTAAAGTATATGCTAATTAAAAAGCAGCTACTGTTTTATACCGTCTAGATTTATATTTTTTAAATCAGCTTTAAGTTCTTTACCTGACTTAAATTTTATTACTGCGCGTGTGGGTATGATAACATCTTTTTCAGGTTTGTTTGGGTTACGACCTATCCGGGATTTTCTGACTTGAACTTCAAAAACTCCAAAATTCCTTAACTCAACATTGTTTCCTTTTGCTAATGAATCAGCTATTGTATCTAGAGTTAGCTGGACTATTTCTCTCACTTCTTTTTGTGAATATCCAGTTTTGTCGTAGATATTAAGAACAATGTCGCGCTTAGTGAGGTTTGTAGACATAGTTATTGTCTTTTAGTAGATTGTATATTAATTGATATTTTTTTTAATAGTAAAAGCAGCATTTTTGTATATTATATTCAAAGTGTCAAATTTTTAATTATGAGCTCAAAAGATACACAAAATCCATTCGAAGAAATTCAAAAACAGCTTCAGGAAGCTTTAAGAAACCCAAACGCTAAATTAAGTTTTCATGGAATTAATCCTCCACCTGTTGAGCCAAAAATTGATTCAACAAATATTAGCGATAAAGAAAATAGTAAAAAGAACGATGAAGTTTTACAGCGTATAAAGGAGTTTAATCTTAAACCAAGAGAGATCCGTGATTATCTAAATAGGTATGTGATTAAGCAACAGGAAGCTAAAAAAGTTCTCTCAGTTGCCATCTGTGATCATTATAATCATGTGCGACAATGTATCGAAAATCCTGATTTAATAGATAAAGAATATCACAAACAAAATATCATATTATTAGGACCAACAGGTGTTGGTAAAACATATTTGATGCGATGTATCTCAAAGTTAATCGGTGTTCCATTTGTCAAAGCAGATGCAACTAAATTTTCTGAAACAGGATATGTTGGGTACGATGTTGAAGATTTGGTTCGTGACTTAGTCAAGATGTCAGGGGATAATATGGATTTAGCACAATACGGTATAGTTTATATAGATGAAATAGATAAAATAGCTGCTGCATCAAACGCAGCTGGGCGCGATGTCTCTGGTAGGGGTGTGCAAATTAATTTACTCAAATTAATGGAGGACACTGACGTAAATTTATTTAGTCCAACTGATATCATGTCTCAAATGCAAGCAATGATGGAAATGAGTAAAGGTGGAAAAAGTAGAAAAAAATCGATTAATACCAGACACATATTATTTATCGTTAGTGGGGCGTTTGGTGATTTATCCAATTCAATAAAAAAACGAATGGACGAGGCTCATATCGGTTTTGGGTCTGGAAGCAATACAAGCAAAGTAAGCGAATCAATTGAGTACCTCCATCATGTGGAAACGCATGATTTTATAAAATATGGTTTTGAACCTGAATTTGTTGGGCGACTACCGGTTCGCGTTGCTTGTGACCACCTTAATGCCACTGACTTAAATGATATTCTCACTTCTTCAGAAGGAAATATTTTAGAACAATACAGAATGGATTTTAGTGGATACGATATTGAATTTAAAATCACTCCTGAAGCTATTCGTGAAATTGCAGAAAAAGCATATCTGGAAAAAACTGGTGCTAGAGGTTTGATAACTGTATTGGAAAAAGTTTTTCGTAATTATAAATTTGAATTACCATCGACTGGGGTTCCAAGTTTTGAAGTTACGAAAAAGACAATTAATGATCCTGATAAAACTTTAAAGAAATTATTGAAAGATTATCAGCATACCCATCATGATGTAATGGGACGTGACATTGCTTCATTTTCAAAAAGGTTTAAGCAGGAGTTTAATATTACGTTAACGTTCGATAATGATTCAAGAGATTTATTGATAGATATAGCGATTAAAGAAGATAAGACTATCCGAGCAATTTGTGAGGAAAAATTTCGAGATTTTCAACACGGACTAAAAATTGTTTCTAGAAACTCCGGGCAAAATAATTTTACTATTAATAAAGATTTTGTAATGAACCCGGATAAAGAACTCTCTCAGTTAGTTGTGGAAAGTTTTAAAAATAAAACTGAGAATACTGAAGGTTAATTGAGTATTTGCAGTTTGAACTGTTTAAATGTTATTTATTTTATTAAAATAATACTACCCTAAAAAATAGACTAGAGAATCCATTTGTATTTAACACTGTAAATGTTGTTTCATTAGCAGCACCATTTCTTCTGCTATCAATGGGACTCCAATTTGCTTCGTTAAGATCAGTTTTAAGCTCTACTTTATAGCCAACATTGAGAGCACTTGTCCAGGTAATATCAGTATTATCACCATTGGTAATAATACTCAATATACGAGGATATGAATTAAAATCAACTGGACTAGTTCCCCAATCTTTAACTTCAGTACCATCTTCAACACCATCTTTATCTGTATCTTTGCTTTGATCACTAGACCCAAGTGCCAACTCCTCCTCTTCAGTTAATCCATCGTCGTCAGTATCTTCAGTAAGGTCGTTAGTTATATTAACAGTGAATTCCTTCTGAAACGGTGTTGTTCCTCCATCATCTGATTGTATTCTAATATTTAAAGTGGAATCTGTTTCAAAATCATATGTAGCATTGGTAAACAAAGTATTACCTGAAATTTTAAATTTAGAATTATCAGTATCACCACTTCCAGCTACTAATGTATAAATAAAACTGAAGCTATCATCGTCAGTTGTTATCAGATCAGCCACTTTGATACTGATTCCCAGATTTTCACCAGCAGAATTTGCGCTCAATGTGATATTAGTTGGAGGATTTGATATTATCGTTATATTAAAGGTCCATGTTGCTGTATTCCAACTTTGTGTACTATCGTTAGTAGACCAATTTGTCGGATTATGAACTGATGCTAAAATATTTACAGGTAATCCTGATGGTGTAGAATTATTATAAAATCCATTATCACTGGTACTGTTTAATTCGATTGCTGTATTCGATGCCAATGCTAAAGTTGATGGTAAGAAGGATTCATTTTGGTTATTTGTTGTTAATGATCCCGAAGTCTTCCATACACTCGTTGACAAACCTGCAATGAATGATGGAGAAGTTTCTTCTCCCTGAAACGCCAAGATTTGATCACCATCAATTGAGAGTAATAGTTTGTCGATGGCAGTACCACCACCTGTTACAATTGAATTTGGTCCTGTTACTGGTGATGCAATTTCAATGACTGTTCCAGCACTTACACCACTTTCAGGAGCAGTCCACGTTAATGTACTGTCAACTGATGTCTCTAGAAACGCAGATGTTGAGCTATCCCACCCTTTGTCTGAAAAATTTATAATAGTTCCGCCTGGTATACTTACCAGTAAAACAAATGCAAAACGATCTGGATTATCAGTCTGATACCCGGTAAAAGCTAAGTCGCCTGGTTCCAATGAATTAAAAACCTTTGTTGTTTGATTTGTTTCTGTACTACCAAGGAAATAATTTTCTGAACCTGTAATACCATTTGAGTTAAATTCAAAAACTCTAAAGAAATATGTTGATCCTTGTTTCAACCCTGTGACATCAACACTATTCCCAGTACCATTGAATACTACAAAATTATCAAAATCTAACGTATCTCCCGCTCCGAACGATGCATTGGCCACATAACTTGTGCCATCTACTGGGGCTTCGTTGACTGCAGCGTCTTCACGAACTATTACAATTCGATTTGTTCCATTTCCATTTGTCCATCCGAGATTTATTGATGTGAATCCAATATTTGAAAATTGAAATGTTGATGATGCTACTGTTGGCTCATCGAGTAAACTTGCACCTGAAACATTCAGTAGTTGTGTTACAGCGTTATTACTAGTATGAGAAATTTGTTCTATATATTTTCCTGCATCAGGTGTATTAAATTCGACTAATATTTTGGTACTCGCAACCGAACCACCTGATTGGGTTAACGTAACGCTTGTAGCAAAACTGGCATCGCCATCCTTTTTGATTTTAAATTTGCTCGGTGCGGTAATAGTTATGTCGCTGGTTAAGTTAGTTCCAGTTACATTGTATTCTTGTGTAGCACTACTTTGATTCACTGATGTCGGGCCAAACTCATTTAACTCAAATTTTGTCAATTCAATTTGTGGTCCTGAAGTTGTTGTATTTTCAAATCCGGTTTGTGGGCTATCGGTTAAAAAGTTTGCAAACTTTGTTGTGCCGTTATAATCGTAAATAGCTACATGATAAAAAGCACCCGATGTCAGTCCGGTTACATTGACTGAGTTACCCGTTCCGGCAAAGACAACAAAATTCCCCGTACCAATTTGACTACCACTGCCAAAGACTACGTTGGCTGTATAGCTTGTCCGATCAACAACAGGCGAGTCTACCGGTGTATTCTTCTTCATTACAACAATACGACGGTCTCCACCTCCACTGGTTGGGTTTGTCCACGATATTGTCATCGAGCTGTTTTGGATTGCACTGAATTGAACATTGGTAGCCTGAGTTGTTGGTTCAGCTGCCAATCCGGGTGTGCCATTAAATGCAATACCGTTAGTTGCACTATTGGCTTTTTCCAAACTTGAGCGCCAGTTAGCCGGTAGACTGTTGTCTAATGAAGGGTGGGTTAACTCCAGCGAAGGTCCCTTTTCATCCGGATCGGTAGGCCAACCTGCACTACCACTGCTGTTTTCATAAGTTACTGTATCCACTACATCATTCAAACTATTTTTTATACTGAGTGTTTCTCCGTCGTTTGAGAGCGAACCACTTACCATTTGAAATACCTGGTAGCCATTGCCCTCATACGATTTGGAGTTAGTTGCTATAATAGCATATTCACCGGCGGATAAACTAGCTCCGGCAGGAAAGGTAAATTCTATTCCATCAAATGAAATATTCTCTAAATTTGCTTTTACGACTCCGGCGTTATAAATTTCAATAAATTCGTAATCAATATCTGAAAATAAAGCATCTACATCAGGATTATAATGAATCTCACTAATTAGAAGTTTTTCTGATGTGTCATTAGCAATTGCGATAGTAAACTGCTTCTGCAAGGGTGTCGTTTCACTGTCAGTAGACTGCACTCTAATATTAAATGAAGACTGAGTCTCAAAATTAAATACCGTATTGGTTTTTAATGTGCTGCCATCTATGGTAAATTTACTGTTGTCGGTACTGCCGGTTCCCGAAACTAATGTATAGATAAACGTGAAACTGTCACTGTCAACGGTTGTAAAGTCACCGACGATTGTCCCTACCGGTAAGTTTTCTGCTACTGCATTGTTATCCAAGTTTATATCAGAAGGCGGTGAAGCTGCATTTGTAATATTAAAACTCCATGTCGTTCTTGTCCAGGTTTGAATGTCATCACTGGTTGTCCAGTTTGCCGGGTTGTGTACCGATGCCAGCACTTCACTCCTTAACCCTGATAAACTTGTTATATTATAAAAACCATTGTCG